>NZ_JARAXF010000017.1:53108-227133 GCF_033793745.1 Streptomyces sp. ME19-01-6 | reverse complement strand
GAAGCGGCGCAGGGTCCCCGCCCCACCCGGCCGAGCGCCGGGTGGCAAGCGTCCGGCGGGGCGGACCCCCACGCACCCGACACGCCCCAGCCAGGAGCGGAGAAGGCAGCAGGGACCGAACGCGATCGGCACCCCCCAACGGCCACACCGGCCGGACGGGGCCAGACTCGGGGCAGGCTTCCACCGCCATGCCCACACCACTCCCATCCGGGGATGGCCGAGTCACCCTCCGCAGCGGTCCCGGACACCCGGGATCACCAAGGAAACCCAAGCCGATTAGCGACGCTCCGGAAGAGCGGCGACCGCTCGGGGTGCCGCCCCTCGGGACAGCCCTTCAGAACGCGTACCAGCGGACGGTGGGATCGCCGTCCCGCAAGGAGGCCACCCGGCGGCCGAATTCGGTGAGTGCGGCAGGGTCGGCCGGCGCGTGCTGGGCGACCCAGGCGCAGCTCGCGATCTCCCGCGCGCCCCGCAGCACCGCGCAGCCGTCCCACTCCCGCACGTCCCAGCCGTACGCCGCCACGAACTCGTCGTACGCGGCCGGGCCGAGCCCGTAGCGGTCCCGGGTGAGGTCCATGACGACGAGGTCGTGTTCGCGCAGATCGCACGCGAATGTCTCCAGGTCCACCAGTACCGGGCCGTCGGGGCCGATGTGCACATTGCGCGGCAGCGCGTCGCCGTGCACCGGGCCCGGCGGCAGCCGCGGGGTCAGCTCCGCGGCGGCTGCCGCGGCCTCGTCCCGCCGGGCCCGCAGATACGCCGCGTCCGCCGGGTCGATGGCGCCCCCGGCCAGCCGCAGCCAGCGCTCGACGCCGCCCAGCAGATCGCGGCCGGGGAGCTCGAAGGGCGGGTCGGGCAGCGCGTGCACCAACTGCAGCAGCTCGCCGAGGTCGCGGGGGCCGGCGGGGCGTACGGGCTCGGGGAGCTGCCGCCAGTAGGTGACGAGGTGGCCGCCGAAGGGGAGGGGCTGCTCCGGGCCGTACCGGCGGTCCGGGCGCACCGCGGGCAGGCCCTCCCGCGCCAGCCAGTCGGCGACCTGGAGCTCCCGCGCGGCCCGGTCCCACACCTCCAGATCGCGGCTGATCCGCACCACCAGGGACAGGCTGTCGACGGCGAAGACGGCGTTCTCGCCGAGTGCCAGCAGCCGCGCCTCGGCGGTGCCCGCCCGGTACGGCGGCAGCGCGGCACTGAGCACGGCGCGTGCCCGCGCCCCGGTCAGCGTCGTGTTCGCCGTGTTCCCCATGTCGATGCCTCCTCTGTGCACCGCGCCGCCATCTCCTCGCCTGTGCCGGGCCCACGCCCTTTGCGCCTGCCCATCATGCCGCCTGACAGGGAGCCCAACGGCGGTGGGCCCCGCGCGGGCTGCCGCGCGCCCTGATCGGCCGGGGGCGCGCCGACGAGCCGCCGGGGCGGGCGCGGCCGACGGTGGCCGCGGCCGCGGCCGCGCCCAAATTCCGTACGTTCCAAGGAGATCCAAACGCTTGACTGTGCCGCACACCCTCCGCACGATGACGTGGGCTTCCGCACCGGGCGCCCCGATCCGCCGTAACGAGCCTCCCCGCGGCGGAGCCGCATATCGATCACAGCCTAAGGAGCCCCTCGCCGTGACATCGATGGCCGCAATGGCGCGGCCAGGCAACAGACCGCCGGACGGGAGGCCCGGTCGCGGCGCGTGGTTCCTGGTCCTGCCCGCACTCATACCGATCCTCGTCCTCAGCGTCGGTCCCCTTCTGTACGGGATCACGCTGGCCTTCACCGACTCCCAGTCGGGCCGCACCCGCCCCACCCAGTGGATCGGCCTGCTCAACTTCCAGGACCTGGCCCAGGACCGGCTCTTCTGGGAGTCCTTCCGCATCGGGCTGCAGTGGGCGGTCGGGGTGACGGTCCCGCAGTTCCTGCTGGCGCTCGGGCTGGCCCTGCTGCTCAACCAGAACCTCCGCTTCCGCTGGCTGGCGCGCGCCCTCGCGATCGTCCCCTGGGCGATGCCGGAGATCGTCGTCGGCATCATGTGGCGGCTCGTCTACCAACCCGACGCGGGTCTCCTCAACGACGCGCTGGGCACCGGCCAGGACTGGCTGGGCGACCCCGCGACCGCCCTGCCCGCCGTCATCGTGGTCGGCGTCTGGGCGGGCATGCCGCAGGTGACTGTCGCGCTGCTGGCCGGCCTCGCCAACGTGCCGCGTGAGCTGCACGAGGCCGCGGCGGTGGACGGCGCGGGCGCCTGGCGCCGCTTCCGCACCGTCACCTGGCCCGCCATCAGGCCGATAGCCCTCGCGATCAGCGCGCTCAGCTTCATCTGGAACCTCAACTCCTTCGCGCTGGTCTACGTCCTGACCAACGGCGGCCCCGGCGGCCGCACGCGCCTGCCGATGCTCTTCGCCTACGAAGAGGCCTTCCGCTACGGCCAGTTCGGCTACGCGGCGGCGATGGGCTGCGTCCTGGTGGCGGTGGTGTCCGTGCTGCTCGCCGTGTATCTGGTCGGGCGGCTGAGGGGGGACGACCGGTGAGGCGGCCCATCGTGACATCCGCGAACCGGCGCACCGCGAACCGGCGCACCCCGAACCCGCCGTCCCTGAACCGGCGGCGGGCCGCGCACCGCACCGCCCGCGCCGGACAGTACCTCGCCCTGCTGTGCTACCTCGGCTTCCTCGTGCTGCCCCTCCTGTGGCTGATGTCCACCGCCTTCAAACCGCCCCGCGAGCTGGCCACCCTCGACCCGCACTGGATCCCCGACCACCCCACCCTGGACAACTTCCGCCAGGCGTTCGACGAGCAGCCGCTCCTCCAGGCCGCGGCCAACAGCCTGATCGCCGCCGCCTGTGCCGCCGTGCTCGCCGTTGCCCTCGCGACCCCGGTGGCGTACGTCATGGCCCGCCACCGGTCCCCGCTGTCCCGCGCGGCCACCGGCTGGGTCGTGGTCAGCCAGGCGTTCCCGCTGGTGCTGGTGATCATCCCGCTGTTCCTGATCCTCAAGAACCTCCGCCTGATCGACTCCCTCGCGGGCCTGGTGGCGGTGTACGTGGTGTGGGCGCTGCCGTTCGCCCTGTGGATGCTCACCGGGTATGTCCGCGCCGTACCGCGCGAGCTGGAGGAGGCCGCGGCCGTGGACGGTGCGGGCAAGGCGCGGATCCTGGTCTCGGTGACCGCCCCGCTGCTCGCCCCGGGGATCGTGGCCACCGCCCTCTTCGCCTTCATCACCTCCTGGAACGAGTTCTTCTTCGCCCTGGTCCTGCTCAAGTCGCCGGAGAAGCAGACCATGCCGGTCATCCTCACCCACTTCATCGGCGCGGAAGGCGTGGCCGACCTCGGTCCGCTCGCCGCGGCCGCGCTGCTCGCCACGATCCCCTCCCTCGTCCTCTTCGCCGTCATCCAGCGGCGGATCACCGGCGGGGTGCTGACCGGGGCGGTGAAGCACTGATGCGCCGCAGGCACTTCCTCGCCGGGGCGCTGGCCGCGCCCGCCACCGCCGCGCTGCTGCCCGCCTGTTCGGCAGAGCGGCGCCGCCGCTCTGCCGATGGCACGATCACCCTGCGCTTCCAGTCGCTGGCCTGGCAGCAGGAATCCATCGCCGTGAACAAACAGCTGGTCGCGGAGTGGAACGACGCCCACCCGAAGATCCGGGTCGAGTACGTCCAGGGCAGCTGGACCAGCGTCCACGACCAGCTGCTGACCGCCTTCGAGGGCGGCGAGCCGCCCGACATCATCCACGACGCCACCGACGACCTCGCGGACTTCGCGTACGGCGGTTCGCTCGCCGACCTCACCGATCTGCTGCCCGGGCGCCTCAAGGAGGACATCCCGCCGGAGAGCTGGGGGACCGCGACGTTCGGCGACGGCGTCTACGGCGTGCCGTTCCTCCAGGAGCCGCGGATGATCATGGCCAACAGCGCCCTGCTGGAGGCGGCGCGGGTGCGTATCCCGACCGCTCAGGACCCGTGGAGCTGGGAGGAGTTCGAGGAGGTCGCGAAGCGGCTGACGCGCAAGGGCGCCTACGGCGTGGCCTGGCCGCTCAAGGAGCCCGTCTCCGCGACCCTCAACCTGTCCCTGTCCACCGGCGGCCAGATCTTCCACCGGGGCGCCGACGGCAAGGTCACCATCCGCTTCGACGCCGCCGACCAGGCGGTCCCCGCCGTCGTCCACCGGCAGCTGGGCGCCGACCGCACGGGTTCCCGGACCACCCTCGGTATGGGCGGCTCGGACACCCTGCCCGGCTTCTTCGGCGGCAAGTACGCGATGGTGCCGCTCGGCTTCTCGTACCGTCAGCAGCTCGCGCAGCAGGCGCCCAAGGGCTTCGCATGGACCGTCCTCCCGGCGCCCGCGGGGCCGGGGGGAGACCAGCGGCAGGGCGTCAGTCCGCAGACGCTGTCCATCGCCGAGGACTGCCCGTACAAGGAGGAGGCGGTCCGCTTCATCGACTTCTTCCTCCGGCCGCGCAACATGGTGCGGCTCGCGCGCGGCGACTGGCTGCTGCCGACGGGCACGCGTGCCCTGGCCGACCCCGCGCTGCGCACCCGCGAGCACGGCTGGGCGACCGGCACGGCCCTGACGCCCGCGCTGCGCCCGGCGCCCGCCCAGACGGTGCGCGGCTATCCGGAGTGGAAGGACAAGATCGCCACGCCGGGGCTGCAGGAGTACTACGGCGGCGAGATCGGGATGGAGGAGCTGAGAGACCGACTGGTGAAGGACGGAAACCTGGTGCTCGCCCGCTACCAGCGATAAGCGCGGCGGCACGGCGCGGCGGACGGCCCGACTCTCTATTTGCACGAGACGTCTCGTCTCGTTTAGTGTCGCGGCCGTGGCCGAACCCTTCGACGCCCTCCTGTGCCCGCTGTGCGGCGACGGCCTCCGGCCCCGCGCCGCCGCGCTCGGCTGCGCCCGAGGCCACGCCTTCGACATCGCCCGGCAGGGATACGCCAGCCTGCTCGTCGGCGCCGCGTCCCCCGCGAGCGCCGACACCGCCGCCATGGTCCGGGCCCGGGCGGCGTTCCTCGCGGCCGGCCACTACGCGGGCCTTGCGGTCGCCCTCGCGGCGCTCGCCGCGCCGCTGTGCCCGCCAGGCGGCACCGTGCTGGACGCCGGGGCGGGCACCGGCTACTACCTGTCCGCCGTGCTCGACACCGCCCCCGGCGCGGTCGGCCTGGCGCTGGACACCTCCAAGCACGCGCTGCGGCGCGCCGGGCGGGCCCACCCGCGCGCTGGCGCCGCGCGCTGGGACCTCCGGCGGCCGCTGCCCGTACGGACCGGCTCGGTCGATGTGCTGCTCAATGTGTTCGCGCCGCGCAACGGCGGTGAGTTCCGCCGTGTGCTGCGGCCCGGCGGAGCGCTGCTGGTGGTCACCCCTACGGAGCGTCATCTGGCCGAACTCGAGCCCTCCATGGGCATGCTGTCGGTCGACGCGGCCAAGGAGGCCCGGCTCCGCCGTGCGCTGGACGGCCACTTCCGGCTGGAGCGCACCGCGACCTGTGACCGTACGGTCGCGCTGACCGCCGAAGACGCGGAGAACGCCGTCTCCATGGGGCCCTCGGCCTATCACCTCGACGAGGCCGAGGTACGCCGCCGGGCGGCCCGCCTGCCCACCCCGCTGCGGGTGACCACGTCCTTCCGGCTGGCGGTCTACCGGCCGGGCTGACAGGCCGATGCCATCGACCCGCTCCCTCCAGGAGACCGTTACCCCGGGCGAAAGGTTGCGTCCGGCCGACCTTGTGTCCTTTCTTAACGACTTCTTACGGTCAGGTGAATTCTTGACCGCCGCAGGGAAGTTGGACATGCGCACAGACATACCGCCACTCGCCGAAGTGCGCCGTATCACCGAGAAGAAGCGCGACGCGTGGTGGACCGTCATGCTGGTGGACCCGGTCGCCACGCCGCTGGTCCGCTGGACCGCGATGCACACCCGCCTCACCCCGAACCAGCTCACCTGGGGCGCGTTCCTCGTGGGCCTCGGGTCCGCCGCCTGCTTCGCGCAGGGGGACTGGCGCTGGCTGCTGCTCGGCGCCCTGCTCTACCACGTCAGCTTCATCTTCGACTGCATGGACGGCAAGCTGGCCCGGCTGACCGGCACCGGCTCGGTCTTCGGCGCCTGGCTGGACTTCGTCTTCGACCGGATCCGCGTCGTGGTCTGCGCGGTCGCGCTGATGGGCGGCCAGTACGAGCGCACCGGGGAGGTGCTCTACGTCTGGCTCGCGCTGGCCGTGGCGTCCCTGGACGCGCTGCGCTATATCAACTCGCTCGAGACGTTCAAGATCCGGCACGGGATGCGCGAGCAGATCAAGGCCCGGATGGACGCGGCCCGCGAGGCGCACAACGAGGCCGAACTTGCCTTCATGGAGGACCTGCTCCGGGAGAACCCCGAGGCCGACGCGGAGTACGACCGCGCCGTCGCGGCCGAGGCGGCGCGCGGGACGGCGGCGGAGGCGACGGGGGAGGCGGCGACGAAGACCACCGCGGAGGCGACGGCGGAGACGACCGCGCCGGAGACCTCCGACGGGCCCGTGGTCGTCGATCTGCAGCGGGAGTTCCGCCGCCGCTTCCCCTGGTGGACGCGGTGCCGCTCCTTCCTGACGCGGCACCGCGTCCGCGCTCATCTCATCAGCGGCATCGAGTTTCAGATGGGCGTGTTCATCATCGGACCCGCCCTGGACTCGGTGGTGGCGGGGACCGTCGTATCGGGCGTCCTGCTGCTCGTCTTCGAGCTGGCCATCATCTACAAGCTGCTGCTGTCCACCCGGGACTTCACCCGCACCCTCAACTCCTTCGACACGACCGCCTGAGCACCGGTCAGCCCGGCGTGCCGCTCAACTCCTGGAACAGCACCAGCCACTGCCGTGGCGTCGCGTACGCGACCACGGCGTCCCGGCCGAGCCCCGCCCGCCGGAACGCTCGGTCCAGCCGCCGGGTGGGGTGCGCGCGGCGCAGCGACGCGTACAGCGTGCCGCCGACACCGGAGAAGCCGAGCTCGACCATCCGCGCGTACGCGGCCCGCTCGGCCGCGCCCGTCAGCAGTGGCCGGGGGCGCCGCGTCAGCCGCAGGATCCCGCCGTCGACCCGCGGCACCGGCCGGAAGGCGGCGCGCGGAACCCGCCCGCACAGCTGCCAGTCGACGTCCGGCCAGGTCCGTACGGTCAGCAGGCTCCAGCGGCCGAAGCTCCCGGTGCGCTTGCGGGCGTACTCCAGCTGTGTCAGGAAGGTGGCCGAGGTCAGCCGGGGCGCCCGCAGACACCAGTCGACGATCTCGGCGGTGCGGGCGTAGGGCACATTGCCGACCACCGCGAAGGGTTCGAGCGGGGGCCGCGCGGTCAGGAAGTCCTGGTGCACCACGCGCACATGGGACTGCGCGGCCAGGCGCAGCCGCAGTCCGGGGATGAGATGGCGGTCGATCTCGTAGCCGATGAGTTCGCGGCAGTGCGGCGCGAGCGCTTCGGTGAGCGCTCCCTTGCCCATGCCGACCTCGACCAGCAGCCCGTTAGGGCCAGGCCGCGCGGCCCGTACGACACGGGCGACGGCGCCCGGGTCGACCAGGAAGTTCTGCGAGAGCGTACGGCGTGTCAGATCGCGTTCGGAACAGCGCGGGTTTCGGGATGGATATCGCTTGCGGGCCACAGCCGGCGGTCCTTTCGGAGCCGGGCGGGCGGCAGCAGCGCGGAACGGGCCCTGCCGCCCGTCCCGGAGTGAGTGATTCCTGGACTGGCGGGGGCCCTGGCCGAGGGCGTGCGGAAGCGAGCCGTAAGGCGTCAGGTCGGAAAGCCTTCAAAGCCTCAGCGGCGAGCGGTCATCGAGGGGTGTCGAGCGCTCAGTGACGAGCGGTCAACGGCTCGGGAAGGCGCTGGGCGCGTCCGGGCCGGCCAGGGCACCGGGGCCGCGCCGCGGGCGGCGGGTGAGCAGGACAGAAGCGTTCACACACGCAGCCCGGGCGAGACCCCGGGTGTCGCGGATGAACGCGCCGATCAGAGATCCCATCGGTGAGTGCCTTCCGCGCGTGTGCGTGTGCGTGTCGCGTCTGCGAGTTGCGTGTGTCGTACCTGCTGTCCGTGCCGCCAAAACACGAACCGGCCGCGCGGCACGAGGCCACGCGACCGGCTCACCGTAAGGATCCGCCCTACCGGGTCGCAACCGATTTACGCTCCGGCTCCGCCCCGGCGACCGGCGCCGCCGCCGTGGCCGGCTCGTCGTGCGTGAGGTCCGGCAGCCAGTGCAGCCAGCGCGGCAGGTACCAGTTGCGCTCGCCGAGCAGCGACATCACGGCCGGCAGCAGCACCCCGCGGATCACGGTGGCGTCGATGAGCACCGCGGCCGCGAGGCCCACGCCCATCTGCTTCATGCTCTGCATCGACAGCGTTCCGAAGATCGAGAAGACCGCGACCATGATCACGGCGGCGCTGGTGACCACGCCCGCCGTGGTGACCACGCCGTGCACCACCGCGTCCTTGGTGGTCCGCCCGGCCATCCGCGCCTCGCGGATCCGGGAGACCACGAAGACGTGGTAGTCCATGCTCAGCCCGAACAGGATCACGAAGAGGAACAGCGGCAGCCAGGACACGATCGCCCCGACCCCCTCCGCGCCGACCAGGCCGGCGCCCCAGCCGTGCTGGAAGACGGCGGTGAGGACGCCGTACGCGGCACCCACCGACAGCAGGTTGAGCACGATCGAGGTGATGGCGACCGTCAGCGACCTGAAGGACATCAGCATCAGCAGGAAGGCGAAGACGACGACGAAGGCGAAGACCGGTGTCACGGCCGAGCCGAGTTTGTCGTTGAAGTCCTTGGACATGGCCGTGGAGCCGCCGATCGGGGCGTCGACGATGCCGTCCGCCGCCTCGAGCGTGTCCGGGCGCACCGTGTCGCGCAGGATGTTCAGGCTCTTTTCGCTCTTGGCCTCGTCGGAGCCGCCGGTCAGCGGCACCTCGATGACGGCGAGGTTCTCGCGGTCGTGGTACATCACCTTCACCGGGCCCTTGGAGGCGCCCTTGGCGACGGCCTCGGCGCGGAAGTCCTCGATCGCGGCGCGCACCGGTGCGGCGTTGATGTCATCGGCCTTGACGGCCACCTGGGCCGGGGAGGGCCCGCCGGGGAACGCCTCGTCCATGTGCTTGTACGCGGCCACGATCGGCAGCGAGTTGCCGAACTCCTGGTCCATGGTGAGGTTCGCGGTGTTCATGCCCACGGCCGGGACGGCCACGGCGACCAGCACACCGGTCGCGAGCGCCACCGACAGCTTGGGCTTGCGCAGCACCCGCCCCAGCACCGCACGCCAGAAGCGGCTCTCGCCGTTGCTCTTCTGCTTGACGCGCCCCAGGAACGGCAACCGGCCCTTCTCGACCCGCTCGCCCAGCAGCGACAGCAGCGCCGGGAGCACCGTCACCGAGCCGATCATCGCCACGGCCACCACCAGCAGGGTCGCCAGGCCCATCGCCTTGAACTCGGCGATTCCGGTGAAGAGCATGCCCGCCATCGCCACGATGACGGTGAAGCCCGATACGAGGATGGCCCGGCCGGAGGTGGCGGCGGCTATCAGCAGCGCCGTCTGGGCGTCCCTGCCGGCCGCCCGCTCCTCCCGCTCGCGCCGCAGATAGAACAGGCAGTAGTCCACGCCCACCGCGAGACCCACCAACAGCATCACGGAGTTGGCGGTGTCGCTCATGTGCACGGCGTGGCTGACCACCGCCACCAGACCGGTGGTGGCCAGGAACGCGGTCATCGCCAGCAGGACCGGCAGCAGGGCGGCGACCAGCGCGCCGAAGGCGATCAGCAGGATGCCGAGGGCCACGGGCAGCGCGGAGTACTCGGCCTGCTGGAAGTCGTCGCCGAACGCGTCGTCGAACGCCTTCTGACCGCTCGCGTCGCCGAACTGCTCGATCCGCAGGTCCTTATGGGCGCCCTGGGCCTTCTTCACCGCGTCCAGGACGGGCTGGACATGGTCGGTCGCCTTGCCGGGATCGCCGCGCATATCGAACTGGACGAGCGCGGAGCGCCGGTCCGCGGAGATCGTCTTCGTGTCGTACGGCGAGGTGACGCCGGTGACCTGACCCGTGCCCCGCACGGCCTCGATCACCCCGTCGACCGCGGAGCGGAACGCCGGGTCGGTCGCCGTCACGCCCTTGCTCTTCGCCTGGATGAGCACGGTTTCACCGGCCGGGTCCTCAATGCCGACGTCGTCCAGAAGCTTCGAAACACGCCCGGACTCGCCCGGCATGGACTCGCCGTCCGATACATCCACCCGGCCCGCCATCGACCCGACGGCGAGGGCGAGGATGACGAGCAGCACCCACCCCCCGACCGCGGTCCACCGGTGCCGGGCACTCCAACTGCCCATGCGGGCCGCGATTCCATGCGGCCTGTCCAAGCGGCCTGTGTCCGCCACGACGTCCCCTCTTTCCGGTTTTCCCCAGATCTCCCGGTGGCGGACTCGCTGCCGCCGACCTCGCGTCGACGGTACGGGGCCCGGGGGCGCCCTCCCATCCTGCTGTCCGGTGAACCGTCGGGCGGCCTTCTCCACCGAAAGGAGGGGGGATATCCCTACCCCGGGGAATGAGACCCCTTACACGTAAAAAGCCCGTCACCGCCCCCGCCCTGAGTCGCCAACGCCTTCTGCAGCCAGAGAAGTTGCCTACGTCACACGTGGTCGAGGATCTTGAATTGACCGCGTCAATCAGCCAGGGTTTCCAGTCAGGCCGGAGCGGGTCCCCACCGATGCTCCGGCGCCGTTGCAATGCGAACTTTCCCCCCACATCCACACGAGGAGGATCCCTCGTCATGGCAGTTCACAAGCAATTCAACGCGCGTCGACTCACCTTGGCCACCGCCGTCGCGGCCGCCGTCGCGGCCGGTGCCTTCGCAGCCGTCCCGGCCGGTGCGTCCACCGCCTCCCCGGCCGAGGGCAAGGTCTACGGCACCCAGTCCGCGGACGCCGTCAAGGGCAGCTACGTCGTCCTGCTCAAGGGCGGCAAGAGCATCAAGGCGCAGAGCACAGGCAAGGACCTCGCCCAGCGCTACGGCGGCACCCTGCGCCGCAGCTACGACTCCGCGGTCAACGGCTTCTCCGCGAGCGGCCTGACCCGGACCGAGGCCAAGCGGCTCGCCGCCGACCCGGCCGTCGCCAAGGTCGTCCAGAACCACCGCTTCTCGATCGACGCCACCCAGGACGACCCGCCGTCCTGGGGCCTGGACCGCATCGACCAGGCCGACACCGAGGGCGACAAGAAGTACACCTACCCCGACAGCGCGGGCGAGGGCGTCACCGCGTACGTCATCGACACCGGCGTACGCATCAGCCACAAGGACTTCGGGGGCCGCGCCACCTCCGGCTTCGACGCCATCGACAACGACGACGACGCCGACGACGGCCACGGCCACGGCACCCACGTCGCGGGCACCATCGCCGGCACCGACCACGGCGTCGCCAAGAAGGCCAAGATCGTCGCCGTCCGCGTCCTGGACGACCAGGGCTCCGGCACCACGGAGCAGGTCGTCGCCGGCATCGACTGGGTCACCGAGAACCACCAGGGCCCGTCCGTCGCCAACATGAGCCTCGGCGGCACCGTCGACGAGGCCCTCGACGCGGCTGTCCAGAAGGCCATCGACTCCGGCGTCACCTTCGGCGTCGCGGCCGGCAACGAATCCACCGACGCCGGCCAGGGCTCGCCCGCACGCGTCAAGGACGCGATCACCGTCGCCTCCAGCACGGACGCCGACGAGCAGTCCGACTTCTCCAACTTCGGCGACATCGTCGACATCTACGCCCCCGGCTCGGACATCACCTCCGACTGGAACACCGGCGACGACGCCACCAACACCATCTCCGGCACGTCGATGGCCACCCCGCACGTCGTGGGCGCCGCGGCGGTCTACCTCGCCGGACACCCGGACGCCACCCCGGCGGACGTGGCGAAGGCGCTGACGGAGGGCGCGACCCCGGACAAGATCTCCAACCCGAGCGCGGGCACGCCGAACAAGCTCCTGAAGATAGTCGAGTAGCACACGCATGACCCCGTGGCCGCCGCGCTCGTCCCCCATGGAGCGCGGCGGCCTCGTTCTCCGGTCGGAAATGGCCCACCGGGTGAGGCCGGGAATGGCCCAGGGCGCTGGGCCGCCCTACGGCTAAAGTCCCACGCATGAACACACCTTCGAACGCCGCCGCCACCCCCACCAAGGTCGACCTCTACTTCGATCCGATCTGCCCCTTCGCCTGGATCACTTCACGCTGGATCCTCGAGGTCGAGCGCCGGCGCGACCTCGATCTGCGCTTCCGGGTCATGAGTCTGTCCGTCCTGAACGAAGGCCGCGAAGACCTCCCCGAGCGCTACCGCGACCTGCTGGAGGCGGGCTGGGGCCCCGTCCGCGTCTGCGTCGCCGCCGCGCAGCACCACGGCGAGGAAGTCCTGCGCGACCTCTACACCGCGCTCGGCACCCGCATCCACAACCAGGGCAACGAGGACGCCGAGGCCGTCATCCGCGAAGCCCTCGCCGAAGTCGGCCTCCCCGCCGACCTCGCCTCGGCCGCGACCGGCACCGACTATGACGAGGCCCTCCGCAAGAGCCACCACGAGGGCATGGACCCCGTCGGCGAAGACGTCGGCACGCCAACTCTTCACGTCGACGGCGTCGCCTTCTTCGGCCCGGTGCTCTCCTCCATCCCGCGCGGCGAGGACGCCCTGCGCATCTTCGACGGCGCCCGCCTGCTCGCGAGCTACCCGGACTTCTTCGAGCTCAAGCGGACGCGCACGGGGGGCTTGGACTTCAGCTGAGGTGTTCGAGCGCGCCTGCTTTCACGGTGCGTATGAAGGTGCCGAGGTGAGCTGGGGTCGTGCGGATGGCTGCGGTGGGAGTGTCGCTCTCCCGCAGCCAGACCTTGCCGTCCACGACGGCCAGCTCGACGCAGTTGTCTGCCTCGCCGTGCCCGGAGAACGACGACTTTCGCCAAGCGACGGACTTCGTCATGGTGCTGCCCCTTCAAAGCTCTTGAGCGATGCTGTGGATGAAATCGCGCGACTTCGCGGTGGAGAGTGAGAACGTCGCGGCCTTGTCGAGAAGTGCTCGATAGCGCACGAGCTGTGACTCCGCGTCCAGCATGCCAGGGCCGTGTAGCGCGTCGATGTACACGGTATCGAGTCTCGGTACCGGTCCCGCCGCGTAGAGCAGGGAGTTTCCCGCGCCCCCGAACCTGTCGATATCGAAGGGGACCACCCGGATGGTGATGTTCGGCTGCTCGGACTGCGCCAGAAGGTAGTCGAGCTGCTTGCGCGCGGTATCCCGGGTGGAGACGCGTGTGCGCAGCGCGGCCTCATGAATGACCGCGTGGAATTCGGGCGGCGAGCACTGTGTCAGCACCGCGCGTCGCCGCAGGCGGAAGGCGACCAGCGTCTCCAGGTAGCGTGATGACGGCTGAGGGATGCCGTAACTCATCAGATCGCGCGTGTAATCCTCGATCTGCAAGAGCCCGGGGATGTAGACCCCTTCGAATGTGCTCAGTGAACTGGCCCTGTGCTCCAACTCGGCCAAGTCGAGTGCTCGGTGGGCCAGGACTCCGCGGAACTCCTCCCACCATCCCTTGTCGCGGTCCGTGGCCATGGCGGCCAACTCGGCGATCAGCTCACCGTCGAGGCACGCGTACTGAGTCGCCATCTGCCGAACCCGTTCCGCGCTGATGCCCGCACGCCCCGACTCCACGTGGCTCATCTGGGCCGAGGTGGTGCCGACCCGCTCAGCCGCCTCCCGGGCGGTCATGCCCGCCGCCTCACGCATCTTGCGCAGTTCGGCGCCCAGTCGCGCCTGGAACGCGGTGGGCTGACTTCTCAGTGCCATGCGCCCCTTCCCTCCAATCCGAACGAAAGCCTGACAAGCGCTCGTTCCGCCATCCAATCAGACGACTGAGGCAACGCCACAAACTTGTGGTGCACAAAGTTGTGGCGTACCGTGAGTGACGCGCTCATCACACACTGATGACCGGCGTGAGCCGGAAGCGTGCTGCCCCCACATGCCTGCCGCCCCGGCACCGGCATGCCCGAAGCGGGGGCACGGACACCTCTCGGAGGCACACATGGAGACACCGAACCCCAACAACCCACCGAGCCCGAACCACCCCCCGCTCCCGTTCCCGTGGGCGGACACGTCCCCGGAAGCCTTCGACAAAGAGGTGTGCGATCTAGTCGTCAGCGTCGCGCCCCGCTTCTTCGCTGTCGTCCAGGAATACGAGGTGGACGCGGGCGTGAAGGACGGATGCGTCGCGGCCTGGGGCATGGCCTTCGACGACGGGCCCGTGCGCGTGACCACCATCGACGGCACTCGCCAGTTCGTCCTCAATTCGCCCGAGCGCGCCCTCCGATGGTTCACCCGGAGGGGCGGAGAGGACGAGGTGTCGGCCAGGCTGGTCTGGCTCGGCCCGTGCGAGGTCGCCGACTTCGAACGCGCCGAGGCCGCCTGAGAGCGCACCGGGGAGCGGGGCACGCCGCCCCGCTTCCCGGATCGATAGTGTGCGAAGCATCGCCGGCCCGTCGGCAGGAGGCACACAACGGCTCGGGTAAGACGACGGTGCTGCAGGCAGTGTCGTTGGCGCTGCATGGCCGGCTGTCACCCATACACTGCTCAGGGAGCCCGGCGACTGGGCGACGGGTGAGGCGCGTAAGGCGGTCGTCGACGGCGCAGGCGTTCGAGCTGCGGGGAATTCCCTGCTCGTCGACCCCACGGCGGACGAACCGGCGGACCACTTCCGGCCCGCTCTCGCCAGTGGGGAGTGCCACTGCCTGACGGTTGCGACGGATCGTCGACCGGCCCTCGGCCTCCCTGGTGCTCAGAAACGATGCCGCCCTCGAGGCCCTGCACAGCCTGTACGCACCGCTCACGGCCAAGCCCGTGTTCATCCCCAAACAGGCGCGGCACGAGCCGAACTGCCGGTCGTGGAGGATCGCCGAGACCACCGGGCCGAGTGGTGGTGTCGGAGCCCAAAGTTAGTCTCTGTCGCATGTCTGACCTACCGCTGCTGCTCAGCAGCGACATACCTTCCTCGTGCCCGATCACAGACCTCGTCATGGTCGAGGCGGGGGACGGTCCGCTGGTGGTCTGCGCCGACTTCTACGGGGCCGTGTGGACGTGGAATCCGTTGCGGGACGTGTGGCGCAAGCGGCCGCTCACGTATGCCTTCACTGAGGATCCGCTTGCCGCGCAGTATCCCGACGCCGAGAACGAGATCGACGCGGTGGCCGTGGCCGTCTCCGACGGACGCGTCGTGCTGGCCGGTGGCGGCGATGAACAGGCCCCGGCGATATGGGACTTGGAGAGCGGCGAGCTGCTCCGTGGGGCGACCTATGACGCGCCCTACCTCGGTGCCGTCGCCACCGTACGGGGTGAGGGGCCACCGCGGTTCGTGACGGGCTCGCAATATGCTGGCGAAGTCATGGTGCGTGGTGTGTCCGCCGATGTGGCCCCGGTCGAGCTGCCCAGCGAGGAAGATTACGTCACAAGTCTCGCGACCGCATGGATCGGAGGCCGCTCGCTGGTCGCGGTGGGCGGATCGCAGATAGATGTGTGGGATCTGGCCCGGGCGGAGCGGTTGACGGAGCTCTACCCGTACGACGTGGGGGTCCGGGCTGTCGCCCTGTCACGGCTCGATGTGCGCCCGATTGTGGCGGCGGCCTCCCATTCCGGGGAGGTGTACGTATGGGAGCTGTCAGGGGGAGACGATGGCGAGCCGATCCACGAGCCGATCGCCGGCCACGAGGACCGTGTCTGCGCCATGGACACCGTGGAGGTCGGCGGCCGGACTCTCGCGGTGACCGGGGCCAAGGACGAGACGGTGAGGCTCTGGGACCTGGCCGAGGGAGCGGCTGTCGGCGCGCCGCTGATCGGCCACCGAGGCGGTGTCGAAGCTGTGCTCACCGCCACGCTCCGGGGCCGACAGGTCGTCCTCAGCGCGGGTCGGGACGGGACGATACGGGGCTGGGACCTGGCCGCCTTGCTGCGATAAGGCAGTTGCTCAGCCCGTCAGATCACCGAGCAGCCCGGCGACGTCCAGGTCGACACTGAATTCTCCGGCGACCTGGACGGACTCCCGCCCCGTGACCGTGGCCACCTCGCGGTAGGTGTCGACAGCCAGCTCGTGTACGACCACCCGCACATCCGGCTCCAGCTCAACCCGCCAGTAGGCGGGCACCTTCGCCTGGGCGTAGAGCGCGGGCTTGAGGATACGGTCGGTGGACTGGTTGAACGGCGACACGATTTCCACGAGCAGCAGCACCGCTTCGAGCGGCACGGCCAGCGTCCCGCGCTGGACGGCTGCGCGGTCGACGATGGCGATGTCGGGGATGAACAGTCTGGATTCGCCGGTCACATTGACCGCTTCGGCCGAGATGAACGGCGCGCCGGACCGTGACAGGGCGGCCTTGATCTGGCCGTGCAATTCCGAGGACACAATTTGGTGGTCCCAGGAGGGTGCGGGGGACATCATGAGGACACCGTCCACGAGCTCATATCGGGCGCGTGCCGGGTGCTCCGGGAGTGCAAGGACGTCCTCGACCGTCCAAGGGCCTTCGTGATCGTCGACTCGCGCTTTGGCGACGCTCATGACTGCCATCACCGCCTCCTCGTGTTCCTGGACTCCAGCATGGCACGCAGTTCGGACACTCGCCGAGACTTCCAGCCCAGCCGCCGACGCGCGTCGGAAAAGTGCTCATATCACTCCGCCGAGTGAACCGGTCACCTGCGAGGGCTGCGGTTCGACGTGGCCAGATCGCGACCGGCTCTCGGCCGTCAGCCGCTGATGCAGATGAGGGCCGTGCGTTGTGCCCCGACCAGGAGGAGGCAGGAGTCCTCCTCGCCGGACAGGACCGATTCGAGGGGGAAGTTCTTGGCGTAGGCGAGGACGGGCGGGGTTCCGGATGCCCCGGTGGTCTCGGTGACGATCGTTTCGAGGAGGTCCCGGGCGAGCCAGGAGACCAGCTCGTCGCCGGGGATCTCGGGGGTCGTGGAGTCGAACTCCCAAACCAGGGTCTGGGCCCGGGCCGCCGCGACCATGTTCAGCTCGGACTCGGTCAGCGCGGCTTTCAGAGAGGTGGTGTCCAGTGCCCAGAGGACGTCGTCGGTTTCGTCGTCGTCGTCCTCCTCCGCGATCAGCCAGTGTTCGTCTCCGGCCCAGCCCGCGCGGAAGGCGGCGTCGGGGTCGGCGACGTTCAGGTCGATGTCATGAGTTCCGAAGGTCACCTCGAAGGTGACCGCGTCGGTGTTGTTGATCCGGAGGAATTCGCCGAGCAGTGTCGTGACGCAGGCGATCCGGTACTGGGGCGCGTCGTCGGCCTCGGGGGCGACGGAAGCGGGGGCCAGTGCCAGACGCGTTGTCCTGGTGCCGGAGCGCACCAGCAGCTGCAGTTCATCGTCCAGCGCGGGGCCGCCCGGCTCGGCGGCCACTGTGATCCGGAGCAGGTCCGTACCGTCTGCCGACAGGTAACCGGCCAGGTATCCGGCGAGCGCCCGGCCGCGTCGGTCCAGGCCGTCGGGTCCCGACTCCATTGCTTCGGTGAGCAGCTCGAACGCGCGCTCCGCACCGTCGTCCGGCAGGCCCCACGAGGCGTGCAGGGGGCTGTCCGAGGTCTCGTCCGGGTCTTCGATGTCGAACCGCTCGACGGCCACCGGATGGCGCCGCCCGTCGGAGCCGGCGAAGGTCGACGGGAACGCCCCGTAGTCCGATACCTCGGCCAGGGAGGGCGCGTCGGTCCACTCCTCCTCGTAGTCCGGTGGAGCTTCGCCGCCGACGACCGCCAGGCGCCATCGCGGCAGCCACCGCGCGAACAGGTGCTCCATGGCTTCGAACGGGTCGATGTGGCGAAGCTCCGCGTCCGTCAACGTTCATCCCCCGAGGTCCACGCCGGTGATCGCCAGAAGCCTACCGGGGGCGGACCGCGGCCTTAACGGTTCCCGCGGCCCAGCAACCCCGCCAGCAGCCCCGCGATGTTCCACGCGTCGTCCACGCCCCGGTGGTGCGTGCCCTCGAGGGGAAGCCCGGCGTGGCGGAGGGCGTCGGCCATGCCCAGTTCGCGGTCGAGGGAGTGCATCAGCGAGTACAGATTCTTGACGTTGAGGTGGCGGGTGCCGAACGGATAGCGGGTGTCCGTAGCGACACACTGGCGGCTGAACTGGGCGCGGTCGTACTCGCCCCAGCTCGCCCATACGCGCTGTCCGGCGCCGTGCTGTTCGCGCAGGATCTCGCACGCCTCCGCGAAGCCGATGCCGCCCGCCGCCTGTTCGGGGGTGATGGTGGTCAGCTCGGTGCAGAAGAGACTGACGGTGGAGCGCTCGGGGCGGACCATGAGGGAGCGGCGGGCGGAGCGTTCGCCGGTGGTGACGTCCAGTTCGCACAGGCCGATCTCGATGATCTCGGATTCCATGCCCTCGGGGGTCGGGCCGTTCCAGCAGGTCGCTTCGACGTCCACGACGAGGACGCGGTCGAGTCGCAGTCTTGCCATGCGGGATAGCGAATCACGGGGGCGTGGCGGGAGGCACGCGAATTGTGGTCAGGCGCGGCGTCGGGGTGCCGGTCGGTGGGGTGGCGGCCACGCGACGATGGCGCCGGTGATGCCCCCGCCGAGCAGGGCGAGCGCGAGGGTCCAGGCGATCCAGTGGTGGACCGCCAGGTCGAGGACGCCTTGGTCGAGGGCCCCGGCGGGCTGCGCCTCGTAGGGGTTTACCCGGTCGTAGACGACGGTCGTCGCCACGCGGTCCTCGGCGTCGCGGTCGCCGTGCGGGACGTAGAGCGAGCCGTCGATCGCCGTTTCCGGCGCGGAGATGGAATCGCCGTCGGCATCGGTGAAATCGAGCCACACCGATGACGTCTCGCAGCTGATGCCCCGGCCCTGGGAGCAGGTCGTGGACAGGGACGCCTCGGCCCGTGCGTGCAGCCCGTGGGCGCGCAGCGCGGCCAACTCGGCGTGGCCGTCCCACACGTGCTTGATCTGGCCTGCCAGCAGCAGCGCGCCGATCAGCGCAACGGCCACGGCGGCAGCCGTCGTCCACCATCGGCGCAGCAGACTCTTCACGGGGTCACCATACTGGAGGTGGCCGAAAGTCGTGCTGTCGCACCCTCGGACTAAGGTCCTTGCTCATGGCATACGACAGGCTCCGCCAACTCCTCGCCACCGGATTGATCGACCCCCTCGACGCCCGCGACAAGACGCTGTTGGAGCGTCGCGCGCGGATCAAGGCCAGTGGGGAGGAGCCGTTCCCGCTGGAACCGCGCGGATGGTGGTACGCGGTACCCGGTCCGGCGTACGAGGGGGTGTTCGAGGCGCTGGGGTTGCACGACCGGTTTCCGGTCACGCTGGAGGAGGGCGCCGATGTTGAGGACAAGCCGTGGCGCCGGGGCGCGTTGCCGGTGTTCATCACCCCTGAGCTGGACGGCTGGCGGCTGATCTTCGGCAACCTCGTCGATGTGATCGGCTGGGACTGGGACGAGTGGATGGGCGCGGTCGAGCGGCTGAGTGAGCACTGCGGCGAGGCGCAGATGTTCTTCCAGGACGATGCGGCCGGGTCGGACGTCTGGGTAGTGGCGGAGAAGGGGCGGATCCGGCGGAGTTACGCGGCGGAGAGCGACCCCGAGTGGGTCGGCGAGCCGCTGCCGTGGGAGGACCTGCGGATCGATGACGAGGATTTCGACCCGGAGTACGACGAGGCCGAGCCGAACGAGGGCACGGCGAGGGCGGCCTACGCGTGTGGGCGGCTGTCCGTCGATCCCACGGAGATCGGTCCCGGTACGGACATGCGCGGGCACGGCTGGCTGGCCCTCAACGCGCCGGGGATCGGGCACAAGGGGCTGGACCTGCTCGTGTAGGGGCATGCGGTTCGTGGTGAGTATGGGACAGCGACACGCCGACGCGACGGCGTGTCGCTGTCCCATACTCACCACAAAGTCATCTGCGCACCTGGACCGTGTCGCCCACCGGGCGCTCGCCCGCCGCGTCCGAGGGGGTGTTGACGAGCCTGCCGTCGACGGCCATGGTGCTGGAGCCACCGCCGTCCAGGTTCAGCGCCTGCTCCGCGCCCAGGGAGCGCATGAATTCCGCGCCTTCCGCGAGGGTGAAGCCCTCGCTGACGCCGGGCTGCCGGCCGTCCACGGTGACCAGGAGCAGGCGGCCGCGCTTGTCGATGCCGGCCATGGTGCGGGGCTGCCGTCCGTTGGACCAGGCGTAGCCGAAGGACAGGTCGCGGGGGTCGAGCATGCCCTCGGTGGCGGCGTCGATGGCGGTCCGGCCGTCCTCCACCAGGGTGGGCGCCGCGCTGACGATGCTGTCGTCGGGGCCGAGCTCGACCCGTTGGCCGGCGGTGTCGCGGACGACGTCCTGTACGGCGATCTCTGCGCCCGGGCGGCCGTGGGCCGTCAGCCAGTCGGCGGCGTTGCCGATGCCCTGGAGCACCGAGCCGCCGGGCGGGACCTCTCCGCCGCGCGGGCCGGCGGAGACCACACGGTGGTCGGCGTCGAGCACCACCTGGGCGCCCGGACCGGTGGGCAGGTCGGTGTGGAACGACGGGGTGAACCTGACCAGGTCGTCGGTCTTGGAGCAGGTGAGGTCCTGGCGGGGCAGGTCGGTGGGGGTGGCGCCGGGGCGGCCGCAGTTGCGTACCTTGCCGGGCACCCGGTTGATGCCCTCCACCGCGTAGGTGGCGGACCCGGCCCGCGCGGTGACCGTGGTGGTCAGGTCGGCGATACGGGCGCGCCGGCCGCCGTCGCCGAGGATCAGCGCGGCCCGTGAGCCGGCGGCCATCGACTGCAGCTCGCCGTCGTAGGCGCCGATTCCGGCCATCGTGCCCTGGACGCCGTCGGCGTCGGAGGTGATGAAGAAGCCGCCGTTGACACCGACCAGCGAGCCGGTCTTCGCGGCGACCGAGGAGGTCGTCTCGCGGTCCGCGACATTGCCGTTGTGCGTGGACTCGACGGTGCCGGTGAAGGCGGCCGGGTCGATGACCGCGACGTGCACGCTTTCCCGGCCGGCCGGCTGCTGGCTGTCGTAGCCGGTCCACTCCACGGCCGGCTGGAGGCCGGTCGCGGTCACCTTCGGGCTGGTGCGCTGCGCCTCGGCCGACGTGGCGTACGAGCCCACGCGCACCCGCCAACCCATGGTGTCCTGCGGTGTGTCCGCGTACTCGGGCCAGCGGATCTCCTCCACGCGTGGCTCGAGGCCCGCGTCGCGCAGCCGCCGCGCGGTCTCGTCGGCCCAGGAGCGGGTGGACAGCGGGGCGAAGGCCGGGGCGCCGGTGAGGCGGTTGACGGCGGGGGCCTGGACGGTGACGGTCCAGGTCGGCTTGGCGTCCGGCTGCTGGATGACGCCGGTGCGCAGTTCGACGCCCGGGGCCACCGTCCGTGTCGTCCAGTGGACCTGGGCGGGGGTGGCCGCCTGCGCCGTTCCGGGGACGAGCCAGGGGTTGATGAACGTCAGCGCGACGGCGGATGCCACGGCGACCGCGACGCGCCTGCGGGCGCCACGACGGGTTCTGTCGGCTCCGAGTGTACGAGTGTCGTGTTCGTTGCGCATGGCATCCCCTGGGGGCCTCGGCGTTCTGCGACGTCCTGATGTGTGGAGGCAAGTCCAGCGGCGCCCGGGGGCCGGGCTGACAAGGGAGGGGGAAGGGCGCGGGACGGGGCGTGGAAGGGGTGGTGAACGGTGGGGCGGGGTGGCGGACGTTCGGAGGAGTTCGGATGAGGGGCGTGGTCCGGCCGAGCGGATGAGTAGCAGGATTATCCCCCGGCGGGGGTCATCTCGCGCCTCGTGCGGGGCGGCCGGGTGCGGTCAGGCGGTGAGCGCCGTGAGGTCCCGGGCCCGCGCCTCGGCAGCCTCGTCGTAGCGTTGCAGCAGCAGCCGGGCCAGCTCCGGGGCCGGGCCCAGGACGCCCGCCAGGACATCCGCGCCCGCCTCGCGCGCCCCGTGCGCGATGCGGTCCGGGAGGCGGCCGGGGGCGATGACGTACGGGGCGACGGCCACGCGGCGGGCGCCCTCGGCGCGCAGCGCGCGCACCGCGTCCTGGGTACGGGGGAGGGAAGCGGAGGCGAACGCGGGCCGCACGGCGCACCAACCGGTGTGCCGCCACTCCCGCGCGATTTCTGCGATCACCGCGATCGCCTCCGGGTCGGTGGAGCCCGCCGAGGCCAGGACGACCCCGGTCGAGCGTCGGTCCCCGGGCCGCAGCCCGGCCTCGTACAGGCGCCGCTCCAGGGCCTGGGTCAGCAGCGGCGAGGGGCCCAGGACCCGGCCCTGCCGGACGCGCAGGCCCGGGTGGCGGGCCGTCGCCTCGCGCAGCACCGCCGGGATGTCGGCCTTCGCGTGGAAGGCGCGGGTGAGGAGGAGCGGGAGGGCGACGATGTCGTGGGCCGTCCGGGTGCCCTCGGCCGCCAGGCGGTCCAGGACCTGGCCCACCCTCGGCGCGTTGAAGTCCAGGAACGCCGCCTCCACCCGCAGCCCCGCCCGCAGCGACCGCGCCCGCGCGCACAGCGCGGCGACGGTCGCCGCGTGGCGTGGGTCGCGGCTGCCGTGGGCGATGACCAGCAGGGTGGGAGCGGGGGACGTCACGGGATGCGTTACCGGATTTCCTGGGGGGCAGGGGCGTCAGTGGGTGCTTGCCAACAGGCCGCGGCTGCGCAGTACCCGCCGCTCGATCGGGGCGAAGATCAGCAGCTCGATCGCGATCCCGACGAACAGGATCATGATGATGCCGAGCAGCACCCCCGCCATGTCGGAGTTGTTGCGCTGGTTCTCCAGGTACTGGCCGAGCCCGAGGCCCAGGTCGGGGGACTTGGCGATGATCTCCGCGGCCATCAGTGAGCGCCAGGAGAACGCCCAGCCCTGCTTGAGGCCGGCGACATAGCCGGGCAGCGCGGCGGGCAGCAGGATGTGCCGGGCGCTGACCAGGCCCCGGGCGCCGAGCGTGCGTCCGGCGCGCAGGAACAGCGGGGGCACCTGGTCGATGCCGGCGACCAGGCCGTTGGCGATCGAGGGGACCGCACCGAGCAGGATGACGGCGTACATCATCTTGTCGTTGAGGCCCAGCCAGATCACCGCGGGCGCCACCCAGGCGACCGAGGGCAGCGACTGCAGCCCGGAGAGGATCGGGCCGATCCCGGCGCGGATCAACTTCACCCGGGCGACGATCAGCCCCAGCGGGGTGGCGATCGTCAGCGCGATGAGGAAGCCGAACAGGCCGCGCGAGACGCTGGTCCAGACGATGTCGAACAGCTCGCCCCGGAGCCACAGCTGTTCCAGCGCGTCCCAGACCAGCTTGGGGTCGGGGAGCTTGTAGTCGTCGGTGACCTTCGCCCAGACCAGCACCTTCCATACGGCGAGGATCAGCGCGACCGCCACGATGGGCGGCAGCACCTTCTGGACCAGCACCTCGGCCGGCGATGTGCGCCGGATCTGCACCGCGTCCAGCGCGTCGAGCCCGGCCTCCAGGCCCGCCAGGTCCTGGCTGGTCTGCTTCCGCTGTTCCTTCGCGGGTTCCTCCGTCTTGTCCACGGGGGCCGTCGTCTTCGGCGTCTCGCCGGTGATCTCAGTGCCGGCCATGGCGGCGGATCTCCCCACGCAGTTCTTCGGTGATCTCAATGGACAGGTCCGCGACGGCCGCGTCCTCGATCCGGCGCGGCTGCGGAATGTCGACCGTCCACTCCCGGACGACCCGCCCCGGCCGCGAGGACAGCAGCACCACGCGCTGGGCCAGGCGCACCGCCTCGCGCACGTTGTGCGTGACGAACAGGACCGAGACGCCCGTCTCGCTCCAGATGCGGGTCAGTTCGCCGTGCAGCACATCGCGGGTGATGGCGTCGAGCGCGGCGAACGGCTCGTCCATCAGCAGCACGCTGGAGGCCTGCGCCAGCGCGCGGGCGAGCGCGACGCGCTGCCGCATGCCGCCGGACAGCTCGTGCACCCGCTTCCCGTACGAGCCGCCCAGCCGCACCAGCTCCAGCAGCCGCTCCGCCTCGGGCCTGCGTTCGGCGCGCGGCACGCCGCGCAGCCGCAGCGCCAGCTCGATGTTCTTGCCCGCGGTCAGCCACGGGAAGAGCGCGTGTTCCTGGAACATCAGGGCCGGCCGGCCGCCGGGGACCTCGATGGTCCCGGCGGTCGGCTTGTCCAGATCCGCGACCAGGTTGAGCAGTGTCGACTTGCCGCAGCCCGAGGCGCCCAGGATGCAGACGAACTCGCCGGGGCGCACGTCGAGGTTGATGTCGTCGAGCACGGGCTGTGCGGCGCCGGGGCGGCCGAACGCCTTGTGGACATGGTTGATCCGGACAGCTCCGGAGGGATGCGGCGAGCCTGCCGAGCCTGCCGCGGCCGCGCCCGCCCGGTCGGCCTTGTCGGTGGTCAGTGCCGGGGACATCCGGTCACCTCCTGATGGGTGCGTACGTGCGTATGGGCGTGCGTACGGGGTGCCCGCGCACGCGATGCGCGCGTACGCGGGCGTTCGGCGGCTACTGCGTGCCAAGCCCCGCGGCGGAGACCGTCGGCTTGCCCTCCGCCTTGAGGACCTTGTTGAGCAGCGTCAGGTCGTAGATGCCCTTGAGGTCGGGCTTCTCCAGGAGCCCGGCCTTGACCGCGTGCTCCGCCTCGGTGTTCAGGGTCGAGGCCAGCGGGTCGTCGGTGACCTGGATGCCCTTCCACGCCGGGTCGATCACCTCGGCCGGGAGCGCCTTGCCGGTCTCCGCCTCGAGCGCGGCGTTGGCCTCGGCCTTCGCCTTGTCGGGGTTGGCCTTGATGTACGCGTTGGTCTTCACCGAGCCGCGCAGCACGGCCTCCACGACGTCCGGGTGCTCCTTGAGGAAATCCTGGCGGACGATCACGTTGGTGATGACGAACTTCTTGTCCGGCCACAGGGTGGACTCGTCCAGCAGCACCTTGGCGCCCTCGGCGACCAGCTTGGAGGCGGTCGGCTCGGGCACCCAGGCGCCGTCGATCGAGCCGGACTTGTAGGCGTCGGGGGTCACCTTGTTGTCCGTGCGGACCACGGAGACATCGCCCTTGCCGCTCTGGGCGTCGACCTTCCAGCCCTTCTCGGCGATCCAGTTGAGGAACGCCACGTCCTGGGTGTTGCCCAGCTGCGGGGTGGCGATCTTCTTGCCCTTGACGTCGTCGAGCGTCTTGATCTTCTTCGGATTGACGACGAGCTTCACCCCACCGGAGGCGGAACCCGAGATGATCTTGAGGTTCTTGCCGTGGGCCTTCACATAGCCGTTGATGGACGGCGAGGGGCCGATCCAGCCGATGTCGATGGAGTTCGCGTTGAGCGCCTCGATCTCGGACGGGCCCGCGTTGAAGACGTACGGCTTGATCTCGGTGCCGCCCAGCTCCTTCTGGATCGGCCCGCCGTCGCGCAGACCCACCAGCGCGGTGGCGTGCGTGAGGTTGGCGAAGTAGCCGATCTTCACCTGATCCAGGCCGTCGATCTTCTTGCCGCCCGCGGCGGGGACTGCCTTGGTTCCCGTGTCGTCCTTCTTGGAGCCGTAGCCGCAGGCGCCCAGCGCGCCGATCAGCAGCGGGAGGGCGGCGGCTGCCGCGAGGAGGCGGGTGCGTCGGCGGAAGGGCGGTCGTGGGTGCGTGGTGCGGTCGACGGACACGGGAGGTGTTCCTCTCGGAGGGCCGGGGACAGCGTCAGGGGACGCCCGGCAGTTCGGCTGGTCTTCGGTTGCGGTGGGGCAGGGGGACGGGAAGCGCACAGGTCAGCTGGCACATCGGCCGACCCCTCCCTGGCCACTGCCGAGGGCGCCGCTGCCGACGCGGCCGCCCTCCTTCGCGAAGGTGGAGAAGACATCACCGGACATGGTCAGAAGTCCCATCCGTCGTCATCGGTCTGGTCGTCCTTGGCGGGGACAGGGGTCGCGAACGAGTCGCCCACCATGCCCGCCGTCAGCGTGGTGCCGTCGGCCGGGTCGATCAGGATGAACGAGCCGGTGCGGCGCGAGTCGGCGTAGGAGTCCACCGGCAGCGGCTCGGCGGTACGGACCTTCACCCGGCCGATGTCGTTGGCGACGAGCTGCTCCGGATGCGGGTGCAGGGACAGGTCGTCGAGCGTCAGCCGGGACGGGATGTCCTTGACGATGGCCTTCACGGTGCGGGTGCCGTGCTTGAGCAGCACGCGGTGGCCGACCGTCAGCGGCTGGTCCGCGACGTGGCAGACCGTCGCCTCGATCTCCTGCGTGGCCTGCGGCGCGTCCTTGCTCGGCACGATCAGGTCACCGCGCGAGACGTCGATGTCGTCCGCCAGCAGCACGGTCACCGACTGCGTCGTCCAGGCCACGTCGACCGGCTTGCCCAGCAGGTCGATGGCGGAGATCGTGCTCGTACGGCCGGACGGCAGCACCGTGACCCGCTCGCCGATGCGGAACGAGCCGGCCGCGATCTGGCCCGCGTACCCCCGGTAGTCCGGGTGCTCGGCGGTCTGCGGACGGATCACGAACTGCACGGGCAGCCGCGCGTGGCAGTGCGCCAGGTCGTGGCTGACCGGGACGGTCTCCAGGTGCTCCAGGACGGTCGGGCCGCCGTACCAGTCCATGGTCGCGGACGGCTCCACCACGTTGTCGCCGGCCAGCGCAGAGATCGGGATGGCGGTGACATCAGGGACGCCGAGCTCGGTGGCGTACGCCGTGAACTCCTCGGCGATGGCCGCGAAGACGGCCTCCCGGTAGTCGACCAGGTCCATCTTGTTGACCGCGAGGACCACGTGGGGCACGCGCAGGAGCGCCGCGATCGCGGCGTGGCGGCGGGTCTGCTCGACGACGCCGTTGCGGGCGTCGACCAGGATGACCGTGAGCTCGGCGGTGGACGCGCCGGTGACCATGTTGCGGGTGTACTGCACATGGCCGGGCGTGTCGGCGAGGATGAACCGGCGCCGGGGCGTGGCGAAGTAGCGGTACGCCACGTCGATGGTGATGCCCTGCTCGCGCTCGGCGCGCAGGCCGTCGGTGAGCAGCGCGAGGTCCGGGCCCTCCTGGCCCCGGCTCGCCGACGCGCGCTCCACGGCCTCCAGCTGGTCGGCGAGGACCGACTTGGAGTCGTGCAGGAGACGGCCGACGAGGGTGGACTTGCCGTCGTCGACCGAACCGGCGGTGGCGAACCGCAGGAGGGTGGTCTCGGAGAGTTCCGTGGTCGTGGTCATGCTTAGAAGTACCCCTCGCGCTTGCGGTCCTCCATGGCGGCCTCGGACAGCTTGTCGTCGGCGCGGGTGGCACCGCGCTCGGTGAGCCGGGAGGCGGCGATCTCGGCGATGACGGCGTCCAGCGTGGTGGCGTCGGAGTCGACGGCCCCGGTGCAGGACATGTCGCCGACGGTGCGGTAGCGAACCTGCCGCTTCTCGACCGTCTCGCCGTCCTTGGGCCCGCCCCACTCGCCGGCGGTCAGCCACATGCCGCCGCGCTGGAAGACCTCGCGCTCATGGGCGAAGTAGATCTGAGGCAGTTCGATGTTCTCGCGGGCGATGTACTGCCACACGTCCAGCTCGGTCCAGTTGGACAGCGGGAAGACGCGGACGTGCTCGCCCGGCGCGTGGCGGCCGTTGTACAGGTTCCACAGCTCGGGGCGCTGGCGGCGCGGGTCCCACTGCGAGAACTCGTCCCGCAGTGAGAAGACGCGCTCCTTGGCGCGGGCCTTCTCCTCGTCGCGGCGGCCGCCACCGAAGACCGCGTCGAACCGCTCGGACTGGATCTTCTCCGTCAGCGGGAGGGTCTGCAGCGGGTTGCGGGTGCCGTCCGGGCGCTCCTTGAGCACTCCGCGGTCGATGTAGTCCTGTACGGAGGCCACATGGAGGCGCAGCCCATGGGCCGCCACCACACGGTCCCGGTACTCGAGGACCTCGGGGAAGTTGTGCCCGGTGTCGACGTGCAGCAGCGAGAAGGGCACCGGCGCCGGGGTGAACGCCTTGAGCGCCAGGTGCAGCATGAGGATGGAGTCCTTGCCGCCGGAGAAAAGGATCACCGGCCGCTCGAACTCGCCCGCCACCTCGCGGAGGATGTGCACCGCCTCGGACTCCAGCGCGTCCAGGTGCGTCAGCGCGTAGAGGTCGTCGCCGCCCCCTTCCGAGCCGGGTCCGGTCCCGTTGATGTGAGCCACGGTCGTCTGCGGCCCGGCGTCCCGCCCGTCTCCCGCCACCGCCCTCAAACGGCTGCGCTGCGCGCCGGCAGCTTCCATGCGTGCGTCGCTCACGCCAGTCCCCTCTCGCTCAGCAGCGCCCGCAGCGCCGCGGCGGACTCCTGCACGCCCTGCTGATGCGTCTCGATGCGCAGGTCCGGGGTGTCGGGGGCCTCGTACGGGTCGTCGACCCCGGTCAGCCCCGAGATCTCGCCCGCGGCCTGCTTGGCGTACAGCCCCTTCACGTCCCGCTCGGCGCACACCTCCACCGGCGTGGCGACATGCACCTCCAGATACGCCGTGCCCTCGGTCTGGTGGCGCTTGCGGACCGCCTCGCGGCTGTCCGCGTACGGGGCGATCACCGGCACCAGGACCTTGACGCCGTTGGAGGCCAGCAGCTCGGCCACGAAGCCGATCCGCTGGACGTTGGTGTCCCGGTCGGCACGGGTGAAGCCGAGGCCGAAGGAGAGGAACTCGCGGATCTCGTCGCCGTCCAGCACCTCCACCCGGTGGCCCTCGCCGCGCAGCCGCTCGGCCAGCGCGTAGGCGATCGTGGTCTTGCCCGCGCTGGGCAGCCCGGTGAGCCATACCGTGGCGCCCTGTTGTGTCACGCTCATCTGGTTCTCCTGGTCAGCCATCAGCCGTGCAGCCCGCACTCGGTCTTCGCGCGGCCCGCCCAGCGGCCGGCCCTTGCGTCCTCGCCCTCCAATACCCGCCGGGTGCAGGGCGCGCACCCCACCGACGCGTATCCGTCCATCAGCAGGGGGTTGGTGAGCACACCGTGTTCGTCGACGTACGCGTCCACGTCCGCCTGCGTCCAGCGGGCGATCGGGGAGACCTTGACCTTGCCCCGCTTGGGGTCCCAGCCGACCACCGGGGTGTTCGCGCGGGTCGGGGACTCGTCGCGGCGCAGCCCGGTCGCCCAGGCGTCGTAGCCGTGCAGCCCCTCCTCCAGCGGCTTGACCTTGCGCAGTGCGCAGCACAGGTCCGGGTTCCGGTCGTGCAACTTCGGGCCGTACTCGGCGTCCTGCTCGGCGACGCTCTGGCGGGGGGTGAGCGTGATGACGTTGACGTCCATCACGGCCGCCACCGCGTCGCGGGTGCCGATGGTCTCCGGGAAGTGGTAGCCGGTGTCGAGGAACACGACATCGACGCCGGGCAGCACACGGGAGGCCAGATGCGCCACCACCGCGTCCTCCATCGAGGAGGTGACGCAGAAGCGCGGCCCGAAGGTGTCGGCCGCCCAGCGCAGGATCTCCAGCGCCGGGGCGTCCTCCAGCTCGCGCCCCGCGCGCTCGGCCAGTTCTTCCAGGTTCTGCGGAGTGTTCTGCCGCTGCTCGGTCATATCGCCGTGCCCCCTTCGCCGTGGTCGCGCCGCAGGCCCTTGGCCAGCAGCCCGAGGAACGACAGCCGGAACGCGCGGTTGCAGGACGCGCATTCCCACGCGCCGTGGCCTTCCTCGGAGGGGCGCAGGTCCTCGTCCCCGCAGTACGGGCAGTAAAAAGGCGCCGCACGCTCGCTCACAGCGCCTCCTTGTTCGCCCCGCCGCGGCAGCGGCTGCTCGTCACATCAGCGGCTCCGCCGCGGGTACTGTCGCCCACGCGGCGCAGAGGTGCGGCTTTCGTAGTCGTCTGCGGCCCGGCGTCCCGCCCGTCGCCCGCCACCGCCCTCAAGCGGCTGCGCTGCGCGCAGGCAGCTTGCATGCGTGCGTCGCTCACGACAACGCCTCCTCACTCGCCCGCGACGCCCACGTCGCGAACCGCTCGCTTTCTTCCCGCTCTTCCTGGAAGCGGCGCAGCACGCGCTCGACGTAGTCGGGGAGTTCGGCGGAGGTGACCTTCAGGCCGCGCACCTTGCGGCCGAAGCCTGCCTCCAGGCCCAGCGCGCCGCCCAGGTGGACCTGGTAGCCCTCGACCTGGTCGCCGTTCTCGTCCATGACCAGCTGGCCCTTGAGGCCGATGTCGGCGACCTGGATGCGGGCGCAGGCGTTCGGGCAGCCGTTGAGGTTGATGGTGATGGGCTCGTCGAAGTCGGGCAGGCGGCGCTCCAGCTCGTCGATCAGCGCGGAGCCGCGCGCCTTGGTCTCGACGATCGCGAGCTTGCAGAACTCGATGCCGGTGCAGGCCATCGTGCCGCGCCGGAACGTCGACGGGTTGACCTGAAGGTCCAGCGCCTCCAGACCGGCGACGAGCGAGTCGACCCGGTCCTGCTCGACGTCGAGCACGATCAGCTTCTGCTCGACGGTGGTGCGGAGCCGGCCGGAGCCGTGTGCCTCGGCCAGTTCGGCGATCTTGGTGAGGGTGGCCCCGTCCACGCGGCCGACGCGCGGCGCGAAGCCGACGTAGTAGCGGCCGTCCTGCTGGCGGTGTACGCCGATGTGGTCGCGCCACCGCTGCACGGGCTGCTCCGGCGCGGGGCCGTCGACCAGCTTGTGCTTCAGGTACTCGTCCTCCAGCACCTGGCGGAACTTCTCCGCTCCCCAGTCGGCGACCAGGTACTTCAGCCGGGCGCGGTTGCGCAGCCGCCGGTAGCCGTAGTCGCGGAAGATGCTGATGACCCCCGCCCAGACCTCCGGGACCTCGTCCAGCGGGACCCAGGCGCCCAGGCGGATGCCGATCTTCGGGTTGGTGGACAGCCCGCCGCCGACCCACAGGTCGAAGCCGGGGCCGTGCTCGGGGTGGCGCACGCCGACGAACGCGACGTCGTTGATCTCGTGCACGACGTCGAGCAGCGGCGAGCCGGAGATGGCCGTCTTGAACTTGCGCGGCAGGTTGGAGAACTCCTTGCTGCCGATGAAGCGGCTGTGGATCTCCTCGATGGCCGGGGTGCCGTCGATGATCTCGTCCTCGGCGATCCCGGCGACGGGCGAGCCGATGATGACGCGCGGGGTGTCGCCGCACGCCTCGGTGGTCGACAGGCCCACGCCCTCCAGCCGCCGCCAGATCTCGGGCATGTCCTCGATCCGGATCCAGTGGTACTGGATGTTCTGCCGGTCGGTGATGTCGGCCGTGCCGCGCGCGAACTCCTGCGAGATCTCGCCGATGACCCGCAGCTGCTCGGTGGTCAGCCGCCCGCCGTCCACGCGGACGCGCAACATGAAGTACTCGTCGTCCAGCTCCTCCGGCTCCAGGATGGCGGTCTTGCCGCCGTCGATGCCGGGCTTGCGCTGGGTGTACAGACCCCACCAGCGCATGCGTCCGCGCAGGTCGGCGCCGTCGATGGCGTCGAAGCCACGGTGAGCGTAGATCGTCTCAATGCGTGTCCGCACATTGAGACCGTCGTCGTCCTTCTTGAACTGCTCATTGGCGTTGAGGGGCGTGAAGTGACCCGCGGCCCACTGGCCCTCGCCGCGGTGGCGTCCGGCCTTGCGGCGGGGCGTGGCTGCGCTGGGGCGGTCCGGGGTGGCGGCCATGGCGGTGTGTGTCCTTCTGGGCGGCTCTGGGTGCGGCGGACGGTGCTCGGTGATGCACGCCCTCGGTGACCTGCGCGTTTCAACAGGCGGGCAGGGCAATGCGGCAGAGGGTGGGCTGCGGTGGCTGGGGAGATCGAGGCGTGCGTGGTCGCCCACGTCGTCGGGGGCGGCGGGGAATGCGGCGGTGCCGGCGGTGCTTTCCGGGGCCGGGGCCCGCCTACGGGTACAGCCTCAGCCGGCTGGACAGATCGCGCTGGACATGCGGCCGAGATCGACGTGGCGCCGACTCACCAAGGCAATTCCAGCTCGAGACATGAGGGAAGCGTGGCATGGGGGTCTTGGGGCAGTCCACCGTCATCCAATATGTGGACAACTATGTCCCGCATCGTGGGATGCTGTGTCCTTGGTCACCTGTCGCGTCACTTGCGGTCCGGACGGTCCGCTCACTCGGCCTCGTGGTCGAGCTTGGTGTCGAAGACCCGGAACCCGCGCCGCCGGTAGTTGTCCAGCGCGTACGGTCCGTCCTTGCTGCAGGTGTGCACCCACACCCGCTTGGTCGGCGGCCGCCCGGCCCACCGCTCGGCCAGGTCCCAGGCGCGGGCGGTGCCCCAGGTCAGCAGGTGCCCGCCGATGCGCCGCCCCCGGAAGGCGGGCAGCAGCCCGAAGTACGTGATCTCCACCACGCCCTCGTCCTGCGCGTCCAGCTCGATGTACCCCGCCGGGGTGCCGCGCTCATACGCGACCCAGGTCTCCACCCCGGGCCGCTCCAGGAACTCCCGCCACTGCTCGACGGTCCACCCCAGCCGGTCCGTCCAGGCCACATCCGCGCCGATGGCCGTGTAGAGGAAGCGGTTGAACTCCGGGCAGGGGATCTCGGCCCGTACGATCCGCACCCCCGCGGAGGCGGGGGGCTGCTGCGCCGGGGTGAGGTCCGCGGGCGAGGTCTGCTCCAGGGACCAGGTGGTGACCGTGATGCTCATGCGGCCCATCCCATCATGACCACGGCCGGCGGCTGCAACGCCGCGCAACCTTTGCGCATGGCTGTACCCGGCCCGGACAGTGGGCGTGGCGGAGGGCGGTACCGAGTCGGCGCGGCATCCCCTCCGCCCTTTTCGAGGGCTCGCGCCCGGCCTGGTCACCGGCTGGTCACGGAGGGAAACACCGGACGGCGTCGGGCACCCCGAGGCGGATACCGTGAGAAGGTGCAGCCAGGGAAAGAACCGTCGAAGCCGTCCGGCCGGCTCCACAAGGCCCGCGCCTTGTACCGCAACGTATCCAAGCGCAGGATGGCCTGGCTGCTGCTGAAGGACACCGTCCACTCCTGCATGGAGTACCGGGTCACCGGGCTGGCCGCCGAGGCCGCCTTCTTCACCCTGCTGTCGCTGCCGCCGCTGCTGCTCGGCCTGATCGGGCTCCTCGGCTACTTCGACGCGTGGACCGACACCGACACCGTGGCCACCATCCGGCAGAACATCCTCAACGCCTCGGGGACCGTGCTGTCCGACAAGGGGGTCAGGGAGATCGCCCGGCCGCTCCTGGACGAGGTCATCAAGGGCGGCCGCCCGGACGTCATCTCGCTCGGCTTCGGCATCGCCCTGTGGTCCGGCTCCCGCGCGGTCAACGTCTTCGTCGACACCATCACCATCATGTACGGGCTCGAAGGCCGCCGCGGGATCGTCAGGACCCGGCTGCTGGCCTTCCTCCTCTACCTGGTCGCGCTGATCATCGGGGCGGTGGCGCTGCCCCTGATGGTGATCGGCCCGGAGACCGTCGTGGACCTGGTGCCCGCGAGCGGCGACCTCGTACGGATCCTGTACTGGCCCGTGGTGATCCTGCTGTCCGTCGCCTTCCTCACCACCCTCTACCACGTCTCCGTGCCGGTGCGCTCGCCCTGGCGGGAGGACATCCCCGGCGCGCTCGTCGCGCTGACGATGTGGGTGCTCGGCAGCTTCCTGCTGCGCATCTACCTGCTCCACACCGTCGAGGGACCGACGATCTACGGCTCGCTGGCCGCGCCCGTCGCCGTGCTGCTGTGGATCGGTGTGTCCGCCTTCGCGGTGCTCGTCGGCGCGGCCGTCAACGCCGCGATCGACCGGGTCTGGCCGTCGGTCGCCACCGCCGCCGGGCGCGCCGAGACGGCCGCCCGGACCCGGGAGGAGTCGGCCAGGCTGCGGGCCTGGCAGCAGCGCACCGCGGACGACGGGGCAGCGGAGATCACCCCGCCTTCGGAGTTCCCCGAGCGTTGGGCGCAGTTCCTGCCGCATGCCGACGTACGCTCCCGGCTGCACCACAGGCGCGCCCCGCGGCCGGAGCCGAAAACGCCGGAGCCGAAAACGCCGGAGCCGAAAACGCCGGAGCCCAGAACGCCGGAGAACGGCGGGCCGAAGAAAACCGCGGCGGAGGACGGCGCGTCGCAGGACTCCCGGCCGGGGGACCTCCGGCCGAGGGAGCCCCGGCCGCAGGCATCCCCGTCCGACGGCCAGACCGACGCCGCCGGGAACCCGGTGCGCAGCGCCACGGGCGGATCAGTGCCAGATGCGGGAGGCCAGTAGCCCCAGCCCGGCCTCGGCCGTCTCCCGCCACACCCGCAGCGGCCCGTCGAGGAGCGCCTCGGCCTCCTTCTCGCCCGGCCAGTCGTCGATCCGGGCGACCGCCCGCTCGCGCTCCGCCCCGGACACGGCGAGCGCGGCCTCGGCCGCCGGAAGCCGGCGGCGCACCTCCTCGGCGGAGAACACGGCGTCACCTGCCCAGCCGGGCAGCATCCCCGCGCGCTCGGGGCCCAGGCCGTGGAAGAGGGAGGCCACGGGGTTGTCCTTCCGCACGGACTCGACGAACGGCTGGACCGCGTCGCTGTCGATCCGGTCCCACCAGTTCATGACGTGGAGCTTCCCCGAGGTGTCCATGGCGTCGAAGGCCGAGTCGTTGACCATGGTGTACAGGTGCAGCGCCTCCTCGGTGTTGTAGCCGTCCTCGCGCCACACCGGTACCGCGCCACCGCCGCGCGCCGCGTCGCGCTCCCAGCGCGACCAGGCCCCCACCGCCGACGACCGCGCCGCCGTGGCCTCGATGGCGGGCACCGCGAGCGGGGCGAGCTCCGCGACCTCCGCGTCGCCCAGCGCCCCCACCAGCCAGATGCTGGACATCCCCATGCCGGGCCCCTCCGTACTCACCGCTACTACTCGCTACTACTCGCTGCCTTCGAACGGAAGTTCAGGGTGTCATGGCCCACCGGCAGCCCGGTTGGGCCCATCAGGTGACAGGCGCGTACCAGGTGGCGCATATGCCGCCGGGGGTGCTCGACCTGCCCCTGCTCGGATGACACCGTCCAGACATGGACCACAGCGCTCGAACGCGGAACCTGCGCCCGAGGCTGGTGCTCGCCAGCGCCACCATGCTCTTCGTGGAGCTGGCGTTGATCAGGTGGACCGGCGCCAACGTCGTCCACCTCAGCTACTTCTCGAACTTCATCCTGCTGGGCTCGTTCCTCGGGATCGGCCTGGGGTTCCTGATCCCGGCCGGGCGCGGGCAGTGGCTCACCCGCTGGGCGCCCGTGCCGCTCGCCGTCCTCGTCATCCTGGTGCGGGAGTTCCCCGTACAGGTGCGGCAGACCAGCGGCGAGGTCATCTACTTCACGGCCGTGAAGACCACCGGACTGCCCCAGTGGGTGACCCTCCCCATCCTGTTCGGCCTCGCCGCGCTCATCATGGCGGCGATCGGCAAGATGACGGCGGACCTGTTCCGCCAGCTGCCGTCGCTGGACGCCTACCGCTACGACCTGCTGGGCTCGCTGGCCGGCTCGCTCTCGTTCGCCGCGCTGTCCTGGCTGCGCGCCCCGTCGGTGGTGTGGGGGGTCCTCGCCGCGGTGGCGCTGCTGACGCTGGGCGGGCGCCGCAACACCGTCCGGTACGCGGTGCCGCTGGCCGTGGTGGTGGCGGCGCTGACGCTGGAGTCGCTGGCGAGCGGCATCTCCTGGTCCCCGTACTACAAGATCGAGCTCAAGCGTGCGACCTCGGGCAGCCGGGACTACAAGATCTCCGCCAACGGAGTTCCGCACCAGAGCATCGCACCGCTGAAGGTGCTGCGGCGCCCCGACTCCCCGTACGAGGAGCCGTACCGGGAGACCCCGGCCAACCCCCACCGCCGCGTCCTGGTCATCGGCGCCGGCAACGGCAATGACGTCGCCGTCGCGCTCGCCCACGGCGCCCGGCGGGTGGACGCCGTCGAGATCGACCCCAGGCTCCGGCAGATCGGCGCCGACCTGCACCCCGACCGGCCCTACGACGACCCCCGGGTGCATGTCCACATCGACGACGGGCGGGCCTTCCTGGAGCGCACGGACGCCCGCTACGACCTGGTGGTCCTCGCGCTGCCGGACTCCCTGACCCTGGTGTCCGGCGCCAGCAACCTCCGCCTGGAGAGCTATCTGTTCACCCGGCAGGCGTTCGAGGCGGCACACCGCCACCTGGCCCCCGGCGGCGCGTTCGCGATGTACAACTACTACCGGCAGAACTGGCTCATCGACCGCTACGGCTCCACCCTCACCTCGGTCTTCGGACACGCGCCCTGCATCACCCACTACGGCGGCAAGAAGGCCGCCATCCTCGTCGCCGGCGCCACCCCCGGCGACCAGCGGTGCGCCACCGCCTGGCGGCCCTCGGGCGCGGTGCCCGCCGCCGCCACCGACGACCACCCCTTCCCGTATCTGCTGCACCGCACCATCCCCAGCCTCTACCTCTGGGTGCTCGGCGCGATCCTGCTGGTGACCGTGGTGTCGGTGCGGCTGACCGGGGTCCGCGTCCGACGCACCGTCAGGTACGCCGACATGTTCCTGCTCGGCGCCGCCTTCATGCTGCTCGAGACCAAGAACGTGATCGGGTTCGCCCTCTACTTCGGCACCACCTGGCTGGTCAACGCCATCGTCTTCGCCGGCGTCCTGCTGGCCGTCCTCGGCGCCGTCGAGACCCGGCGCCGGATGCGCCGCGTCAACCAGTCCGTCCTGCAGCTGCTGCTGTTCGCCACCCTGGCCACCTCCTGGATCGTCCCGACCCACCTGGTGCTCGGGCTGCCCTTCGCGGCGCGCCTGGCCGCGGCGATCGCCCTGGCCTTCGCCCCGATCTTCTGCGCCAACCTCATCTTCTCCGACCGCCTGGCGGCGGCCCCCGACCCCACGGCCGCCTTCGGAGCCAACCTCCTGGGCGCCCTCACCGGCGGCACGCTCGAATACCTCGCCCTCGTCACCGGCTACCACGCGCTGCTTCTCGTCGTCGCCGGGCTGTACGCGGGCGCGTGTGTCGCGATGCGCTTCACCCGCCGTGCCCAGGGCCCGGCGGAGCCGGTCGAACGGGTCACGGTCGAGCCCACCGCACGCCCCTGACCACTGCCGCACACCCCGTCAGGCCCCCGATTCCACCGGGGGCCTGACGATTTGACGGCGGTCGTCCCGATGACCGCGATCTTCCCGACCAGAAGCGAGTTGGGGGTGGGCTGTGGAGCCGTTCACGATGGCGGCGGTGGCTTCGGCGGTCACCACGGTGACCTCGGGTGCCCTGTCGGGGGCGGGCGGGGAGATGGGGCGGCGGAGCTCGGAGGCGCTGGCCGGGCTCGTACGGAGGATGCGGCGCCGGGACGCGGCCCCCGGCACCGAGCCGTCGGACACCGAGCCGACAGGCCCGGACGGCCACGCGGACGAGCCGCCCCTGCTGCCCGCCACCGACGAGGAGCGGCGCGAGCTCGCCCGGCAGCTGTGGGAAGGCTCCCGCGCCTCGCCCGGCTTCGCCCGAGACGTGACGGCCTGGCTGTGGGCGACCGGGTGGCTGGGGGCCCGCACCATCCCCGCAATCGCCCCCGGGGCGTCCCGCCCGCGGATGCTGCCGCCCGCGAACGCCGCCTTCACCGACCGCGAGTCGCTGCCCGAGCGGATCGCCCGGGTGCTGGACGGCGAGGGCAGGGCCGTCGGCGTGCCGTCGGTCGTGGTGCTGGTCGGACCCGGCGGCATCGGGAAGACCGCGGCGGCCGTGCACTGCGCGCATCTGCTCAAGGAGCGCTTTCCCGACGGCCAGCTCTACATCGACCTGGAGGGGCAGTCCGCGACGACGGCGCTGCCCCCTCCGAGGCGCTGGTCCGCCTTCTGGACGCGCTGGAGGTGCCGACCGGTCGGCTGCCCGCCGACGAACAGCGGCTGAGCGAGCTCTACCGGGACTGCGCGGCCGAGCGGCGCATGGTCGTCCTGCTGGACAATGCCCACTCCGAGCGGCAGGTCAGGCCGCTGCTGACCGCCGCCCCGGAATCCCTGGTCATCATCACCAGCCGCTACCGACTCGACCGGCTCGCGGCCGATCCGGGCGCCAAGGTGATCAGGCTCGGCCCGCTCACCACCGCCGACTCGGTCCGGCTCCTGACCCGCATCGTGGGCCATGACGAGATGGCCGGACGGGGGCCCGGGGCCGCGGCGGTCGCGGAGCGGTGCGGCGGGATTCCGCTCGCGCTGTGCGAGACGGGCGCCCGCGTCGCCGTACGGGAACACCTCACCTGGGACACCGTCAACGCCGGGGCCGCTCTTGTGAAGGGTTCCCCTTGAATTTCTCTTCTCTTCTCGCTCCTTACGGCTGGGACGAAGCGTGGGAGGCCGAGTTCGCCCCGTATGCCGACCAGGGCCTGGTATCCGGGCGTGTTGTGCGGGTCGACCGGGGCCTGTGCGACCTCGTCACCCCCGACGGCGGCGTACGCGCCGGGGGAGAGGGCCGGGGGTTGCTGGGACTGGTGTCCGGCAACACCCCTGAAGCCCGGGGGCGCGTGCTTCGCGCGTCAGGACCTGCGTGCCATCGCACGGGCTGCCACAGGATCGCACGTCGTGCTCGCGCTCCCTGAGAACCTCGACGCCGTGCCGTTTCTGGCCGAGCTGCGGCGGGCCCGGTGGGCGGGACACCCCTGTCGGACCTCTGCGACCTGGCGCCGATCGCCGTCGGTGTCGACGTCGGCCGGCTGCTGAGCGGCCTGGGCTGTGTGCACCGTGCCGTCCACGTCTTCGCTGACCGTCCGCACGCCGTGCCCCCCACGGTTGCCGAGGCCGCCGCCCGGCAAGTGGAGGCCGCCCAGGTGATGGTTTTGCACGATGGACGACGGGAGGATGGCGGCCGCCGGGAAGGCTCCCGCGCCCTGCTCCTCCATCTCAACCCGCCGGCGACTGTCCTCCTCGACGCGGAAGACCGTGACAGCACCTCGCTGACGAATCTGACCCGGCCCGATCCCGGGTGGGCCGCAGCAGGACCGGCAGACCGGCTCGACATCGCCGCCCCCGTCGTACACCGCCGCGGCATCGACCACGGTGTGACCTCGGTGCTGTGGCGCTCCCGACGTCCGCTGCACCCCGAGCGGCTGGCGGAGAGCCTGCCCCAGGTCATGCCCGCGGTGGTGCGCAGCCGGGGGCACCTGTGGATGGCGACCCACCTCGGCAGGTCGGTCAGTTCGGTTTCGGGCTGAATGGTGGTGAGGTAGCCGTCCGCGTCACGGCGCGTCGGTGTCCTGAAGGTCCTGGTCCGCCCGGCGGGTGCTGCCGCCCCGGCGGCGACGGGGCGGCCGGACGCGTCGATCCGGACGGCGAGTACCCGTGGGTGCCGGTCGTCGGTGAATCGGCGCCCGGGTCGGCGGCCATCAGGCGCTGGTCAGCGGTGTGGGGAACCGTCGGCGCCCGCGGCACCGGTCGGAGCGGAGGGCAGGAGGGTGGCCGCGGCGGGCCGTGGCCCGCGCCGCCGTGGTGAGTCTGAGCACGAGTGCCGACAGTGCACGTCAGCCGAGGGGGCCGTCGATACATGTGAACGGCGAGGAGTTCGGGGCCGCTGCGCGGACACCGCGTGCCGGAGCGCGATGTGCGGTGTCCGCCCGTGTCCGTCGATCCGGACGGGGTTCACCAGCTGCTCTTGGTCACCCCCGGAAGCTCACCCGCGTGTGCCATCTCGCGCAGTCGGATGCGGGACAGGCCGAAGGCGCGCAGATGGCCGCGGGGCCGGCCGTCGATGGAGTCGCGGTTGCGTACGCGGGTGGGGCTGGCGTCGCGGGGCTGGCGGCGGAGTTCGCGCTGGGCGTCGAGGCGTTCCTGGTCCGGGGTCCGGGGGTCGGCGATGATCGCCTTGAGCTCGGCGCGGCGCTTGGCGTGGCGGGCCACGATCACGCGCCGCTGTTCGTTCTTGATGATCTTACTTTTCTTCGCCATCAGACCTTCTCTCCCCGGGCGCGGATGCGGGCCACGGCGGCTTCGACGCCGATCGCGTCGACGGTCTTGATGGCCTTGGCGCTGAGGGTGAGCCGGACGTGGCGTCCCTCGCTCGGCAGCCAGTAACGCTTGCGCTGGATGTTGGGGTCGAAACGGCGCTTGGTGCGGCGGTGGGAGTGGGAGACGTGATGGCCGAAGCCGGGTTGCCGGCCGGTGAGCTGACAGTGGGCGGGCATGGCTCCTCCTGTTTTCTCGTTGCTCTGAGGAGGCAGCACCGTACACCTTGATGAAAATGAAAACCAACTCCATGTATGCTGTCGGTCATGGCACGGAACGAACTACGTCCGATCATCAAGCTGAGGTCCACCGCCGGCACCGGCTACACCTATGTGACCCGCAAGAACCGGCGGAACGACCCCGACCGGCTGATCCTGCGCAAGTACGACCCGCTCGTCGGCCGCCACGTCGACTTCCGTGAGGAGCGCTGATCGTCATGAAGCCCGGTATTCATCCCGCGTACCGTCCAGTCGTCTTCCGCGACCGGTCCGCCGACTTCGCCTTCCTCACCCGCTCCGCCGCCACCAGCGACAAGACCGTGGAGTGGGAGGACGGCAACACATACCCGGTCATCGACGTCGAGATCTCCTCGGCGAGCCACCCCTTCTATACCGGCACCCAGCGCGTCGTGGACACCGCGGGCCGCGTCGAGCGCTTCGAGCGGCGCTACGGACGCGGCCGGAGGGGCCGGTGAACCCGGGCGAGGCCCGGCTGGCCGTCGCGATCGTCGCCGGGCTGCACGCCGACGCCCGCCGCGCCGCCGTCGAAGAGATCCTGCGCACGGTGCCCGGCTCCGTCGCCCTGCACCACGACCTGTCCGCCGCCACCGGCCGCGCCGTGCGCCGCACCGTACGAGACGCCACAGGCCCGCTCGACAGCGGAGAGGCGCCGCTGGTGAACGACTGTGCGTGCTGCGCGCTGCGTGAGGACATGGTCCCCGAGCTGCTGCGCCTGGCCACGGGCGGCGGGCACCGGCTGGCGGTCGTGGAACTGTGGGACTCGGTCGAGCCCCAGGCCATGGCTGCCGTCATCGCGGCCGAGGGCGCGCCCCTGGCGCTGACCGGTGTGGCCACCGTGATCGACCCGGCCATGATGGTGCCGTATCTCGCCAATGGCGACGACCTGGCCGACGTCGGTCTCGCCGCGGCCCCGACCGACCGGCGCACCGTCGCCGACACCTTCGCCCGGCAGCTGGAGTACCCCACACTGATCGCTGTCACCGACGACACCACCTGCGACGAGCCCGCCGACGACGGCGACCTCGCCCTGCTGACCCAACTCACCCCGGGCGCACGGCAGGTACGTCTCGACGGTGGCGCCCTGGGGCCGGCCCTGCTCGAGGGATTCGACGTCGAGGCGGCGGCCATCCGTCAGCATCCGGCGTGCCCCCTCCTGCCGCAGGACAGCGACGAACACGGCGTGAGCACACTCGTCTGGCGCCGCGAACGGCCTTTCCACCCAGGCCGTCTCCACGCCGCACTGGAGGATCTGGCCTGTGCCGCCGCCCGCAGCCGCGGCCGCTTCTGGCTGGCCGACCGGCCCGACACCTTGCTGTCGTGGGACGCGGCGGGCGGCGCGCTGTGCGTGGAGTCCGCCGGACCCTGGCTGGCCGCCCTCCCGGACGCCGCATGGGAGATGGTCCCCGCCGAACGCCGCGTCGCCGCCTCCCTCGACTGGCACCCCACCCACGGCGACCGCTGCCAGCACTTCACCTTCACCTCCCCCGGCCTCGATCGCGACAACCTGCTCGCGCTGCTCGACTCATGCCTGCTCACCGACGCCGAGTACACGGCGGGTCCGGCCGGCTGGAAGCACCTCTCCCACGCCTTCGACGACCTCCTCGACCCCGTGGTGTGAGCCGAGCCCGAGCATCGTAAGAAAAGGACCCATCATGTCCCGACGAATCGGCGCCAGGCGCCAGGACACCAAGCGCCGCCGCGTCAACCCCCTCGACGCCGCCGGCATCACGTACGTCGACTACAAAAACACCGACCTGCTGCGGAAGTTCATCTCCGACCGTGGAAAGATCCGCAGCCGCCGGGTGACCCATGTGACCCGCCAACAACAGCGCCAAATCGCCTGCGCCATCAAGAACGCCCGCGAAATGGCCCTGCTTCCCTACAGCTCCCGATAGCCCCCGTGGAGGAGCCTTGTGTGGCGCATGGAACATACGGTCGTCCGAACCGCCCCTTCATGCTCGCCGTCTGCGTCAGCGTGGTCGGACCCGGGGTGCGGCTCGGCCCGATTGTCACCGATGCCGACGTCGAGGCGCTGAGCAGGTGGCTACGGGGAGGCATGCCGGACGACGGCACGCTGCCTGATCGGCTGCGTGCGGCCCCTGCTCCGCCGCATGCCGCCCACCTCGACTAACGGGCCTTACCTGCCCGGCAGGGGTGCTCTGCCACCGGTCGCCTCCAGATCCCGCAGGACACGGTAGACCGTGGTCGGCTTCTCATACGTGGTGTCGTGTTTGTCCTCCCTCTGCCGCCGCTAGGGTGAGCCCGGATGCCGCCGTGACGAAAAGCCGTGTGGGGAGACGAATGGACAGTGATGTCGACATAGCGCCGCTGCCGCGCGAGGGCAGCGGCAGCAGCCGGACACTGTCCCGGCGCCCTGACGGAGCGGCCGGGATCGACGAGGCCGGAGGGCTGCGCACCGCGGTACGCGTCAGCTCTCACGCGCTGATCGCGAGCCTTCCGGTGGCGCTGCTCGGCGGTGTCGCCGTCGTGCTCGGGCCCGAGATCACCGCCGCGCTCGACCGCCCCGCGGTGGCGGCGTGGCGGACGGTGTTCACCGCGATCGTCATCCAGGGGGTGCCGTTCCTGTTGCTCGGCACTTTGGTCTCGGCCGCGATCAGCGCGTTCGTACCGGCTTGGGTGTTCACGCGGGTGCTGCCTCGCAACCCGGTGCTCGCCGTACCCGTGGCGGGCGCCGCCGGGGCGGTGCTGCCGGGATGTGAGTGCGCGTCGGTGCCCGTGGCCGGCAGTCTGATGAGGCGTGGGGTGGCCCCGGCGGCGGCGCTGGCCTTCCTGCTGTCGGCCCCGGCCATCAACCCGATCGTGCTGGTCGCCACCTATGTGGCCTTCCCCGGAACCCCCTGGATGGTCGCGGCCCGGCTGGTCGCCTCGCTGTTCACCTCCGTCGCCATGGGCTGGTTGTGGATCCGGGCGGGCCGGGAGGAGTGGCTGCGCCTGCCGAAGGGGCCCACCGGGCACACCCCCGGCGCGAGCCGCGCGGAGGAGTTCCGGGTCGCGCTCCAGCACGACTTCCTGCACGCCGGGGGATTCCTGGTGGTGGGCGCGGCGGCCGCGGCCACCTTCAACGTCGCGGTGCCGCACTCCGTACTGCGGGCCTTCTCCGACTCCCTGTGGCTGTCGCTGCCCATGCTGGGGCTGCTCGCGGTGATCCTCGCGGTGTGCTCGGAGGCCGACGCGTTCGTCGCCGCCTCGCTCACCGGGTTCTCGCCCACCGCCCGGCTCGCCTTCATGGTGGTGGGCCCCATGGTCGACCTGAAACTGATCGCCCTGCAGTCGGGCACCTTCGGGCGAGCTTTCGCGCTGCGCTTCTCGTCGGCCACCTGGGTCGTGGCGGTGCTGTGCAGCGCACTGGTGGGGTGGTGGCTGCTGTGAAGCGCAACATGCAGGTGCTGCTGCTCCTCTTCCTCGGCGTCGGCCTGCTGCACATCTGTCTGCTGACCGACCTGTATCTGCGCTATGTGCGCCCGGGCCTGCGGCCCGCACTCATCGCCTCCGGCGTGGTGCTGATCGCGCTCGGCGCGGCCGGTGCCGCACGCGACGGCTTTCCCTTCAACCGCCCCCGCACGAACGGCGCCCAGAGCCACGGGCATCACCACGGCCACGCGGACGGTCCGAAGGTCGCCTGGCTGCTGTACGTACCGGCCCTGACCATCCTGTTCCTGGCGCCGCCCGCCCTCGGCTCGTACACCGCCTCACGGGACGACGCCGAAACTCCCAAGGCCCCAGCCTTCGCCCCCGGCGACAGCCTCTTCCCCGCCCTCCCCGGTAAGGAGGTGGTCGAGATGTCGCTGAACGACTTCAGCTCCCGTGCGGTCTGGGACACCGGAGGCACTCTCCAGGGCCACACCGTGCGCCTCACCGGATTCGTCACCCCCGGCCGTCACGGCACCTGGTACGTCAGCCGGCTGATCATCAGCTGCTGCGCCGCGGACGCCCAGGTGCGCAAGGTACGGGTACACGGAGCGTCGGCGCCGCCGCCCGCCGACGCCTGGGTGACCGTCACCGGCACCTGGCACCCCACCGGAAAGGTCGGCACGGACGACGCGAGCCCGGCCCTGGACGCCACCGCCGTCAGGCGTGTCCCCACGCCCCAGGACCCTTACAACGATGTGGTGGCCACCGGAGCCGGTGGCTGAGGCCGGGCCGCATGTGCAGGGGACCCAGGCCGCCTGCTCCGGCCTGGGGCTGCCCCGGGACTCGAGCGTTCCGGTGGATGATCGCGAAATGTCAGCAGTCGCGGAACTCGGGCGACTGGTTGCGGATCTGGGACCGGGTGGAGATGAACTTCCCGTAGCTCGCACCTCCTTCGGCGCCGGGCCGGAACGCCGCCACCCGGTGGCAGTTCATGAAGGCCAGGGTGACGCCGAAATGCCGTTCCAGGCTGCCGCGGATGGCGTCGCTGGCCGGCGCGCGCAGCAACTGCCCGCCGCCGATCTGGTCGGGCAGCATCACGCCCGGCGGTGAGCCGAGCCCGAGCGGGCAGGAGCCCGGGGGAGCCCAGCAGGGATCTCACCCTCGGCGACACGCGTGGTTCCAGGTACAAGGCGCCGCTCATCCCGAGGCCACAGGGGTGTGGAATCCATGTGCGAGTGGCTCGTCACGTCATCGTGGTGGTCGTCGAGCAGCGCGATCGCCAGGTCCGCATAGGTGCTCCGGCCGGCCAGGTCGCCATGCTCGGCGATCCGATACCGGCCAGTGCGCGTGCCCTTCGGCTTCGTCGCACCTTCTCACTCCGTACGGCGGGGACGACGGCTGGGAGTCGGAGTTCGCTCCGTACGCCGAGCAGGGCCTCATGGCCCGGCCGCGTCGTACGGGCCGACCGAGGCCAGTGCGACGTCGTCACCCCGGTCGGCACCGTGCGCGCCGACACCGAGTTCGTCGTTCCCCGTGACCCCGATGAAGGTCGTGTGCACGGGGGACCCATGACCTGCTCGAGCGGTGAGGCACTGCTGCACAAACCTTCGGAACTCCTGGCCACCGACGACTTCGACCGGTTCTTCACTGCTCGTAAGACCGCGCTGCTCCGCAGCATCTCGGCCGCGATGGGTAAGGCAATCCTGGACGAAGAATCGCCTTCGGGTGATCCGGGGATCAGCCTCGACGTGGCGGACGACACCGACGATATGTGATCACTGCGGGGTGGATCACTGTCCTGATCCAGGCATGAATGGGATTGAATCGGCCGAATTTGGCGGAGAGTGGAGCGAGAGCGCTGACCCTGCGGGCGCGCTTGCCCTCCCGGCGCCAGCCAGGATCGTCCACGACCGGCGGCACACCGAGGTTCTCGAGATCTCCACGGCCCTGCCAGGGGTTGCAGTCGTGGTGCTACACGGCCACGAGGCGCACCTTGTCGCCGCAGAGCTTTGTCATGTCGTCGATGTCCGAGGTGAGAACGACGACTGGGCGGCGTTGCCGCAGTGCCATCTCGGCTACGGCGGCGTCGATCGCGTACTTGTGGCCGTGCAATCCGGCGTTGATCAGCATGGCCGATGCGGTCTTGGCCTCCTCGTCGCCGATGTGCACGATCCGCATACCGGACAGGATCCAGGCGAGCCGAGCCTTGTCGGTACGTCGATGCGCGGCCTCGATGATGGTCAGGGCGCTGATTACTACTTCCATGCCTCGGTTGCGGGCTTCTGCAACCAGGGCGACGACGGGTTCGTGATCGTTGACGAGCCTGGACAGGCCCTCGCAGTCGAGCACGATGGTGCCTTCGTGGCTCAGCTTGCGGCGGGCCACTGGCCCTCCTCGGCGAACACCTCGTCGAAGACCCGGCGCGCCCGCTCTTGCTCCTGCTCGGAGACCGGTCCCCTGCGGCGTTCGTAGTCCGCCAGGTACTCGTCCAGGATCTGACCGCGCAGCTCACGTTCGACGGCTGCGGTGATGAACGCGGAGAACTCACGCTTGCCCACCCGCTGACGAATCGCCTCTGCCGTCCCTTCAGGGAGGGAGAGGCTCACTCGGGTCGCCGGCCCCTCTCCGACGCTGTACGGAATCTCAGCCATGGCATAACTTTATCAAAAGAGTAGGAATCTCGTCGCTGTGGTGACGACGACGCCGTGATGCAGCCTGCAAAGTCTTCGGCCGCGCCCGGTGCCTAATTCGATGGCGTCGCGGCCCGCGTATCTCTAAAGTCGGAGTCGTTCGCGAGCGGCGACCGGGGGTTGCCGCGGGTGACTTGGCTTGGGAGGTGTGACCGATGGCTGTCTCCGTGATGGGCGCTGCCCGCATCCAGAAGTTCATCAGGTCCACCTCCGTGGTCTCCGGCTGACCTCTTCTCTTCCCGCGCCAGTGAGCGCGGTGCCGGGGGCCACCCTTGTGAAGGGTCACCCCTTGTCTTTCTCCTCCTTTCAGCTTCCTGCTTCGCATCCTCTCGCCCTGTACGGCTGGGACGCGGACTGGGAGGCCGAGTTCGCCCCGTACGCGGAGCAGGGTCTGCTGCCCGGTCGTGTCGTACGGGTCGACCGCGGTCAGTGCGATGTCGTCACTCCGGCAGGTGTCATTCGTGCTGACACCGAGTTCGTTGTGCCCCGTGATCCGATGAAGGTCGTGTGCACGGGTGACTGGGTCGCCGTCGACCCCGAAGGTGACGATCCGCGGTATGTGCGGACGCTGTTGCCTCGCCGCACCGCCTTCGTACGCTCGACCTCGTCGAAGCGCTCCGAGGGTCAGGTGCTGGCCACTAACATCGATTACGTCGTCATCTGCGTGTCGCTCGCGCTTGAGTTGGACCTTGGGCGGATCGAGCGGTTCCTCGCGCTTGCGATGTCCTGTTCGAGTGGTGAGGCACTGCTGCACAAGTCGGCACTCTCCTGGGAGAGCGGCGCCCAGCCGCTGGTCGCCCTGACCAAGGCGGACCTGGTGCCCGACCCGGTGGTGCTGGGCCACCTCCTGACGGACGTCCAGACCGCCGCGCCCGGCGTTCAGGTGCTGACCGTCAGCTCCGCGACCGGCGAGGGCCTGGACGTGCTCGGCGCCGTACTCTCCTCGGGCACCTCGGTGCTGCTCGGGCAGTCCGGCGCGGGCAAGTCGACGCTCGCCAACGCTCTGCTGGGCGAGGCCGCGCAGGACGTGCACGAGGTCCGGGACAGCGACGGCAAGGGGCGGCACACCACGACCACTCGCGACCTGCTGCGGCTGCCGTGGGGCGGGGTCCTCATCGACACGCCCGGCGTGCGCGGGGTCGGGCTGTGGGACGCCGGAGAAGGCGTCGCGCAGGCGTTCTCCGAGATCGAGGCGCTGGCCGAGGAGTGCCGCTTCCACGACTGCGCACACCAGGCCGAGCCGGGCTGCGCGGTGCTCGCCGCGATCGAGGACGGCACACTGCCCGAGCGCCGCCTCGACAGCTACCGCAAGCTGCTGCGCGAGAACGAACGTCTCGCCGCGCGCACCGACGACCGGCTGCGGGCCGAGTTGCGGCGGACCTTCAAACAGCGGCAGGCCCTCGGCCGCCACATGATGGAACGCAAGCGGGGGCCGATGCGCAAGCCGTGACGCCGCCGCGGCGCCGTGACTCGTGTGGTCTCCATCGGTTCCTTGGGGCGATGATGCCCCAAGGAACCGAAAGCCCGGCCACACGCCGGAGCCGGGCAGAGAGCGAGTTGCGATGATGGCCGCCACGGAGGAGTACGACGTCGTCGTCCTGGGCGCGGGTCCGGTCGGTGAGAACGTCGCGGACCGGGTCCGCGCGGGAGGGCTGTCCGCGGTGATCGTGGAGAGCGAACTGGTCGGCGGCGAGTGCTCGTACTGGGCCTGCATCCCCAGCAAGGCGTTGCTGCGCCCGGCCATCGCGCGCGCCGACGCGCGGCGCATGCCCGGGCTGCGCCAAGCGGTGGGCGGGCCGCTGGAGGCCCCGGCCGTCTTCGCGCGCCGCGACGAGTACGTCGCGCGCTGGAAGGACGACGGTCAGGTCGGCTGGCTGGAGTCGGCAGGCATCGACCTCGTCCGCGGGCACGGCCGGCTGGTGGGCGAGAAGCGGGTCGCGGTCTCGGACGCGGACGGGCGGGAGCGCCACCTCACCGCCCGGCACGCGGTCGCCGTGTGCACCGGGAGCAGCGCCGCGCTGCCCGGCCTGCCGGGCCTGGCCGACATCCGCCCGTGGACCAGCCGCGAGGCGACGAGCGCGTCCGCCGCCCCCAGGCGGCTGGCCGTGGTGGGCGGCGGCGTGGTCGCCACCGAGATGGCCACCGCCTGGCAGGCGCTCGGCTCGGAGGTCACCGTGCTGGTCCGGGGCTCCGGCCTGCTGGAGCGCATGGAGCCGTTCGTGGGCGAGCTCGTCGCCAAGTCGCTGACCGAGGCCGGGGCACAGGTCCGCACCGGCACTTCCGTGACCGGCGTACGGCGGGCCGAGCCGGGCGGCCCGGCGGGCTCCGGCTCCGGCGCCGGACCGGTGACGCTCACCCTCGCGGACGGGGAGCGGCTGGAGGCGGACGAGGTGCTGTTCGCCACCGGGCGCACCCCGCGCACCGACGACATCGGCCTGGAGACGGTCGGCCTCGAACCGGGCAGCTGGCTGCGGGTGGACGACAGCTGCCGGGTGGTGGACGTGGAGGGCGGCTGGCTGTACGCCGTCGGCGACGTCAACCGCCGCGCGCTGCTCACCCACCAGGGCAAGTACCAGGCGCGCATCGCGGGCGCCGCGATCGGCGCCCGGGCCCAGGGAGCGCCGCTCCTGGAGACGGACCGGTGGGGCGTCCACGCGGCCACCGCCGACATCGCGGCGGTGCCGCAGGTGGTGTTCACCGACCCCGAGGTCGCCGCGGTCGGCCTCACCGCGGCGCAGGCGGAGGCCGAGGGCCGCCGGGTCCGGGTCGTCGACTACGACCTCGCGCACGTCTCCGGCGCCGGGCTGTACGCCGACGGCTACCGCGGCCAGGCCCGCATGGTCGTCGACCTGGACCGGGGCCACCTGATCGGCGTGACCTTCGTGGGCCCGGGCGTCGGCGAGCTGCTGCACTCGGCCACGGTGGCGGTCGCGGGCGAGGTCCCCGTGGAACGGCTGTGGCACGCGGTCCCCGCGTTCCCGACGATCAGCGAGGTGTGGCTGCGGCTGCTGGAGACCTACCGCGGCTGAACCCTCTTGATGTGCGGCTCCGCCGCCGTGGCCGGCGCAGGCGGTGTTCCGTGCGGGGCCCGCTGGGGAAACAATGAACGGCATGAGCCAGCAGGGGGACGGGCACCGTCACGAGGACGACTGGTGGGGCGAGTTGTACCGCCGGGACACCGGCGACGTAGGACCCGCCTCCGCGGCGGACTCCGTCGACGACCGGTTCGACTCCGCCTCGCGCACGGTCGGCGGCGGCCCGCCGCCGCCCGGGGCCCCGCCGCCCGGCTCCGCACCGGCCGCCGGAGCCCCCTGGGGCCCGCGGCCACCGGACGAGTCGGGGCCACCGGACGAGTCGGGCAAGCCGACCCGGTCGGGTGAGGCCTTCAGGTGGTTCTCCGGCCGTAAGGAGCCCGGTCCCGGACCTGGCGGGGGATCAGGTGCGGGGCCCGGCGAAGGATCCGGCGCGGGATCGGGATCAGGCGAAGGACCTGGCGGGGGATCAGACGCTGGGCCCGGCGGGGGATCAGGCGCGGGGCCCGGCGAAGGACCCGGCGGGGGATCAGGTGTGGCGTCGCAGAGGCGCCCCGGCCCAGGACCTGGTGTGGGGCCCGGCGTGGGGCCTGGCACAGGGCCTGGTGCGGGACCCGGTGCAGGATCAGGCGCGGGACCCGGCGCGGGGGAGCAGTCACTGCGAGGGCGGGCGTCCGCGGCGCGGCCGTCTGCGTACGACGACGAGCCGGTCGAGCTGCCTCCCGCCGACCCGTACGAGCTGGCCGACCTCGTACCCGACACCGTGCTGGACGGCGCCCGCTGCGGAGTCGCCACGCTGCGCGCCGTCTCCTCCCGCGGCGAGTCGGCCCGACGGCGCGGGGAACCGCGGCGGGACGCGATGCTCACGGCGCGGTTCGGGGCCGGCCCCGGCGCGCTGCTGCTGGTGGTGCTGGCGAGTGGGGCGGGGGCGGCGGAGGGGGCGCACCGGGCGGCGCGTGAGCTGTGTGAGTGGATCGGCGGCGCGGTGGGCCGCAGCCATGAGCGGTTAGTGGACGACATACGCACCGGAAACCGCGGCGCCCTCAAGTCCGGGCTGCATCGGCTCACCGACCGCGGCCTGGGCCGCCTGCGGGCCCGCGCGGCCGAGCTGGGTGTGGATCCGGCCGAGTACACCGCCGCGCCGCGCTGTCTGCTGCTGCCGGCTGACCCCGACTGCCGTACCCGGGTGTTCTTCGGCGCGGGCGAGGGCGGCGTCTTCCGGCTGCGGGCGGGCGCCTGGCAGGACCTGGAGCCGACCGGGCCGGAACCGGACACCGTGGGCGGCCCCGTGGTCGGGTTCGGCGGCGCGGCACAGCCCCCGGCACAGGCAGCGGAGGTGCCTGGGACGATGCGCCTCGGGATCGCCGTGCCGGGCACCGGCCCCGCCGCCGCCCCGTTCCGCTTCCGGGCCTCCGTAGCCCGGCCGGGCGATGTGCTGCTGATGTCCGGTGGCGGGCTCGCCGCGCCGCTGCGCGGCCGGCCCGAGCTCGCCGGACATCTGGCGGAACGCTGGGCACAAAGCGGACCGCCGGGGCTCGCCGCGTTTCTCGCGGACACCCGGACGCGGGTGAACGGGTACGCCGACGACCGTACGGCGGCCGCTGTCTGGGAGGCGTGAGCGCGCGGTCCATGGGTTGATGGAGCTGCGTATCCATTCCCGGCATACGCAGCCACCCCGGGCGGAAGGGCGCGTGTGATGGGCAAGCAGACCGTGGCCGAGCAGTTCGTGGACCTCCTGGCGCGCGCCGGGGTGCGCCGGCTGTACGGGGTCGTCGGGGACAGCCTCAACCCGGTCGTGGACGCGGTTCGCCGCAACGCGGCCATCGACTGGATCCAGGTCCGCCACGAGGAGTCCGCCGCCTTCGCCGCCGGGGCCGAGGCCCAGCTCACCGGCCGCCTCGCGGCCTGCGCCGGCTCCTGCGGCCCCGGCAATCTGCATCTGATCAACGGGCTGTACGACGCCCACCGCTCGATGGCCCCGGTCCTCGCCCTGGCCTCGCACATCCCCAGCAGCGAGATCGGCAGCGGCTACTTCCAGGAGACCCACCCCGACCGGCTGTTCGGGGAGTGCAGCCACTACTGCGAGCTGATCTCCAGCCCGCGGCAGATGCCGCGCGTGCCGCAGACCGCGATCCAGCACGCCATCGGCCGCAGCGGCGTCAGCGTGGTGGCATTGCCCGGCGACATCGCGGCGCTCCCGGCGCCCGAGCGCGCCGAGGAGCACGCCCTGGTCACCGCCCGCCCCTCGGTGCGCCCCGGCGACGCGGAGATCGACGAGCTCGCCCGGATGGTGGACGCGGCCGAGCGGGTGACGCTGTTCTGCGGCAGCGGCACCGCCGGGGCGCACGCCGAGGTGATGGCCTTCGCCGAGCGGGTGAAGGCCCCGGTGGGGCATGCGCTGCGCGGCAAGGAATGGATCCAGTACGACAATCCGTACGACGTCGGTATGAGCGGGCTGCTCGGCTACGGCGCGGCGTACGAGGCAACCCACGAGTGCGACCTGCTGATCCTGCTGGGCACCGACTTCCCGTACAACGCCTTCCTGCCCGACGACGTGAAGACCGTGCAGGTCGACGTCCGGCCCGAGCACCTGGGCCGGCGCTCCAAGCTCGACCTGGCCGTGTGGGGCGATGTGCGCGAGACGCTGCGCTGCCTGACGCCGAAGGTGCGCGCCAAGACCGACCGCACATTCCTGGACCGGATGCTGAGGAAGCACGCGGACGCGCTGGAGGGTGTGGTCAGGGCGTACACCCGCCGGGTGGACAAGCACATCCCCATCCATCCGGAGTATGTGGCGGCGGTGCTGGACGAGGAGGCGGCCCCGGACGCGGTCTTCACCGTGGACACCGGCATGTGCAACGTGTGGGCGGCCCGCTATCTGACCCCCAACGGCCGCCGCCGCGTGATCGGCTCGTTCACCCACGGTTCGATGGCCAACGCGGTGCCGCAGGCGATCGGCGCCCAGTTCCTCGACCGCCGCCGCCAGGTCGTCTCGATGTCCGGCGACGGCGGTTTCGCCATGCTGATGGGTGACTTCCTCACCCTCGTCCAGTACGACCTGCCGGTGAAGGTGGTGCTCTTCAACAACTCCTCGCTCGGCATGGTCGAGCTGGAGATGATGGTCTCGGGCCTGCCCGCGTACGGCACCACCAACCTCAACCCCGACTTCGCGGAGATCGCCCGCGCCGCCGGGGCGTACGGCGAGCGCGTGGAGAAGCCCAAGCACCTGCGGGCGGCGCTGCGGACCGCCCTGCGCTACAAGGGACCCGCGCTGGTGGACGTGGTCACCGATCCCAACGCGCTGTCCATCCCGCCGAAGATCCGCGCGGAGATGGTGACCGGCTTCGCGCTGTCCGCGAGCAAGATCGTGCTGGACGGCGGGGTGGGCCGGATGGTGCAACTGGCCCGGTCCAATCTGCGGAACCTGCCCCGGCCCTGACGACCTGGGGTGCGCACCCCAGGTCGTCACCCCGCCGCCCCGCGGCAGCCCTACGCGGGCGTGAGCCTGACGGTGAGGATCTCGTGCGGGCGCAGGCTCAGGGCCAGCCCGCCCTCGCCGGTGGCCGCCTCGTGCAGCGGCCGCTCCAGCAGGTCCGTCACCTGGGCGCTCACCACCGGGAACCCGGTGGTGAGCGTGGCGGACGCCCGCCCGCCGCGCGACTCGTACAGCCGCACCACCACATCGCCGCCGCGGTCCTCCGCCAGCTTGACGGACTCGATGGTGATCGCCGGGTTGTCGACGCTGATCAGCGAGGGGAGCACCGGGCCGGCGGGGAGGGCGCGCGGCGGCAGGTTGAGCGCCAGGCCCTCGGCGACCGCGTCGCCCACCTCGGCGCCGGGCAGCAGCGCGTAGCTGAAGCGGTGGGCGCCGAGGTCGGTCTCCGGGTCGGGGCTGTGCGGGGCGCGCAGCAGGGTCAGCCGGACGGTGGTGCCCAGCACCTTGCCCGCGTCCGTGTCATGCGCCGTACGGGTCACATCGTGGCCGTACGTCGAGTCGTTGAGCAGCGCCGCGCCGTAGCCGGGCTCGGCGACCCGCAGCCAGCGGTGGGCGCAGATCTCGAACCGGGCCGCGTCCCAGCTGGTGTTGGTGTGCGTGGCGCGGTCCACATGCCCGAACTGGATCTCGGAGGTGGACACCTTGGCGTGGATGTCCAGCGGGAACGCGGCCTTGAGGACCTTCTCCGACTCCTGCCAGTCCACCTCGGTGGTGATGTCCAGGCGGCGGCTGCCCCGGCTGAGCCGGATCTCCTGGGTGACGCGGGAGGCTCCCGACGCGCCGAAGGCGCGCACCACCCGGACCGCGGCGCGCAGCGGTCCGGACTCGACCAGCTCGACGGACTCGGCGTCGGCGAGGTCGGTGTGGGCCCGGCGGTAGTGCCGGTCGATGTCCCAGGCGTCCCACTCGTTGGGGTGGTCGGGGTGCAGCTGGAGGAGGTTGCCGCGGGCGCCGGGCGCGATCAGCTCCCGGTCGGCCGTGAGGTCCCGTACGGAGGTGAGCAGCCCGTCGCCGTCGATGACCACCCGCAGCAGGTCGTTGTCCAGCACGATGGTGCGCCCGTCGCTCAGCGCGCTGACCGGCGCCTCGGGCGTGGTCGTGCCCGGCGTGTCGGCCCGCACGGCCGCCGCGCCCAGCGCGGGCAGCCGCACCGCGACCGCGGCGCGCCCGTCCTCCAGCGGCTGAACAGACATGCCCTCGGGTAGGGCCGCCGCCGTCGGCGCGTCGAGGGTGACGACCTCGCCGCGCTCGTACGGGGACGCGTTCAGCACCACCGGCCCGTCCTGCGAGGCGCCGTCGGGCGAACCGCCAAGGGCACTGACCGCCGCCGCGACGATCTGCTCCAGCTCGGCGCCGACCCGCCCATAGGTGTCGCGCGCCTCGCGGTGCACCCAGGCGATCGAGGAGCCCGGCAGAATGTCATGGAACTGGTGCAGCAGCACCGTCTTCCAGATCCGGTCCAGCTCGTCGTACGGGTAGGCGTACCCGGGGGCACGCAGCGCGGCGGCCGTCGCCCACAGCTCCGCCTCCCGCAGCAGATGCTCGCTGCGCCGGTTGCCCTGCTTGGTCTTGGCCTGGGTGGTGTACGTCGCCCGGTGCAGCTCCAGATACAGCTCGCCCGACCACACCGGCGCCTTGGCCGCGTACTCCCGCTCCGCCTCCGCGAAGAACGCCGACGGCCGCTCGATCTCCACCCGCGGCGAGCCCTCCAGCGACTTCAGCCGCCGCGCCTTCTCCAGCATCTCGCGAGTAGGGCCGCCCCCGCCGTCGCCCCAGCCGAAGGGGACGAGGGAGCGGGTGGCCAGCCCCTTGTCGGCGAAGTTCCGCTCGGCGTGGGCGAGTTCGCTCGCGTGGAACTGGGCGTTGTAGGTGTCCACCGGCGGGAAGTGGGTGAACACCCGGGTGCCGTCGATGCCCTCCCACCAGAAGGTGTGGTGCGGCATCTTGTTCGACTGGTTCCAGGACAGCTTCTGGGTGAGGAACCACCGCACCCCCGCGAGCTTCGCCAGCTGCGGGAAGGCGGCCGTGTAGCCGAAGGAGTCCGGCAGCCAGATCTCCTCGGTGTCCACCCCCAGCTCCTCCAGGAAGAACCGCTTGCCGTGCACGATCTGCCGGGCCAGCGCCTCGCCGCCGGGCATGTTGGCGTCCGACTCGACCCACATCGAGCCGACCGGGACCCAGTTGCCGTCCGCCACCGCCTTCTTGATCCGCTCCCAGATGTGCGGCTGGTTCTCCTTCACCCAGGCGTACTGCTGCGCCTGCGAACAGGCGAAGATCAGCTCGGGGTAGTCGCCCGCGAGCGCGGTGACATTGGCGAAGGTACGGGACGCCTTGCGGACGGTCTCGCGCAGCGGCCACAGCCACGCCGAGTCGATATGGGCGTGTCCGGCCGCCGACACGCGGTGTGCGCTGGCGTTGGCCGGGCGGCTGAGCACCTCGGTCAGCGCGGCGCGCCCGGCCGCGGCGGTGCCCGGTACGTCATGGAGGTCCAGCGCGTCCAGCATGTTCTCCAGCGCGCGCAGTATCTCGTGGCGCCGCGGCCGGTCCGCGGGAAGTTCGCGCATCAGCTCCGACAGCACCTCGATGTCCAGCACCAGGTGCCAGACCTCCTCGTTCAGCACGGCGAGGTCGGCCGAGGCGAAGCGGTACAGCGGCCGGTCCCCGGCGGTCAGCACATCGCCGAGGCGGGTCGGCTCGAAGCCGTCGCGCAGCACGGCCGGGTTGGCGGCCGCCTCCAGCAGCAGCCGCACCGGCTCGCCGCCCGCCGCCGGGGCGGCGACGGGGATATGGCGGTTGCGCGGGTGGATGCCCTTGATCGGCACCCCCTCCGCGTCGTACACCAGCCCCTCGGCCTGGAAGCCGGGCCCGTCACCGGTGAAGCCCGGGTCGAGGACGGCCTCCACCCGCCGCCCCGCCCACTCCTGCGGCACCTCGCCCTCCAGCCGGAACCACCAGGTCGACCACGGCGAGCCCCAGTCGGTGCCGGTCTCGAAGGGCTCGTACGTCCCCTTCAGCGCGTCGCCCACCGGCACCGGCTCGCCGGGGGTGCGCCACGCGGACAGCGTGAGCGGGGCGCGCGCCGTGTACTGGGCGGGCCTGATGAACTGGCGCAGCGCCCGGTCAAGGCGCCCTTCCACCAGCGATCGGTCGTCGTGCATGCGCGGCTCTCCTCGGGATCGGCGCTCGTGCTGCTCGGTTTCTCCCCCAGCTACGGCTGGGAGGTGCCCCCGACCTCGGGGCGACTCCCCGATCATTTCCCGCGGTGTGTGGGCGCCCACACGCGGGAATGCATTGGGTGAGCGTGTTCGACGGCATTTCGACGCTGGCCGCGCCAGGTGCGGCCGGGGCGGGGGAGGATGAAGCGTCAGCCTTCATGGCGAGGCGGGACGGCCGGGCGGCCGGAAGCGGGGGCGGTGGCCATCGAGAGCGAGCGGGGCCCGGCCCTCAGCAAGCGATTACACAGCGGCGAGCTGTCCCGGGTGGCGGATGTCCGTGCGGGCCTGCGCGACCTGCTGCGGTACTGGGGCGAGCCGGGCAGGAGGGACCTGGCCGAGCTGCTCACCAGCGAGCTGGTCACCAACGCGCTGGTGCACACCGACCGTGGGGCACACATCACGGCAAAGCTCGGCGACGGGCCCGGCGCGCTGGTCGGCGGGCGATTACGAGTCGAGGTGCGGGACTTCGTCTCCCGGCATCCGACGCTGCGTACGCACGCGGCCGAGGAGGGCACGTCCGGGCGTGGACTGCTGCTGGTGCACACGCTCGCCGACGCGTGGGGGGTGCGGGCCCACGTCGTGGGGAAGGCAATCTGGTTCGAGCTCGACGCGCGCTGCGGGTGAAACGCGGGGCGGGGGCGGGAGAGGAGACCGGCTCCTCGTCCCGCCCACCCGGACGAAGGGGCGCGCCGCTGTCGAAAGGGAGAGCGCGCGGAGGCCCTGAGGTACGAAGGGCCGAGCGCGGTCGACTGTCGACAGGGGCTGCAGCGCCCCGGAGGCAAAACCGAGCAGCACGTCAGCCGAAGGCTCGCTCGATCTGCGCGAGCTTCTCCTCGAGGGAGTCGAGCCGCGGCATGGTCAGCGTGTCGTCCTCGGCGGTGAGGTCGATGGTGTGCGGGCGGTCGGCCTCGCGGTCACCCAGGCCGGCGGAGGCGCCTTCACGGTCGCTCGCGGACCGCAGGGCGGGCCGGGACGCGGGCGCGGGCAGCTGCCCCTTTTCCAGCGAGGAAGAGTTTTCCAGCGAGTTCTCCGGTATGGCAGGCTCCGATGTGAGCGCCGGCTGCGGGGAGGAACCGGTGACCTCCACCTGACGGCCGCCGCGCCGCCCCCATGTGCGGTGCTGCCGGTTCAGCGCCCGGATCCTGGCCCGGTCCAGCCTCTCCTGCTCCCGCCTGCGGTGCCGGTTGTGCTCCTTCTCCTTGCGGTCCTCGCGCACCTCCTCGACGGCCTCGTCCAGCGTGCGGACGCCCTCGAGCAGCATCAGCGACCAGGCGGCGAAGGTCTCGCGGGGCGCGCGCAGCCAGCGCACGATGCGGATCTGCGGCAGCGGCCGCGGCACCAAACCCTGCTCGCGCAGCGCCGCCCGGCGGGTCTGCTTGAGCGCGCGGTCGAAGAGGACCGCCGCCGACAGCGACATGCCGGCGAAGAACTGCGGTGCGCCCGCGTGGCCCATGCCACGCGGCGCGTGGACCCAGTTGAACCAGGCAGCGGCGCCCGCGAACAGCCACACCAGCAGGCGGGAGCCGAGCGCGGCGTCGCCGTGGCTGGCCTCGCGCACCGCGAGCACCGAGCAGAACATGGCGGCGCCGTCGAGCCCGAACGGCACCAGGTACTCCCAGCCGTTCGTCAGGGCGAGGTTCTCCCGTCCGAAGCCCACCAGGCCCTGGAAGGAGAGCGCGGCCGCCACTCCGGCGCAGCAGAACAGCAGCACATACGAGGCCATCCCGTAGATGGCCTCCTTGCGCCGCCGCCGCTCCTCGCTGCGCTCCCAGGAGTCGGTGTTGTTGTCGTCCTTGGAGTTGCGGCCGCGCGCGAGCACTGTCACCGCTCCCACGACGCCGACGAGCACCACGACGGCCGGGAGGCCCCAGCTCGATATGTCGGTCAGTCTCATCCGGTGTCCCTTGCCTCGCTTCCGTGAAGTTCTGGCCGTAGTACCCGGCCTACTCGCGCGACATCTTGGCGGAAAGCCGGCTTGTCCCGAGCGGTTTCTGGACAAGAGGGCGCCAAATCGGCGGGGGGACACGCGGATAGGTGCGATACGGTTCGAACGCTCGCGCTGTGCAAGCGGCTTGCATTCTATTCATGGAACCCGATCGAGCGTAAACAGACTGCTGAGCTTGCGTCAGGACGTTCGATGTGGTCCGTTCCGTTAGGGTTGCCTTAAATACGGCGTCCGAGGGGTTTGACCTCGCGCGGCCTCCGCATATCGTTTCAGGCGGACGTCAGGAGGAGCCGAGGTGGAGCAGGCCAGAGCCGAAACGGCGGCGGAGCCGCCCCCGGGTCCCGGCATCCCCGGCCCCGGCGGGCCCGCCTCACGGAAGCCGCCCCGGCGCCACTCGGTGCGTGGACAGATCCTGGACGCCCTCAGGGACGCGCTGGTCGGCGGCGACCTCGCCCCCGGCGAGGTCTACTCCGCACCGGCCCTCGCCGAGCGCTTCGGCGTGTCGGCCACGCCCGTACGTGAGGCCATGCAGCAGCTCGCCGGGGAAGGCGCCGTCGAGGTGGTGCCGAACCGGGGGTTCCGGGTGGCCCGGCGCAGCGCGCGCGAGCTGGCCGAGCTGGCCGAGGTCCGGGCCCTGCTGGAGGTCCCCGTGATGCTCAGCCTGGCCGAGGCGATCGCGCCCGAGCGGTGGGCGGGGCTGCGGCCCTTCGCGGAGGCGACGGCTGCGGCGGCGGCGAAGGGCGACCGCGCGGCGTATCTGGAATCGGACCGCACATTCCACCAGGCGGTGCTCAGCCTGGCCGGAAATCAGCAATTGGTCGTCGTGGCCGACGAACTGCACCGGCGGGCGCAGTGGCCGCTGGCCGGCGGCCAGATCGTGCGCACCGCCGACCTCGTCGCCGACGCGGCCGAGCACATGGCCCTGCTCGACGCCCTGGCCACGCGGGATCTCGACACCGTCGAGTCCCTGGTACGCGACCACTTCAACGGCGGGGCGTAAGCAGCCGTCTCCGATCCTCGCCCCCGTGCGCCCCTGAGGCCCGCCCGGTGTCACACACCGTGCGGGCCTCAGGGGCGGGTCGGTCCAGCGGCTGCGGAAGGAAGCTCCCGCGCTACGCCGTCGCGGTCGGCGCCTGTCTTAACTGCTCCGCGAGCCACACCGGTACGCCGCCCAGCAGCCGCACCAGACGGACCGCCTCCGTGCGCAGCCGGGTCGCCTCCGGCTCCTCCTCCACCTCGGCCAGCGCCGCGAGCGCAGGGGCGATGCCGATCAGATAGCCCAGCTCCTCCCGGATGCGCAGCGATTCGGCGAAGCCGCGCCGCGCCTCGGCCAGGTCGCCCTCCTGCTCCGCCATCGCGGCCAGATGGCGCCAGGTGCACGAGAGCAGCAGCTCGTCGCCGTGGGTCGTGGCCCCGGCGTGTGCGCGCTGGAAGGCGACCTGGGCGCCGGTGGGGTTCTGCGCGAGGTGCTGGGCGATCAGTCCGCGGCGGAAGTCCAGCAGCGGGCGGGTCCGCGAGCCGGGGCCCAGCAGCGCGGCGGCGCGCCCGAGCGCGGTCCGCGCCTCGTCGGCCCGGTCGCGCACCCCGAGCAGCGTGGAGGCGTAGGCGAGGTAGCCGCGTTCGCAGGCCGTGGCGCCCCGCTCGTCGTCGGTGAGCGCGAGCGCCTCCGCCGCCCGCAGGGCGTCCTCGGCCGCCTCCCACCCCTCGGAGGTGAACATGCAGCGCTCGGTCAGTACCGCGGTTCGCTTGAGCGCGGCCGAGGCGTCGCCCGCCGCGCGCGGTGTGAGCAGGGCGGCGGCGTCGTGCCAACAGCCGCGCGAGCGCAGCCGCCACACCGCCGTGTCCACGGGGTCGTCCACACGATTCGGGCGGAGATCCGAATCGGAATCCGATGATCCAGGTGGTGACATGGCGGTGTCCGCCACATTGCCCTCCCCAAGCGCGCCATCGAGCCGGAAGCTGTGATCCGAATCTCAGCATGAATGCGCGGGCGCGGCCAAGAGGTCGGTGTGAATGAATTCACAAACAGCCAGGGAAAGTCGACTACCCTCTGCTGTAGCGAAGGGCTTGCGCAGCGGGCATCACTGGCGGTGGCGCTACGCTTGCGTCCAGCCCCAGCCCGGGATTGCGGGGTGGGGCGGGGGCCGTTGACTGGGCCCCGCGTCGCCACGACTGCCGCGCTCTGGCGCGGATGTTGCGGGAGCCGTTCCGGTCGGCGTGATCAACGAATCCGCAGGACCGGCACGCGAACCAGGCCTGGCTCACCCGGTTCGCCTTGTCGATGTGGCCGCATTCGGACCCAGGCGGCCGCCTCGTTGCAGGTTTCAGCTCCGTACGCCGGTCACCCGCACGTGCGATGCAACCGCGCACACGTTCGCCCTCCCCGGCTCCGCCGGGCTGCGATGGGGGTGCTCCGCACCCGGCGGAGACGATGCCGGCAACCGTCGAACGGGCGAACGACAGGGACACCGGCAGACCGGCGCCCGGTCAGCTCATCCGCAGCGCCAGGAAGAAGTCCAGCTTGTCCTCCAGGCGCGCCAGATCGCGCCCCGTCAGCTGCTCGATCCGCCCCACCCGGTACCGCAGCGTGTTGACGTGCAGATGCAGCCGGGTCGCGCAGCGCGTCCAGGAGCCGTCGCAGTCCAAGAAGGCCTCCAGCGTGGGGACCAGCTCGGCGCGGTGGCGGCGGTCGTAGTCGTACAGGGGGTCGAGCAGCCGGGCGGTGAAGGCGCGGCGGACGTCGTCGGGGACGAAGGGGAGCAGCAGGACGTGCGAGGCGAGCTCCTGGTGGCCCGCCGCGCACACCCGGCCGGGCCGGGCGGCGGCGACCCGCCGGGCGTGCCGCGCCTCCTCCAGGGCGCCGCGCAGCCCATCGGCGGAGTGGACGACGGCGCTGACGCCGAGCGTCAGCCGCCCGTCGCCGTCGAGCCCGCGGGAGAGCGGTTCACGGACGGCGTCGAGCAGCGCGTCGGCCTGCAGCCCCGCCTCGAAGCCGTACGCCCCGCCGCTGCTGCTGCCGCTGCCGCTGCCCTCGCCGCTGCCGCTGCCCTCGCCGCTGCCGCCGTCCCCGCCGCCGGCCGCCGGGGCGTCGGGCAGCGCGGGCAGCGGGATCAGCGCGACCGCCTCGTCGCCGGTGTGCGCCACCGCGATCCGGTCCGAGGGCCCGGGGCCGGCGGTCTCCGGGTCGACCAGCACCTCTTCCAGCAGCGCCTGGGCCACCGGACCGCCCGGCACCCCCTCGCCCTCCCACTCCACCCGGGCCACCACCACCTGCCAGCGCGGGGCCGCGCCCAGGCCCGGCAGCAGTACGGGGGCGGCGACCCGCAGCCGGGCGGCGACCTCGGCGGGCGGCGCGCCCGACTGGACCAGCTCCAGCACCTCCTGGGCCAGCCGGCGCCGCACGGTGCGGGCGGCGTCCCTGCGGTCCCGCTCCACCGCGATCAGCTGGGTGACGCCCTGCAGCAGATCCAGCCGCTCCTCCGGCCAGTCGCCCGCGTCCGCCCCGACCACCAGCAGCCAGTCGGACAGCACGGTCTCGCGTACGTCCCCGGCGCCGGGCGGCGTGCGGCCGCCGCTGTGGATCGGGAAGAGGGAGTACGCGACGCCGTCGTCGGCGGTCACCCGGTGCGGGCCGCGGCGGCCGGAGCGCTGGGCGGCCAGATGTTCGCCCGCGAGCCGCGCGCGCACCGCGGACGGCAGCTCGGGCTTGCTTCCGGAGCCGGCGCCCGCGGCCACGCTCGGCACCGCGATCCGGCGGCCGGTGGGGGAGAGCACCCAGGCGGGCAGGTCGAGATCGGAGCCGAGCAGATCCAGCACGACCTCCGGGCCACCGCCCGCGGGCCCCGAGGTCATCAGCCGGCGGTGCCGGTCGACGACGGCCGCCAGGTCCCCGGCCCGCTCGCCGGAGACCCGGCGCACCACATACTCCGTGATCGACGCGAACGACACGTCCTCCACCACCGAGAACAGCGGCAGCCGGTGCCCCACGCAGGCCCGTACCAGGTCCTCGGGCACGGAGCCGAGCTCCGCCTCGCCCGCCGCGAGCCCGGCGACCTGGGCCGCCACCAGGATCCGTACGAACCGCTCGGAGTCCTCCGGCTCCCGCCGCCAGGCCAGGCCGGTCAGGACCAGCTCGCCGCCGGAGAGATAGCGGCTCGGGTCGCGCAGATCGGTGGTCATCACGCCGCGCACGGTGCGGTCCAGCTCGTCCTCGCCGCCGAGCAGGCGCAGGCCCAGGGCGTCGGTCTCCAGCAGTGCGCGCAGCCGCATGTCGTCGCCAGCCGATCCTCATGTGTTGCCGGTGGAAGTCCCCGCTGTTTCCGGTGATTACCGCTGAGGTTTCCACTCCCCGTCTTTCGTTCGAATCTACAAGACCAGGCCGCTGGCCAGCCAACTGCTTCATGGCTTCGGTGACTGCACCAGGTGGCCCACAGCTCGGTCTACTGGCGGCAAGCTGTGTGCAGAGTTGTCGGGGGAGACCTCGGAGACCTTGATGGAAGAGGACGAGAGAGCGCCTATGGAATTCCTGCGCCCCGCCAGTTGGGAGGAAGCGCTCGCCGCGAAGGCCGAGCACCCCACGGCCGTGCCCATCGCGGGCGGCACCGACGTCATGGTCGAGATCAACTTCGACCGCCGCCGCCCCGACCACCTGCTCGACCTGGGCAGGATCGCCGAGCTGCACACCTGGGAGACCGGCGCGCGGACCGTACGGCTGGGCGCCTCCGTACCGTACGCGCGGATCATCGAGCGGCTGCGGGCGGAACTTCCGGGGCTGGCGCTCGCCGCGCACACCGTCGGCTCGCCGCAGATCCGCAACCGCGGCAGCGTCGGCGGCAACCTCGGCGCCGCCTCCCCCGCCGGTGACGCCCACCCCGCGCTGCTCGCCGCCGGGGCCGAGGTGGAGGTCGCCTCGGTGCGCGGCAGCCGCCTCATCCCGGTCGAGGAGTTCTACACCGGCGTCAAGCGCAACGCGCTGGCGGACGACGAGCTGATCAGGGCCGTCCACATCCGCAAGGCCGCGGGGCCGCAGCAGTTCTCCAAGGTCGGCACGCGCAACGCCATGGTCATCGCCGTGTGCGCCTTCGCGATCGCGCTGCATCCGGACACCCGCACGGTGCGGACCGGCATCGGATCGGCCGCGCCCACCCCGGTACGGGCGCGCGCGGCCGAGGACTTTCTGAACGCCGCGCTCGCCGAGGGCGGCTTCTGGGACGGCGGCCGGACCATGACCCCGTCGATCGCCCGCCGCTTCGCCGAGCTGTGCGCCGCCGCCTGTGACCCGATCGACGATGTGCGCGGCAGCGCGGCGTACCGCCGCCACGCGGTGTCCGTCATGGCCCGCCGCACGCTCGGCTGGACCTGGGAGGCGCTGCGCGCGGGCGGCGACACGACCGGCGGCGACACGACCGAAGGAGGCGCACGGTGCGCGTGACGTTCACGGTCAATGGGCGGCCGCTTCAGGCCGACGACGTGTGGGAGGGCGAGTCCCTGCTGTACGTGCTGCGCGAGCGGCTGGGGCTCCCGGGCTCCAAAAACGCCTGTGAGCAGGGCGAATGCGGATCCTGCACGGTCCGGCTCGACGGGGTGCCGGTGTGCGCCTGCCTGGTGGCGGCCGGTCAGGCCGAAGGCCGCGAGGTGGTCACGGTCGAGGGGCTCGCGCAGTACGCCGAGGCCCGCGGCCGACGGGCCGCACAGGACGCGACGACCGCGGCCACGCGGCAGCCGCCCCCGCTGGCCCCCGTCCAGCAGGCGTTCATCGACGCCGGCGCCATCCAGTGCGGCTTCTGCACCCCCGGTCTGCTGGTCGCCGCCGACGAACTGCTGGAGCGCACCCCCGACCCCTCCGACGCCGACATCCGCGAGGCCCTCTCCGGCAACCTGTGCCGCTGCACCGGCTACGAGAAGATCCTCGACGCGGTCCGCCTGGCGGCCGCGCGCACCACGGAGGCGAAGTAGCCCATGGGCCCCGGCCGCACCCCCGCCACCACCCGCACCCCCACTCGGCTGAGCCAGGGCGCCACGACCCAGGGCACCATCGGCGAGTCCACGCCGCGCCCCGACGGCACCCTCAAGGCGACCGGCGAGTTCGCGTACTCCTCCGACCTGTGGCACGAGGACATGCTGTGGGGCTGCACCCTCCGCAGCCCGCACGCGCACGCCGAGATCCGCTCCATCGACGTCGGCGAGGCGCTGGCCATGCCCGGCGTGCACACCGTCATGACGTACGCCGACCTCCCCGCCGAGACCCACTACGGCCTGGAGATCCGCGACCAGCCCGTGCTCGCCGCCGGCCGGGTCCGCTACCACGGCGAGGCCGTCGCGATCGTCGCCGCCGACCACCCCGAGACCGCGCGCCGCGCCGCCGCCCGGATCAAGGTCGAGTACGCCGAGCTGCCACTGGTCACCGATGAGGCCACCGCCACCGAGCCCGGCGCGCCCGTGCTCCACCCCGGCCGTACGGACCACCACGCCGGAGGTGCCCCGCACCCCAACATCGTCCACCGACAGCCCATCAGGCGCGGTGACGTCGCCGCCGCCAAGGCCCGCGCCGATGTGGTGGTGCGCCGGGACTACCAGGTCGGCATGCAGGACCAGGCCTTCCTCGGCCCGGAGTCCGGCCTCGCCGTGCCCGCCGAGGACGGCGGCGTCGACCTCTACATCGCCACCCAGTGGCTGCATGTGGACCGGGACCAGCTCGCCCCGGTCCTCGGCCTGCCCGCCGACAAGATCCGGCTGACCCTGTCCGGCGTCGGCGGGGCCTTCGGCGCCCGCGAGGACCTGTCCATGCAGGCGCACGCGTGCCTGCTGGCGCTGCGCACCGGCCGGCCCGTCAAGATCGTCTACAACCGGTACGAGTCGTTCTTCGGCCATGTCCACCGCCACCCCGCCAAGCTCAGCTACGAGCACGGCGCGACCCGCGACGGCAGGCTGCTCTACGTCCAGTGCCGCATCGTCCTCGACGGCGGCGCGTACGCCTCCTCCTCCCCAGCCGTCGTCGGCAACGCCGCCTCGCTGTCCATCGGCCCCTACGCCGTGGACAACGTCGACATCGAGGCGCTCGCCCTGTACTCCAACAACCCGCCCTGCGGCGCGATGCGCGGGTTCGGCGCCGTGCAGGCCTGCTTCGCCTACGAGGCGCAGATGGACGCGGTGGCGGCGGAGCTGGGCCTGGACCCGGTGGAGTTCCGGCAGCGCAACGCCATGGAGCAGGGCACGGCGCTGCCCACGGGCCAGCGCGTCGACTCCCCGGCGCCGGTCGCCGAGCTGCTGCGCCGGGTCAAGGAACGCCCGCTGCCGCCCCAGCGCCCCTGGGCGGCTTCGGACGGCTCCGTGGACGTACGGGCGCTGCCCGGCGGGCTGTCCAACACCAGCCACGGCGAGGGCGTGGCACGCGGCGTCGGCTACGCGGTCGGCATCAAGAACGTCGGCTTCTCCGAAGGCTTCGACGACTACTCCACCGCCCGGGTGCGGCTCGAAGTGCTGGGCGGGGAGCCGGTCGCCTGGGTGCACACCGCCATGGCCGAGGTCGGCCAGGGCGGCGTGACCGTACACACCCAGATCGCCCGCACCGAGCTCGGCGTGGCCCAGGTCGTGCTCCATCCGGCCGACACCCAGGTCGGCTCGGCGGGCTCCACCTCCGCCTCCCGCCAGACGTATATGACCGGCGGCGCGATCAAGCACACCTGCGAGGCGGTACGCGAGGAGGTCTTCCGGCGCGGCCGCGAGCGCTTCGGCGCCGACCACCCCGGCTGGTCGGGCGCGGAGCTGCTGCTGGCGGGCGGCAAGGTGGTGACCGGGGCGGGCGAGGTCATCGGCGACCTCGCCGAGATCCTGGGCGAGGACGCGATCGACATCGAGAAGGAGTTCCGGCACCGCCCGACCGAGCCCTTCCACCCGCAGACCGGGCAGGGCTTCGGCCACGTCCAGTACTCCTTCTGCGCCCACCGGGCCGTCGTCGATGTCGACACCGAACTCGGCCTGGTCAAGGTCGTCGAACTCGCGGCGGCCCAGGACGTCGGCAAGGCGCTCAACCCGCTGTCCGTGGTCGGCCAGATCCAGGGCGGTACGACGCAGGGGCTGGGGCTCGCGGTCATGGAGGAGATCCTGGTCTCGGACGGTGCGCGGGTCCGCAACCCGTCCTTCACCGACTATCTGATCCCCACCATCCTCGACACGCCGAGCATCCCGGTGGAGGTGCTCGAACTGGCCGACGACCACGCGCCGTACGGGCTGCGCGGCGTCGGCGAGGCCCCCACCCTGTCCTCCACCCCGGCCGTCGTCGCCGCCATCCGGGCGGCGACCGGGCTACGGCTGGGACGCGTCCCCGTCCGCCCGGAACATCTGACGGAAACGTGACGGCAAGGAGCTGAGCACCATGCTGGACATCGCTGCCGAGCTGCACCGCTGGTGCCAGGAGGGACGAGACTTCGCCGTCGCCACCGTCGTGGCCGTCGGCGGCAGCGCGCCCCGGCAGCCGGGCGCGGCGCTGGCCGTGGACGCCGGGGGCACGGCGGTCGGCAGCGTGTCCGGCGGGTGTGTGGAGGGCGCGGTCTACGACCTGTGCCGGGACGCGCTGCGCACCGGCCGGGCCGTCCGGGAGAGCTTCGGCTACTCCGACGAGGACGCCTTCGCCGTGGGCCTGACCTGCGGCGGGACCATCGACATCCTGGTCACCCCGGTGCCCGCGGGCGACACCCGGCTGCGCCCGGTCCTCGCCGCCACGCTGTCCGCGGCCACCCTGACCGGCGCCGCCGACGACGGCGGTCGTCCGGTGGCGCTCGTACGGGTCGCCGACGGGCCGCCGGAGCTGCTGGGCCGCGCGCTGCTGGTGCGCCCCGACGGCGCGCATGAGGGGAGCCTCGGCCCGGCCCTGGACCGTACGGCCGTGGGCGAGGCCCGCGCGCTGCTGGAGGCCGGGCGCACCGCCACCGTCGAGGTCGGCGCCGACGGCAGCCGCTGCGGCGAGCCGGTCACCCTCCTCGTCGAGTCGGCCGTGACCGCACCCCGGATGATCGTCTTCGGCGCGATCGACTTCGCGGGCGCGCTGGCGCGGATCGGGAAGTTCCTCGGCTACCACGTGACGGTGTGCGACGCCCGGCCCGTCTTCGCGACCGCCCGCCGCTTCCCGGACGCGGACGAGGTGGTCGTCGACTGGCCGCACCGCTATCTGGACGCCACCGAGGTCGACGCCCGTACGGTCCTGTGCGTGCTCACCCACGACCACAAGTTCGACGTCCCGCTGCTGGAGCGGGCGCTGCGGCTGCCCGTCGCGTACGTCGGCGCGATGGGCTCGCGCCGTACCCACGAGGACCGGCTGCGGCGGCTGCGCGAGGCGGGGCTCGGCGAGCCGGCGCTGGCGCGGCTGCGCTCCCCGATCGGCCTGGACCTCGGCGCCCGGACGCCCGAGGAGACGGCCCTGTCCATCGCGAGCGAGATCGTCGCCGCCCGGCGTGGCGGCAGCGGCGTGCCCCTGACGGGTGCGCACATCCCCATCCACCACGAGCTTTCGGCGCCCGTGGGCCGGGGGCGGATCGGCTCGGTCGCCTGACGGGGCGCCACCCATAGGTGGGGGAGCGGTACGGCCACCCGGCGTACGTACGCGTTGCGAGGTCCCGGTTTCTGATTGAGCCTCAGAAATCGACCGCGAAACCGCCGCTCGAGGAGTGCGCACGTGCGTAGAAGACGGACGATCCCCACCAAGCCGATGGCCGTTCTGGCCGCGATCGCGCTGCCCCTGTCCACCGCCGCCGCCGGGTACGCGGCGGCGCCGGGGGAGCCCTCCCCGACCAGGGCCCTGCACCGCCTGTACACCCCGCCGACCGGGACGGGCCCCTACCATCAGGTGACCCGGCTGGTCAGGCACGGCGACCGTGGCGCGGCCGCCGGGTTGCTCGCGATGGTCCACACGCCGCACGCGGTCTGGTTCGGGGACGAGAGCCCGGAAGAGGTCGAGGAGCTGATCCGTCAGACCACCCGGCGCGCCGTGCGGCGGGGCCGGGTGCCCGTCCTCGCGCTCTACAACACGCCCGGCCGTGACTGCGGCAGTTACTCGGCAGGCGGCGCGGAGGGCACCGCCGAGTACCGGGAGTGGATCGACGCCGTCGCCCGGGGCATCGGCCGCCGCCGGGCCCTCATCGTCCTGGAACCCGACTCGCTCGCCCTGTTGCCCTCCGACTGCGGCCGGGCGGGCGGGGCGGGCGCCGGGCGCGAGGAGGTCTTCGCCGGTGAATTCGAGGGGAAGCCGGACGGCGCCTCGGACGGCGGTGACGCAGGGGAGGGCGATGCCTTCGACAGCCGCCTGTTCGGCGCCGGGGCCGGGGTGCTCGGTGGCGCGCTCGCGCGAGCCGAGGCACAGGCCGAGGCGCAGGTCGCGAGGGAGAGCGGCACCCGGGCCGCGGCGCCCGCCGACATCGACCCGGTCACGGACCTGCCCGAGGAGGCGCACGCCGATACGCCGGGCGACGCGCCGGGCGACGCGCACACCGACGCGCCCGCCGAGCCCGGCACGCCCGCGTACACGCCCGCCAGGAGACCCACGGCGTACCCCGCCGGGAAACCCTTCGGCGACCCCACCGACAGACCGACCGGCAACGCCACCGACGAACCCGTCAGCAAACCCACGGACGCGACCACGGCCACCACCCCCCACCTCCAGGGCCCCTCCACCGACGCCCCCGGGAAGGCACCCGCCCTCGCCCCCATGGAGCGGAGGGCCCGCAACGCCGCCCGCTACGCCGAGCTCAACTACGCGGTCGACACCCTGGAACCGCTGCCCGGCACCAAGGTCTACCTGGACGCCGGCCACGCGGGCTGGCACTCCGTCAACAACATCGTGCGCCGGCTGCTCCAGGCCGGTGTCGACCACGCCACCGGCTTCGCCATCAACGTCTCCCACTACCAGACCGACGAGGACAACTCCTGGTACGGCCGGCTCATTTCCTCCTGCCTGGCCTATGTGGCCGACGGCGGCGACCCGGTGGAGTGCCCCGACCAGCGGTGGCCGCGGCTGCGCGCCGAGCGGTGGCTGGAGATCAACGTGCTCAACGAGCCCGAGGAGATGAAGCACTTCGTCACCGACACCAGCCGCAACGGCCGCGGCCCGTGGATCCCCCGGGCCGGCAGCCACGCCGACCCCCAGTCCTGGTGCAACCCTCCCAGCCGCGGCCTGGGCATCCGTCCCACCACCCAGACCGGCGACCCGCTTCAGGACGCCGCGCTGTGGGTGAAGACCCCCGGCGAGTCGGACGGCCAGTGCCTGCGCGGCACGGCGGGGCCCCATGACCCGGAGCGCGGGACGGTCGACCCGGAGGCGGGCGAGTGGTTCCCCGAGCAGGCCCTTGAGCTGGTCCGCTTCGCCCACCCCTCCCTGTGACGGTATGCCAGTCAGCTGTTGGCACCCCGGTACGGTCACTCCGGCCGGGGCGCCCAGCGGAACCGGCGTTATGGACAGGGTTTGTTCTTGTCCGCTGTCCACGGCTTCCGCTGTCATTCGCGATCTCGCAGCGTGGTTGGGCGCTGAGTGATGGCCTGGCGGCGCGGCATCAGGGTGTGATCACTGTCAGCTTTTCCCGAGCGTTGATGTCTACCGTTCCGTCCGCTGTGACCGTGACGTTCACCTGGCCTCCGCCGACGTGGAGTCCTTTCACCGTGAGCGGTGCGTACGTCGAGGCGAAGTTGGGTGCGATGGAAACCGTGCCGCCGGGGACGTCTGCGTTCAGGCCCAGGGCTGCTTGGAGTACCAGGATCGCTGAGGCGGCCGCCCATGCCTGTGGTCGGCAGGACGCCGGGTAGGGGGCGGGGTATGGGCTCTTCTGGCTGCCGTGGCCGGCGAAGAGTTCGGGGAGGCGGGCGTCGAAGGCCGTTGACGCGGTCAGCAGGCCGGCTGCCAGTGAGGCGGCGGCGTCTGGGAATCCGGCCTTGACCAGGCCGTGTACGGCGATCGCCGTGTCGTGCGGCCAGATCGAGCCGACGTGGTAGCCGTAGGGGTTGAAGCCCACCGCGTTGCTGCTCAGGGTGCGCAGGCCGTGGCCTGCGTCGAGGTCGGGTTCGGCGATGCGGGCCGCGAGCAGTGCGCTTTCCTCGGCGTTGAGCAGTCCGGTGCCGAGGAGGTGGCCGAAGCCGGAGGTGACCGATTCGACCGGCCGGCCGTCGCCGTCGAGCGCGACGGCCGGGTAGGGGCCGTGTTCGTCTGTCACCCAGAAGCGGTCGCGGAAGCGGTCCGCGAGCCGCTCGGCCCATGTCTCCCACTCATCGGCCCCCGGGCGGCCGAACGCGCGCAGCAGAGCCGCTCCGCCGAGTGCGGCCTCGTAGGCGTACGCCTGGACCTCGCTCAGCGCGATCGGCGCTGTGGCGGGGTGTCCGTCGCGGTGGCGGATGGCGTCGTCGGAGTCCTTCCAGCCCTGGTTGGCCAGGCCCCGGCCGGTGTGGTCGACGTACGTGAGGAAGCCGTTGGTGTCGGCTTGCGTCTGGTCGCGCATCCAGGCGAGTGCCGATTCCGCGTGCGGCAGGAGTTGCTCTACTTCCTGGGCGTCCAGGCCCCAGCGCCAGGCGTCGTGGAGGAGGGTGATCCACAGGGGGGTGGCGTCGACCGTGCCGTAGTAGATGGGTGGGAGTGTGAGCCGGTCCGCGATCTGCAGGGCGCCGCGGCGCACTTCGTGAAGAATCTTCCCTGGTTGTTCCTCCGTGGTCGAGTCGGTGACGGTGCCCTGGCGGCGGGCGAGGGTGCGCAAGGTGCCGGCGGCGAGATCGGTGCCGAGCGGGAGGAGCATGCGGGCGGCCCAGATCGCGTCGCGGCCGAAAAGGGTCAGGTACCAGGGGGCGCCGGCTGCCAGGAACTGGTCCGGCCGGCCCGTCTGGGGCGACTGCGGGTCCGTCAGGCGCAGCCGCTCCAGGTCGGCGACCGACTGCGCCAGCCAGCGGTCGAAGCGCCGGTCCGCGCTGCGCAGTGCGGGAGTGCTCCAGGGCACTTGGTTCGCGGGCGCGGCCGGGAAATGGTCTCCGTCGTCGTGCGTGGCCGTGGCGGACAGGCGCGCGCTCCACGACTGGCCGGGTGCAAGGTGGATCTCGTACGACAGCTGCCCGGCCGGCGCGTCCAGCTCATCCGGTGCCGGGGTGCTGAGCAGGCGGACCGCGAGCCCGCCGTGAGACCAGAACAGCGCGCCTGTATCGGCCTGCGCTTCGGCCGGTACGTCGGCCAGGAGGCGGCCGGACTTCACTTGCTCGATCGGGGCGAGGTCGGTGGATGCTCGCACGGTGAGCCGGAAGCCGACGTGCTGGGTGCTGTGGTTGGTGACTTCGAAGGTCTCCTCCAGGCGGCCGGAGGAGACGGTACGGCGCCGGTGCAGGGCGACCACCGGGTCCGCCGTGACCTCGCCCAGGCCCCGCACGACCGCCCGGAAGCCCGCCTGGTCCGCCCCCTCCAACCCGCCCGAGACCGGAGCGAGGGTGCTTGGCTCCACGGCCACGGTCAGCCGGGCCAGCGCCCTGGTGTCACCGTGGTAGAAGCCGTCCGCCCCGCCGTCGAGCTGCCCGTCCGAGTGTGAGACCACGAGGCTCGGTGCGCACACAGAGACGACAGCGTCGTGCACGAAGGGCTGCAGGCCCTGCACCACAGGGCCGGGTCCTACAGCCACGGGATCGGAGGTCTGGGACGTGGTGGTGATGTCCAAAGGAGCGGAGCCTCTCGTGGTGGTATTGGCGCGACGGCGCCCCGCCGTGCCGAGGGTGGGGGCCAGGGCCTGTCCGGTCAGCGGGGAGTGACACCGGACAGGCCCTGGCGATTCGGAGGGGCCGTGGCCCCCATTGCGGGCCGCTATACGGCGAGCCAGACCGCGTGTTCGTGTTCCACCCGTCCGTCCGCGACCGGGCCGCTGGCCAGCAGGATCGCGGTGTGGTCGGGCAGCGGGTACGCCTCATCTGAGAGGTTGACGACGCAGAGGAAGCCGGGTTCGCGGCGGAAGGCCAGGACGCCTGCGGGGGCGTCCTGCCAGGTCATGGTGCCGTCGCCGAGGGCAGGGTGGTCGCGGCGGAGGCGGAGGGCGCTGCGGTACAGCTCCAGCATCGAGGTTTCGTCGCCGGTCTGTGCCTCCACGCTGCGCTCACCCCAGCTGGTGGGCTGGGGCAGCCAGGGGCCAGCGTAGGCGTCGTCGGGGCTGAAGCCGAACGGCTCCGCCTGCCCGGACCAGGGGATCGGGACGCGGCAGCCGTCGCGGCCGCGGTCGGTGTGGCCGGAGCGTTCCCAGATGGGGTCCTCAAGGACGTCCACGGGAAGGTCCTCGACCTCGGGCAGGCCGAGTTCGTCGCCCTGGTAGATGTAGGCGCCGCCGGGCAGAGCGAGCATCAGCAGAGCGGCGGCGCGGGCCCGACGGGTGCCCAATTCGAGGTCGACGGGACCCTCCGGCTGGTAACGCTCGTTGGGCACCCAGCGTGCGACGGTCCGGCGGGCGTAGCGGCTGGTGTGGCGCATGACGTCGTGGTTGGAGAGCACCCAGGTGGCCGGGGCGCCGACGCCGCTGAGCATGGCGAGGGAGTCGTCGATGACCGTACGGAGGTCCTTGGGGTCCCAGCTGGCCATGAGGAAGTCGAAGTTGAAGGCGGTGTGCAGGCCGCCCGGGCGGACGTAGGCGGCCAGGCGTTCGGGGGTGTCCGCCCAGGCTTCGGCAACGAAGGCCCGCTCGCCGTCGAACTCGTCGGCGACCTGGCGCCAGGTGCGGTAGATGTCGTGGACCTCGTCGCGGTCCCAGTGCGGGTGCACGATCTGTTCGCGTGTCAGGTCGGGCAGTTCGGGGTCCTTGGCGAGCCCGTGGGCGACGTCGATACGGAAACCGTCGACGCCCCGGTCGAACCAGAACCGCAGGATCGACTCGAACTCGGCGTGCACGTCGGAGTGCTGCCAGTTCAGGTCGGGCTGCTCGGGTGCGTACAGGTGGAGGTACCACTCGCCGTCGGGAATGCGGGTCCAGGCCGGTCCGCCGAAGCAGGAGACCCAGTTGTTGGGCGGCTGGGTGCCGTCGGGGCCGCGGCCGGGCCGGAAAATGTAACGCTCGCGCTCCGGGCTGCCGGGGCCGGCGTCCAGCGCGGCCCGGAACCAGGCGTGATCGTCGGAGGTGTGGTTGGGCACGATGTCGGGGATGATGCGGATCCCGTGCTCGTGGGCTTCGGCGATGAGCTGTTCGGCGTCGGCGACCGTGCCGAACAGCGGGTCGATGGCGCGGAAGTCGGCCACGTCGTAGCCGCCGTCCGCCATCGGGGACTTGTACCAGGGGTTGATCCACAGGGCGTCCACGCCGAGCGACTTCAGGTACGGCAGGCGGGAGCGCAGGCCAGCGATGTCGCCGACGCCGTCGCCGTCGCCGTCGGCGAAGCTGCGGATGTAGACCTGGTAGATGACGGCACTGCGCCACCAGGGCGAGGGCGTGGTGGAGGACATGGTGCTGAGGGTCCTTCGATAGTGGGGGAAGGTGCGATGCAGCGGCCGGGGGTTACTTGGCCGCGCCCGCGGTGAGTCCGGCGACGATGCGGCGCTGGAAGAGCAGCACCATGATCACCAGTGGGATGGTGACCAGGACGCCTGCTGCCATCTGGCTGCCGAACGGGGTGTCGAACTGGCTGGCGCCGACGAACTTGGAGATGGCGACCGGCGCGGTCTGGATGCTGGGCCGGTTCGTCATCGACAGGGCGATGAGGAACTCGTTCCAGGCGGCGATGAAGATGATGATCGCGGTGGTGAAGATGCCCGGTGCGGCGAGCGGGATGATGATCTTGCGGAACGCCTGGCCGCGGGTGCAGCCGTCGATCATCGCCGCCTGCTCGAGTTCGTCGGGCATCTGCCGGAAGAACGTGGTCAGGTTCCACACCGCGAGCGGCAGCACGAACGACATGCTGGGCACGATCATCGCCTGGTAGGTGTTGATCCAGCCGATGTCGGTGAACAGCTTCAGCAGCGGGACCAGGATCGACACGACCGGGAACATCGAGGTCGCGATGATCAGGGTGAGGATCAGCCGCTTGAAGCGGAACTCCAGCCGCGCCATCGCGTAGGCGGTGAACGTGGCCAGCAGCAGCGCCAGGACGGTGGTCGTGCCGGCGACGATCAGGCTGTTGAGCAGGGCGCGGCCGAAGCCCTGGGAGGGGCTGAAGACCGCCCGGTAGTTCTCGAACGACACCGGGGCGGGCAGCAGTGAGGTGTCGAAGATGTCCGAGGTGCGGCGCAGGCTGGAGACCAGCATCCAGTAGAAGGGGGCCAGGCAGTAGGCCACCACTGCGGCAACTCCCAGGTAGAGCAGCCAGGTTCGCCATTTCACCGTCGCGGTCATGCCGGCACCTCCACACGGTTCCGCTTCGAGGCCCATCGGCGCTTCTTCCTGCCCGGACCGCCCGCGTCGCCCACGACGTCCGCGCCCAGCAGCCGAACGAAGCCCAGCGCGATGAGAAGGACGTAGACGAAGAGCACCACCGCATAGGCAGCGGCCGGCCCGAAGCGGACGTTGGACGCCTCGTTCTGCGCGAGCATCGACAGGGTCTCCACCGAACTCTTCTGCGCGCCGACGAGGAGGTAGGGCAGGTCGAACATCCGCAGCGCGTCCAGACAGCGGAACAGCACAGCCACCAGCAGAGCGGGCTTCACCAGCGGCAACGTGATGTGCCAGAACTGGCGCAGCGGGCTCGCCCCGTCCATGCGGGCCGCCTCGTAAACTTCCCTCGGGATGACCTGCAGGCCGGCCAGGACCAGCAGCCCGATGAAGGGGGCGGTCTTCCACACCTCGGCGATGATGACGGCAACCTTGGCGTGGAAGCCCTCGGTGGTCCACAGGACCTGGTGCCCGATCAGGGCGTTGGCGATACCGTCACTGTTGAAGATCCACCGCCACAGCAGGCCGGAGATGGCCGTGGGCACGGCCCAGGGAATCAGAATGCTCGCACGGATCAGGGCCCGTCCGCTGAACGCCTTGTGCATGATCAGCGCCATCGCGACACCGATCACCGTCTCCAGCCCCACGGTGACGACGGTGAAGAAGGTGGTGTTCCAAAAGGCGTTCCAGAATCGCTCTCCGGCCTCGCCGAAGATGTCGGTGTAGTTCTGCAGCCCGACGAACGGCTCGCTGTCGCTGATGAAGCCGGTCTTCGGGTCCAGGCCCTTGGTCCCGTACAGCGATTCCCGCAGCGCCATGATCGTCGGGTAAAGCACGACAACGGTCAGCACCAGCAGGGTCGGGGACACCAGCAGGGCCGCCATCCGGCCGGTACCCGCTGTGGCCGACTTCCGGCCGCGCCGGGCTTTCTCCGGCGCGGGGAGCCGCCCGGCCCGGCCTGCTGCCGGTCCGGGCGGCCGGTCCGCGGCCGTCTCAGGTGGGGTCCGAGTGGCCACCACGAGCCTCCTTCTCACTGCGCCGAGAGCTTCTGCAGGGCTTCCTGCAGGTCCTTCAGCGCCTGTGTGCTGGACTTGTCGCCGTTCAGGGCCGCGTACGCCTCCTGCTGGATCGCCGAGGACACGTCGCCGTACTGGACCACCCTCGGGCGCGGCACCGCGTTGAGGATCGACTTCTTCAGCACCGGCAGATACGGGTACTGCTTGGCCAGCGCCTGGTCGTCGTACAGGTCCGCGTACGGCGGAGCGGCCGAGCCCTCCTTGAGGAACGTGGTCGCGCTGTCGTGGTTGGTGAAGTACTTGATGAAGTCCAGCGCCGTGGCCTTGTTCTTGGCGAAGGAGGATACGGCGACGTTGTGGCCGCCCAAGGTGGAGGAGCCGGCTCCGGTCAGGCCGGGCAGCGGCGCGACCGCGAACTTGCCCGCGACCTTGCTCTTCTCAGCCAGCGAGTACACGTACGGCCAGTTACGCAGGAAGACCAGCTTGCCGGACTGGAACGCCTGGCGGCCTTCCTCCTCCTGGTAGGTGATGGCCTCCTTCGGGATGGTGCCGTCCTTGAAGGAGTCGACCAGGAAGTCCAGGCCCTTCTTCGCCGCGGGTGTGTCGACGTCCGGCTTGCCGCCCGCGTCGGTGACGACGCCGCCGGCGGAATTCACGGCCTCGGAGAAGTTGACGGTGAGGCCCTCGTACTTCTGGAACTGGCCGGCGTAGCAGGACATGCCCTTGGCCTCGGGCAGCTTCTCGACCTTGGCGCAGGCCGCCCGCATTTCCGCCCACGTGGTCGGCGCGGCGCTGACGCCGGCCTTCTTCAGCAGGTCGGAGCGGTAGTACAGCATGCCTCCGTCGGAGGACTGCGGGACCGCGTACAGGTTGTCGCGGTACTTGGTCGTCTCCACCACCGGCTTGAGCATCTTGTCCAGCGGAAACTGCCCGGCGGGCAGCTGGTCGATCCACTGGTGGGCGGCGAACTCCGAGGTCCACACCGCATCCAGGGAGAGCACCGTGTAGGCGTCGGACTTCGTCTCGGCGTTCTGGATCATCTGCTGACGCTGCTGGTTCACATCCGACGGCAGCTGCACGAAGGTGACCTTCTCCTTCGGGTGCTGCGTGTTCCAGCCGTCGATCACCTTCTGGACGACGCCGGAGCTGTCCTTGGCAGCGGCGAACGTGATCGGGCCGCGGCCGGTGAACGACGGGCTCTTCGACTGGCCCGAAGAGCTGCTGCTGTCGGAGGAGCCGCAGGCGGTGAGGACGAGCCCGGCGGCGACGAGCACGGCCGAGCACTGAAGGACTCTGGTGGTTCTGGCGTTCACTGTCTCTCCTGGACGTGCGGAACCGAAGTCTCGGCGAGGGCGCCCTGTAGGGAGTAGCTACCGAGATGACTCTGGGATGCCTCTGTTACGAGACTGTGCTGTCACGGCATTCTGTAGATCAAAAGCGCAGGTCAAAGCACCGAAAGATGACTTCACGGTGTCGGCTCTGCCTCCGCTGAGACAACGCTTGCACCGTAGGAGCGCATCTGGCGGAAGTCAATGCGTAACGTCGCAGTAGCACGGATGGGTTAGGGGCAAATTCCGTGCCTATATGTGATGCAACCGGTCACCACACCCTGCTGAACCCTGCTGAAAGGGCGAGACAGCGCTGTCACGGAGACTCCCGCTGAAGGCTCGAGCTGTGCTAACTTCCGCTCATGTCACCAGCTCAGCGGCACCCGACCCTGGCCGACGTCGCCGAACGGGCGGGGGTTTCCCCGTCGACCGTCTCGCGCACGATGCGCGGCCTGACCTCGGTCTCGCCCGACGTCCGGGCCCGAGTCGAGCAGGCCGCCCGAGAGCTGAACTTCGCCGTCTCCCGTCAGGCATCCAGCCTGGTCACCGGCCGCACGGGCGTCATGGCGGTGCTCGTGCCCACACTCGACTCCTGGTTCATGGGGGCGGCACTGTCCAGCCTGGGCCCGCTGCTGCGGGAGGCGGGCATGGAGATGACCGTCTACGTGGTCCCTGACCTGGCCGAGCGGGCCGAGTTCTTCGACCGCCTGCCCGCCCGGCGCAACGCCGACGCCCTCCTGGTGTTCTGCTTCGACCTCACCAAGGAGGAGACCGCTCGCCTCGACGACCTCGCCATGCCGGTCATCTACATCAGCCAGCACGTCGAAGGACGGCCCAGCGTCTACGTCGACGACGTCGCCGCCGCCTGCAAGGCCACCCGCCACCTGATCAACCTCGGCCACCGCCGCATCGCCTTCGCCCACACCGTCAACGCCCGCGGCTTCAGCTTCAGCTCACGCGAGCGCCTCGTCGGCTACCGGCAGGCGCTCACCGAGGCGGGCATACCGCTGGACGACGACCTCGTCGTCACCACCCCGCCCCGCGACAAACGCGGCACTACTCAGGCCGTCGGCACCCTGCTCAGCCTGCGCGAACCACCCACAGCGATCTTCGCCGAACAGGACGAACTCGCCGCCTCCGTCATCTCCACCCTGCGCACCGTCCAGATCGACGTCCCCCAGCGCATCTCCGTCCTCGGCTTCGACGACCAGCTGATGGCCGAATGGCTCGACCTGTCCACCGTCGCCCAGTCGCCGTCCGACCTGGGCCGCGCTGCCGCCGAACTGGCCCTGGAACTCATCAACGACCCGGAGTCCGACCACGTCCGGCACATCGTCCTGCCCACCCACCTCATCCCCCGAGGAACCACAGCCCCGCCTCCCGCTCCCCCCAGCGAACAGGAAGGCACCGACCGGCTTTCGGAGGGCACAGCCCGCACGCGCTGACTTCCCGGGTCTGCCCCCCAGTCACGGGCGGCACTGGCATCCGAGCCACTCGGCCCCCGCCCATCAGGGGGTGAAGGGCAGTACCTGGCCCGGCGCTAGGTCGTCGCGCAACCGCAGGAACCGGACGGGGTGACGGTAGAGCCCCGCGTCGATGGCGGTGTCGGCCTGGAACTCCGCCACCAGGTCAGGCCGCACGGGGCGGTATTCCAGTTCGCCGGCGTCCCAGCCAGCGGATTCCCTGTCAAGTTCAGCGTGTTGAAGTCGGAGCGGGTCCTGGCCCGGGCGGTCGGCAGTACTTGAAGGCTTGGCAGGGCCGCCCGCCGAATGCGGCGGGCGGCCAAGCCTTGGCGAAGTCGGCCGGAGCTGACAGAGGTTGTGGTCAGAGGCCGATGTCGGCCAGCCACTGGCTTGTGGTCCGGGGGGTGACTCCCAGCAGCTTCTGGGCGGAGGTCTCCGGCGCGATCGAGCGGCCAGGCATGGAGCTCATCGCCTGGTATGCCCCTGCGATATCAGCGGCCGGGCCGTCCCCGATCAGGGGAGCCATCGAGGTGCGGAACTCCTCGGCGGTGATCTGGTCGAAGACCACGTCCCGTCCGAGCCTGGCGCCGAATGCTTCGGCCAGGTCCGGCCCGGTGATCGCCGGGTACTGGCCGACGGAGACCACGCCGGTGACGTCCGTGCGGTCGAGCAGGGCGACGGCGGCGTCGGCGATGTCCAGGTGGGAGGCCCAGGAGACGGGGAAGTCGGCCCGGATCGGGTAAGGCAGAACACCGCGCTCGCGGACCGAGCCGATGACGTGCGGCATGAGCAGGTTCTCGAGGTAGAGCTCGGGCGCGATGACCGCGTGGGATACACCGCTGTCGGCCAGGCCGGCGGCCAGGGTCGCGGCGGCACCGCCGATGGCGGGATCGATGGGGAAGCCGCTGGTGGAAAACACGACGCGGTCCGGCGAGGCCTCGCGGACAGCGGTGAGGATGTTGTGCGCGTAGGTCTTGCGGTCCTCCTCCGAAGCCACCGGCAGGTGGACAAAGACCCCCTCGGCACCTCGGTAGGCCTCGGTCAGGTCGGCGGCGGAGGAGTAGCCGGCGGCCAGCACGCGCTGCGCGCCGGGAACGACGGCGTCGGGGTTGCGGGTCAGAGCGGTCACGGATTTGCCCGTAGCGGCGAGAGCGGCGACGACGGGGGCACCCTGGGCGCCGGTGGCGCCGTGAATCACGTAGGTCATGACGTCATTAGTGCATGAGGTGCACCAGTTACATCAACTGCACTAATGGGGTACGGTCAAAACTGTGACTGATCCCTGTCTGCCCGAGTGCGGTGTTGCCCGGTTCCTCACGCTGCTCAACGGGCCGTGGGCCACTCTGATCGTGCGCGAACTGCTGCATGGCCCCCACCGCTTCAACCAGCTGCGCGAGGCCCTGCCGGGCATCAGCCCGCACACCCTGACCAGCCGGCTGCGCCAGTTCGAGCGGCACGGCATCGTCACTCGCACGACGTATGCGGAGATTCCGCCGCGTGTCGAGTACGCGCTGACCCCTCTCGGTGAGGGGCTGCGCGAGGTCCTGGAGGCCATGGGGGCGTGGGCCATGGCGGTGCCGGATCCCGAGTCCGGCGTCACCGCCTGAGGTACGTCTGGCCCGGCCCCCGGCCCCCGGCCCCCGGACACGTTCATGGCCATGGTCACGCCGAGGATGCGAGCCTCTGCCGCAGGGTGTCGTTGTCGTCGTGGTGGACGACCTCCTCGAAGCGCAGCCGCAGCCGGTGTTTGTCCAGCAGCTCCGCCACGATCGCGTCGAGCTGATCGCGGTGCTCCTTGGTCCGCGCCTGGAGGTATGCCTCGCGGACGTCTTCGGGCTCGTCGGCGAGAACCTGGTCCATGCGTTCGCGGATGTACCGCTTGAGGTTGATGTGCTCCATGAACACCTCACTGACTCCCGCATCGACGAGCCGGCCGAAGAGGTCGTCCAGAAGCTCGGGCTGGGTGGCGAAGTGGGGCAGGAGCGGGCCGACGAAGGCGTAGGTGGCGATGCCCGCCTCGTTGAGTTCGGCCAGGGTGCGCAGGCGGCGGGAGGCGAGCGGGGCGCGGACCTCCAGCCAGCGGCTGACCTTGTCGTCGGAGGTGGTCACAGTCATGCCGACCTCCGCGCGGGGCAGGCTGGTGAGCAGGTCGATGTCGCGGGTGACCACAGGTGACTTGGTGAGGATGCGGACCAGGCCCGGATACTCAACCCTCTCCAGTTCGCGCAGGATGCCGCGGGTGAGCCGGTACTTCGTCTCGTGGCCCTGGTAGGGGTCGGTGACCGAGCTGAGCAGCATGGTGCCCCGCCGCTTGTCCTGCGGCATCTTCGCCAGCTCCTTGCGGGCGAGCTCGACCGCGTTCTTCTTCACGTACAGGTAGTCGCCCCACTCCTTGACCGACCGGCCGAACTGGCGCCCGGCGAAGCTGGCGAAGCAGTAGGCGCAGCCGATCACGCAGCCGGTGTAGGGGTTGATGACGTAGTCGTTCGAGGGGGTCTTCGACTTCTGGATCAGGGTCTTCGCCTCAATCTCGACCGGCTCCATGACGTGCTTCCTTCCTGAGGCCCGGCCGTCCGTGTCCGACGCGCCGGGGTCCTGTGCTGTCCAAGGGCCGGTGGACCGCAGGCCACCGAACCCATACACAGGAACAATAATCTTCGGAAGTTGATTCCATGGAATGCAAATGGTTTGCTGGACCCCGGGCCGGTCCGGAGCCCGCCATCCCCGCCGGACTCCCGCGAGCCCCGCGCGGAGCGATGGTCACCATCTGTATTTAGCCCGGCCCAGAGAGTCACAGCCGTCCCCTTGTGGGGCGTAAGGAGTGCGTGTCATGACTGTTCCCGCCTTCAACTCGGTCGCCTGGTTCGAGTTCGGCACCGACCAGCCCGAGAAGGTCAAGGAGTTCTACGGCGAGCTCTTCGACTGGCAGTACGTCCTCAACACCAACACCCCCGGCGTGACCTACCACTCGGTGATGACGCCGGGCGCCGGGCAGCCGACCGGAGGCGTGTGGGATTCGGAGGGCAACTTCCCCAACTACGCGATCTTCTACGTCCTGGTCCAGGACGTCGCAGCGACTGTCGAGCGCGGCCGGGAACTCGGCGCCGAGGTCCTCATGGAGCCGGTCTCCGACGCTGCGGGCTTCACCTTCGCCCGGCTGGAGGACACCGCCGGCAACCACTTCGGCGTCTTCTCCGTACCCGCCCCGTAACCCCTGCCCCTTCCGCCCTGCCTCCTGCCGGAGCACGCCGCAGGGCCACGTACCACTGTTCCCCCGACCGAGAGGTGCCCCGGATGCCTGGCGCCAGCGCCACCAGCGAAAAGATCTCCGTCCGCGTCTACGGCGGCCCCACCGCCCTCGTCGAGTACGGCGGGCTCAGGTTCGTCACCGACCCGACCCTCGACCCGCCCGGCGAGTACCCCATGCCCCTCCCGGGTGACCACAAGCTGGTCAAGACCGCCCCCTCGCCGGTCACCGCCGCCGACCTCGGCCGCGTCGCTGCCGTCCTGCTCTCCCACGACACGCACGAAGACAACCTCGACAACGCCGGGCGTGCCCTCCTGGCCGAGGTGCCGGTCGTCTTCACCACCGAGAGCGGCGCCGGCCGCCTGGGCGGCAGCGCCCGCGGTCTCGCCTTCTGGCAGACCGCCGAGCTCAAGCGGCCCGACGGCGGGACCGTGACCGTCACCGGCGTGCCCGCCCGGCACGGCCCCGTGGGCTGCGAGCCGATCTCCGGTGACGTCATCGGCTTCATGCTCACCTCCGACGACCTGCCCTCGGTCTACGTCAGCGGCGACAACGCCGCCCTGGAGCACGTCAAGGAGATCGCCGAGAGGTTCGCCCCGGTGGACACCGCGATCCTCTTCCTCGGCGGCGCCCGCATGCCCTTCGCCTTCGACGGCGCCCTGCTCACCCTCGACAGCGCCCTGGGCGCCGAGGCCGCCAAGACGCTCGGCGCCCGCCGCGTCGTCCCCGCGCACTACGACAGCTGGGCCCACTTCCAGGAAGGCCGCGCCGAGATCGAGGCCGCCTTCACCGAGGCCGGCCTGGCCGACCGCCTCGACTTCGCCCGATGACCCCGACCGAACCCGCACGAGAACCATGGAGAGCGCGATGACCACTGCGAACCTCGACCTGGCCCGCGCTTACTTCCAGGCCGTGCAGACCGGAGACATGGCCGCCCTCGGCGGCCTCCTCGACGAGCAGATCGTCTGGCACCAGCCCGGCGCCAACCAGTTCTCCGGCGACCACAAGGGCCAGGGCGCCGTCTTCCAGATGCTCGGCAGCATGATGGAGGCCAGCCAGGGCACCTTCGCCATCGACACGGTCCACTCTCTCATGGGCAACGGTGACCTGGTCGCCGCCACCATCCACTTCACCGGCCGCCGCGGCGACACGTCCATGGCCATGGATGGCGTGGATCTCCTGAGGATCCAGAACGGCAAGATCACCGAGATGTGGCTCTTCTCCGGCGACCAGAACGCCGAAGACGCCTTCTGGGGCCGCTGAAACCCACTGCGTGCCCCGAGGCCGGCCTGGCCTCGGGGCCGGCGAACGGCCCCACCAGAGTGAAAGGCACCGTATGCGGAAGATGACCGACGAGCAGTGGCGGGAGTTCGTCACGCACAGCACCCGCACCGGCAAGCTGTCAACCGTCAAAGCCGACGGCAGCCCGCACGTCACACCGGTCTGGTTCCTTCTCGACGGTGACGACATCGTGCTCACCACCGAGAAGGACGGCGTCAAGGGCCGCAACCTCGCCCGCGATGGACGCTTCGCCCTCTGCGTCGACGACGACCACCCCCCATACGCGTTCGTCATCCTCCAAGGACGCGCCGAGACCTCCGAGAAGCCCGACGAGCTGCTGCACTGGGGCGGCCTCCTCGGCGCCCGCTACATGGGCGAGGACCGCGCCCAGGAGTACGCCGCACGCAACGGCGGCCCCGGCAACCTCCTCGTCCGCGCCCACATCGACAAAGTCATCGCCTTCGACGGCATCGCCGACTGAACGACAACGGGCGGCTGATGCGGGGCGGGTGAACCATCGTCACCCGCCCCGCATCAGCCGCCCGTTGTCGCACCCAAGGCACCCTGGCTCACGAGGCCGACCGACCGGACTGCTTCGGCGCCCGCAAGGCCGGAACCGGCGTCCGACCCCCGGCCTTCCGCTCCGCGTCCAGAGCACGTCCGGCTGCCCGCAGCGTACTGAGGACCGCCGTCACCTCGCGTACCGACTCCTCGGGAATCACCGACCCGATCCGCAGTTCCAGCTCCTCCTCGAAGACCTTCAGCGCCCCCTCCACCAGCTTCCGCCCCTCCGGGGTGAGCTCGACGATCGAGGAACGGCGGTCGTTCGGATTGGCCCTCCGCCCGCACAGGCCCGCCGCCTCCAGACGGTCGACGACCTTGCTCGTGCCGCCCACCGTGATCGAGAACTCCTCCGCGATGTCCTGGATCCGCCGCCCAGGCCGCCGCAACAGCAGGTACAGCACCTCGAACGAGGTCAGCGCCAGGTCATACTCCGCCCGCAACCGCCCCTCGATACCGTCCCACAACTCGATCTCCAGCGAGACCAGCTCCCGGTACAGCAGCTTCAGGTCAGTGTCAGCCATCACTCATCTTCCAAAGAATTATCTTCCATAGACAGTTAATTGTAGGTCACCAGTATCGGGACCCTCAGGCGCCATCCGCTTTCCGAACGTGATCGTTTGGTTCGGGTGTGTCAGTGGTGTCGGCTGCCCAGTGCAGGCGATCACGGCGGATACAACGGATGTGCTGCAATGGGTGAGTGAAGTTTGAGCATGACAACATGGTCGGGGTCCGCCTGGCTGTGTCGCTGGTGAACCTTGAGGCTGGTGGTTCGTGGCGGGCTGAGGCGTTGGAGCAGGTGCTTGAGCGTCACGCGGTTCGGCGTGCTCGTGTGACTGGTTCGGCTTGCGAGGAGATCAGGGTGTGGTCGCGGCGCTTGCGGCCCGTTTTCGAGGCTGTCTCGCAGGACGAACGGTGCGAGATGGTCAATGCCTTGCTCGCCGACGGTGCCGGAAGGGTCTATCTGACTACGCACGACGGGTTGCGGCCGCATCTGCATTTCGCGCCGGACGGCAAGGACGTACAGAGCCGTGTGCGGGCCGTGACCGCGGGAGGGCTGGCCATCTTCGCCATGGAGGCGGAGGGCCGGCGGCTGGGGGTGTGTGCGTTGGATTCGTGCCGGACGGCTTTCGCCGACACCAGCCGCAATGGTCGCCGCGCCTACTGCAGTGCTCGCTGCGCCAACACTGATGCGGTCCGCCGTCACCGTATGAAGCGGGGCTGACAGCGGCCGCGGACCCGAAAGCCCCGGTGGTCAGGTGGGGACGAGGGCCGCGATGAGCGGGACGGCGGCGATGCCCATGAGGGTCTGTGTTGCGGTGATGCCGGCCATCATGGGTGCGTCCCCGCCGAGCTGTCGGGCCATGATGTACGACGACGATGCCGTGGGCAGGGCCTGGAAGAGCACGGCGACGAGCAGTGCCGACGCCCCGAGGCCAAGCGGCTGGGCCAGCAGGAAGGTCACGGCCGGCATCAGGACGAACTTCATGGTCGAGGACGTGAGGATCGGGCCTGTCCATGCGCGTGCCTGGCCAAAGCGCAGCGCAGCGCCGATGCACAGCAGCCCCAGCGGCATCGAAGCGGCTCCCAGCGACTGCAGTGCCGGCTCGATGCCCGGTGGCAGACCCCGGTCCAGGGCCTGGATGAGGCCGCCTGCCACGCAGGCGAGGATGAGCGGGTTGGTCACCAGTTGCCGGGCGATGCCCGTCAGGCTCAGGCGGGCGCCGCCGAACCAGGCGAAGACGAGCACGCACAGCACGTTGACCGTGGGCACGATCGCCGCGTTGCATACCGCGGCCATGGCCACGCCCTGCGTGCCGTACAGGCCGGAGGCGATGGTCACGCCGATGTAGTTGTTGAATCGGATGCTGCCCTGGAAGACCGAGGTGAAGCCGTCGCCGGGCAACCGCATCAGGGGCCTCAGGGCGATGACCAGCGCGGCGACCACCACAGTAGAAGCGACCAGGACGATTGTCAGGGTTCTCACCGGAAGGTCATGGGTGTCGGCCGTCGCGAGGCCGTGCAGGAACAGTGCCGGCAACAGCACCCGGTATCCGAGGCTCTCGGCCCCGGACCAGAAGCTCTCGCCCTGGATCATCCACCGCTTGACGACAAAGCCGAGCCCGATCAGCAGGACGACCGGTACCAGGGCCGTGAGTGTCAGTGCGATCACGAGGCGACCTCGTCAAGGACGTGGACGACGGTGCGGCAGCCCGCTTCCAGCGTGGTGATGTCGGTGGCGAAGGAGAGCCGCAGATGGCCCGGCGCGCCGAAGGCGCTGCCCGGCACCGTCGCGCGTCCCGCCTCCAGGAGGGCCTCCGCCACCGCGAGATCGTCACCGGCCGCAAGGCGCGGGAACAGGTAGAACGCGCCGTCCGGCGCCACCGTGTCCAGGTTCGGGCTCTGGCGCAGGATCGCCAGCGCGGCATCCCGGCGGCGGTGGTAGATCGCCCGCCGCTCCGCCAGGACTCCCTGAGGCCCCTCCAGCGCGGCGACGGCCGCCAGCTGGCTCACGGCCGCCGTCTGCGTGCAGTTCTGCGTCTGTACGGCGGTGATGGCGCGCACGAGGTCGGACGGGCCCAGTCCCCAGCCGATGCGCCAGCCGGTCATCGCGTACGCCTTGGAGACGCCGTCGACGAGCAGGATCCGCTCCCGCAGATCCGGTGCGACCTGCGCGAGGCCGACGTACTCCCGATCGTCGTAGCGGATGTGGGCGTAGATCTCGTCGGACAGGACCGTGACGGTGGGGTGCCGTCGCAACACCTCGGCGAGGGCTGCCAGTTCATCATGGCTGTAGGTGGCGCCGGAGGGATTACCGGGGGCGTTCAGCACGACCCAGCGCGTCCGTTCGGTGATGGCCGCCCGCAGCGCTCGCGGCGTGAGGCGGAAGCCAGACTCGGCCGGGCAGTCAACGGCCACCGGCAGCCCGCCGCACAGGCGGATCATGGCGGGGTAGCTCGCCCAGTACGGCGCCGGGACGATCACCTCGTCCCCCGGGCACAGGGTGGCGAAGAACGCGTTGAAGATGACTTGCTTCGCGCCGCACCCCACCGCCACCTGGGCGTCCGCGTACTCCAGTCCGCGATCCCGCTCCACCGCGTGCCGCACGGCCCGGCGTAGTTCGGGCAGGCCGTTGGCGGGGCTGTAGCCCAGCACACGGCCGGCCGCCTCTTGGGCCGCGGCGATGACATGGCCGGGCGGGGCGAAATCTGGTTCACCGAGCGTGAGATCGACGATGTGTCGGCCCTGCGCGCGATGCTCGGCCGCGCGGCGGGCCATCTCCAGGATGGGCGATCCAGCAGGCGTCGCCAGGCGGCCGGTCACCGCGCATCCCTCCCGCAGGGGAACGACAGCTGCGCACGGCCGGGGGGCACTTTGTGCCGCAGGGACAGACGCCCCGGGGCACCGAGTATCGAAGCAGGCATGCAGACACACTGATGTAACTGTGCGGGGCGCTACAACCATTACATGGCAGGCTCGGGAGCCCTACGAAAGGGCTGGTCACCGCCGCCTTCGAGCCGGCTCGGGCGGCGCCCGGCGCGCCCTCGGAGATCCGTACCGCCCGAGCATCGACTCAGTTGCTCCGGCCCGGGTGCGGCTGGGGCGGCAGCGCCCGGATCGGGGGGTTGGGATGGGACAGCGAATGGAGCAGTTTGCCGGCGTCGCCGGCGGCAGGTAGTCGTCCACCCCCTCGGTCTCCCACGGCGGGCAGCCAATGCCGCTGGGCCGGGCACTGAGCTGGTCGAAGACCCACAGCCGGGTCAGCGACGACAGCACGCTGCCCGCCCCTCTTGCATCGGCTTCAACACGCCAATTCAACAGGGAATGCCGAGAAGCGTCGTCCGTGCCAGGGGTGGTCGGGGCCGGCCGCGTGCAGTCGCCGGGCGAGGTCGCGCCGTTGGGCGGTGGACAGGGGTGTGGTGCGGGCGAGCAACCGCAGGTCTCCGACGGCGTCATAGCGGGCCAGCAGCAGCGTGGCAGGCGAGGAGAGCGTCCCGGTGATCCCACCGACCAGTGCTTCGGCGGTGGTACGGGAGCGGACCTTGATCCAGGCACGCCTGCCCGGCAGGTACGGCTGCCCGCCGCCCTTGATCACGACGCCCTCGATGCCGACCGTGCCCCAGGCCGGGTCCAGCCAATCCAGCGCGGTCGCCCGGTCGCCGGTGGCAGGGCACAGCGTGAACGGTGCGGCGAGCACCTCGCGGGCGAAGAGGTCCTCCAGGATCGCGCGCCGCTCGCGATATGGCCGGGCGAGCAACTCGGTGCCCCCGGCCTCCAGGACGTCGAAAACGATCAGGTAGGCGGGGCGCTCGGCCGCCGCCTGGACGGCGCCGCGGCCTCGGCGTCGAGCACGGCGCTGCAACTCTTCGAAGTGCAGCCGCCCCTCGTGTGGCACCACGAGCTCGCCGTCCAGCACGAGCGCCTCACCCGGCTCGGTGGCCGCAGCGGCAATGTCAGGGAAGGCGCCGGTAAGGTCCGCGCCCTGGCGGGACTGGAGCATGACGAATCCGGGGCGTGCGAAGAGGATGGCCCGGAAGCCGTCCGGCTTCTGTTCCGCGACCCAGTCCTGTGGCAGTGCCTCGTCCGGGGGCAGCTGCCGCCGGGCTTCGGCGAGCATCGGCTCGATCGGGGGTGTCAGGGTCACGCCGCCACATCTACGCGGTGACGCCGGTCCTCGCGCGCTGGGCGACCCGGACGGGGCCCAGGTCAGGGCTGTGATGGTGCGGAGGTTCGGCTGCGGGTGGGCAGGGGGATGACGCTGCTGCCGCCGCGCAGGGCGTGGTTTTCGAGGGTGAGTTGCCGGATGGCCTCCTCGTACAGGGCGAGGGTGCGGCGCAGGTCGGTGTTTTCCTGCCGCAGCCGGCGGAGATTCTCCTCCTTGGGCTCGTCGGTCATCGGCCGGTCCGTGCGCGTCTGGTTGCGGGCCGCGGGGATCCGGGGCCGGAAGTGGGTGTCGATCAGGTCGGCGTAGTGGCGGTGGAAGGTGGCGTGGGGGATGCCGAGGCGGCGCTCGATGGCGGTGACGGTCGGCCTGCGTCCGCTGGCGGACGCCTCGTCGAAGACGGTGTCGATGGCGGCCTTGACGGTGTCGGCGTCGGGCAGGGCTCGTTTCACTCGGCGGGCTCCGGATCGTGGCGGGCAAGGAACGCGGCCGTGGCACGGTGCTGTTCCTGAAGACGGTGTCGGACGTAAGGGGCGAGGCGGGCGCCGTCGTCCAGGGCGTTCTCCAGCTGAGCAAGGTGGCTGGAGAGGGCTTGGTGGTTGGCGGGGGTGAGGGCGGTGTTGCGGCAGGCCAGGGGCTGGCAATCGGCCAAGGCCGGCTGGTGGCCGGGGTCGGCGGGCGCGCGGCACAGGGCGCGGTCCGGGTTGTAGACGCAGGTGACGAAGGTCCCCGGGTACATGTGGGTGTCGTGACGGGCCAGGATGCGCCGCAGGCGGGCTTCGTCGGTGACAGCCTGGCCGTCGAAGACGGTGCGGCGGGCGAGCTCGGCAAGTCGGGCTTCGGCTTCCGGGCCTGCGGGACCGGTCAGAGTCGGCCGGTCGTCGTCGGTGCCCAGCTCGGCGAGGAACTGGCCGCGGGCGAAGGCTTCTTCGGCCTCGACCTCGTCACGGAAGCCGGAGTCGCTGGTGCCGGCGTAGCCCTCGAACATTTGGATGCGCTGGTGGCGGTACTGCAGGGCGCCGGCGATGGTGCCGCCCGGGCGGCGGGCGATGAACCAGGCGAGCGTGCGTCGGAACTGCCGGGGCGTCAGGTGTGGCAGGCGCCCCTTGTCCTCGGGGATCGCATCCACGCGTGAGTGCGCCGCGCAGTAGGCGTTGATCCACTTGGCCAGTGCGGTGATGTCCCTGATGGTGGTGGCGCCGGTCCGCACGCGCCCAGCCACGTGGTGGCTCTGGTAGTTGGCCGACTTGAACGGGTGCGCGAACAGGTAGGGCTCGTCGGCCGGCTGGCAGCGTTCCAGGACGACGACGGCCCGTGCGACGGGAGCGGTGACGATCCAGCTGGCGGCCGCGCCATGGACGCCTTCGCCCTTGAAGGCCAGTCCGTGAAGCCGGTAGCGGTAGATACGGCCGTCGGCGTCGCGCTGGGCGCTCACGCAACCGCGCCGCAAGTGTTTGATCTCGGAGTCGCGAAGGCCGGAGAGGTAGGCGATGACGATCCAGCAGGACACCTGCAGCAGCCGCTCGAACTGGCCGACCTCGTAGTAGGAGATCTGCTCCAGCCACCGCTGACCTTCCACCCGCGCCTGCGGGACGTGCCGCAGGGGGGAGTCTGTGTCCACACCAAGATCGCGGACCGCCTCCTCGATCAGCCGCCGGGAACGGGCCTTTCTGAACGGGTAGGACGGATGGCCCGCGAGACGGGCCAGATAAGCGAAGTTCGGGGACCCCCCTCTGCCCCGCCATCCCGTGGCCAGCCGGACAGATGCAGCCGGCAGCGGCTGTCCGCGCCGGCGGAAGCCGGCCAGCACAGCCCGCAGGGCCACGAGCGGATCGGGGTGGGCAGGCGGGCGCGCGTCGATGCCGTCGCGCTCGGCGCGGGCGGCGAGCACGTCGTCGGCGAGGTCGTCCACCCAGCGCAGCGCCCAGGTCAGCAAGGGTCCCATGACGTGCTCGGGGATGCGGTCGGTGAGGTTCTCGTCGTACCGCCGGGGGTTGGCGCGCGCCCATGCCTGCCACAGCGCCCGCCGCAGCGGATCCTGCCCGAGGTGGTCGGCCAAGCGGGAACGGTAGGCCCACAGCAGGCGCACGGCACGGCGTTGGCGATAGATTCCGCTGACCGACATCCGCAGCGACGTCAGCTCGGCGTGGTAGGCGTCCAGGTCCTCGCCCGTCAATTGCGCCAGGGGGAGCTGGCGGTTCTGTGCCCACACCAGGAAATGGCGTACGCAGGTGAAATAGGCGCGGATGCTGGAGATCGTGATCGGCTCTTCGCCAGGCGGGGTGTCCTCGATCAAGAGGGTGTAGAACAGGAGCTTGGCGGTGTCCCGGTGCGCGTGCGGGACCTGCGTGAAGTCGAGCCGGTGGGGCTTGCGGTCTGCACGCAGCGACGCCGGCGTCAGTGTCCACAGGTCGTCGCCGTAGCGGGAAGTTTCTTCCAGATGGGCCTCGGGCCGCAGCGGACGCGTGGCCAGGACCAGGGCGTTCTCGGGCACGGCGAAGCGGTGTATGGGCGCTTCGGCAGCGTGTGTCATGACCACTCCTTCGGCCCGTGCAGAAGGTCGAGCATCAGGTGGGGCTGTGTCTCCTGGGCGGCGGCACGCTGGGCGGGGCTGAAGCGGGGCAGGATGTCGCGGGTGAGGATCTGCCAGGTTGTCCCGTACCGGGCCGTCCACTGCCCGACGTCCTGGCGCTGAAGGTCCTCGCGCAGAGCCTCGGCCAGGGAGAGCAGAGCCGGGAGATGGCGCTCCATCACCAGGGCGTTGGGGCAGCCGAAGCAGGTCAGGAACGACTGCTGGCATCGTCCGCCGCCGGGTGCGTTCTCGATGTCCGTGCACGCACTGGCCAGCGTGTCGAGTTCGCCCGCGGCCGCCTGCTCGCGCACCCGCTCCGGCACGGCAGCCACCTCCCCGGCGCCGAGGCGGACGACGACGGCGCGGGCGCTCTCCTCCGCGTCGGTGATCGCCTCAGTGAGTACGTCGGCCGCCCACTCGGTGACAAACGGGTCCGTGCGCAGGTAGTGGGTGAAGGAGGTGTTGGCCGTGTTCGTCACCCGCGCGGACGGCAGATGCCCTCCGACCTGCTTCGCCGTGCGCACCTCCACGGTCTTCTTGATGCGCGCATCATCTGCAGCGGCTTTCCGTCATCGCCCACCAGGCCGTGACGCCCGGCCCACGCCCCGAGCTTCAGCTTGCGGGCCAGCTCCGCATCGAAGGGACCGATGTGCCCGCCAGTGGCGGCATTGAGGACACTACCGCGGCCGTTGCCCGCCCAGATCGACCACACCGACCCGGTCCCGGACAACGCCCGGCTGCGGCCCATCATCCGGTGCAGCAGCAGGTAGAAGCCACCCATCGTCCGCAGCTCCCGCTCCCCGTCCACGCTCCAGTGCACTGTCGTACGGGAGTTGGCCTTGCCTCGGCGGCGCTTGGTCAGCGTGACCGCTACCGCGCGCTCCTCCAGCAGCCGGTGCTCGGCGGGCAGTTCCTTGAGCGTCTCCGGGTTGCGGCCGCTCAGCCCGGCCGCATAGATCAGCAGCGGGGCAAGGTCCGGGTCGATCACGAACAACTGCCGCGCCTGCGCGTAGCAGGCCGCCGGATACTCGCCCACCGTCAGCCCGCGGTAGTCGACTTGGACCCGGCCCGTGGCCGCCATCGCCTCCAGCCGCGCCCCCTGCTCCCGCTCAGCCACCGACATGGTTTCGTCGCCGGCGAGGAAGCGCCCCAGCAGCTTCTCGCCTGCCATGATCCGGTCGCGGATGGCTGCCACGTCGGAGCGGGCGGCGGCCATGATGGCCTGGAACTCGCGATCGGAGTACCCCGGACGCGCAGCCTGCTGCGCATCCACGCCGTGCCCAGGCTGCCCGGCATAGTCCGCCACCGCCCCGTCCAGCCGGTCCTGACCGGGCAGGACGCGCACGATCCGAAGCAGGTCCTGAAGGTTCCGGCGGGCGGAAATCTCCCCACACGTCTGGCGCCTCGACATCAGGTACCGCTCCAGGTGACGCACCCGCAGCTCCTGAACCCGGCGCGGCGGTTCCGCGAGCCCGTCCAAGAGCAGCAAGAACCGCTTGACCGTCTGCCACTGGCTGCTCGCCGCCCGCTGCGTGCGGCGCCCGCCGCCGGGCCCGATCCGCACCCCCAGTGCGTGCGCGAAGTCCCGGTGCAGCCCCGGCAGCGGCAACTCTTCGAACCGGAACACGCGCTTGCGGCCGTCCTCACCCGTGAACCGCACCACCGGCGCACCGCCGTCCTCGGGCAACTCCACCACTGGGGGCGGCTCGTAGAAGCCGTCGGGCACAGCCGCCGCACGGCCGCGGCCCGCGCGGGGCACATCCTTGCTCACGCGACCACCTCCGACCGCTCCAGCCAGCCCTCCTCGCTGAAGCCCGCCGGCTCCCACGCCCCCTCCGGCACCAGCTCCAACCGGGTACGCATCTCCAGCTCCTGCAAGGTGTGCAAGTACAGCGCCGTGGTCGTCGCCGAGCGGTGACCGAGCCTGATTCGCACCCAGTTCAGAGGATCACCGAATACCCGCTGATACGTCAGCCGCTGCCGCTCGTTCATCTCGCCCAGCGCCTGCAGATGCCCCCGCCACAGCAACTCCAGCGTGATCACCGCGTACGAATGCCGCAGCATGTGCGGTGTCGCTCCCACATCTACACCCTGGGCACGACACCGTGCGTTGGCGTCGGCGAACACCTGCTTCCACCCCGACATCGCCATCGGCAGACCCCACTGGTTCAGCCACACCATCGCCGGCTCCCACCCGCCGTCAGCCGTCGCCACCAGCAGCCGGCGCCGCTCGCCGTCATCCAGACGGGCCACCGGCACCCATCGACCCCCCATCCGCACCCGCGGCACGGCCGGGTCCTCCACCAGCAGCGACCGGCGTGTTGGAATGTAGAAGCCGCGCGAGCGGCCGTAGTCGAGCATCTCGGCCCGGTCCCACTCCATGTAGTCGCGCACATCCCGCAGCACCGACACCGGCCAGTACACCGCCCGCCCCGACCTCCCCTTAGAGATCGCGTGCGGCAGAACCGCCCGCGCGTTGACGACCCCCGACACCGCAGGTGGCAGCTCTGGCAGGTCGAACACCGTCAGGGCCGAGTGCTCGCACAACCGCAGGCCCGTACGGACCATCGAGTCCGCGTACGCCGCGTTCCGTGCCGCCCACCTTCCGCGGAACCCCCGCCGGGGCATCTCCTGCGCGTCATAGCCGCACAGTCCGACATTGCGCCACAGCCGGTACGACCGAGGTGGCAGCCACTTCACCTCCCGCCTAGACCCCGTGTGCGACATCTCCGCCGGCACCTGCCGCACCATGCCCGCGCCGGTCCCGACCCGCCAGGGCGACCACATTGCGGCCGCGCGCTGGCGGATGGGATTGGCCCTCACGAGGTCCTGCTCGATCGCCCACAGGTAGAACTGGTTGACCGTGGACACCTCCCGGTCCCAGCTGGTGTCTTCCAGGCGAGGTCCACGCTCATCACGACGACGCCACCACTCGTACGCCGCCCGGTCATCCATGGACGCGTCACGCCAGTCATGCCGGCCTCGCGCGAACCACAGGAAGTCGAAGTACGTGCGCAAGTCCCGGGCATGGGCGGCCTGGGTGTTCCACGGTGACGACGCCAGCCACACCGAGAAGTACCGGTTCAGCGCCACGTCGTAACCGCCCGCCGGACTGATCAGGAACGGCTGCCCCTCAGGGACTCCCCGATCGTCCAAGACCTCGTTGAGACCGGCGAACAGGGCGCTGAACTCCCGCATGAATGCGGTCACTTCGCACGGCCTCGCCAGGTCTCGGCGAGTGAAGTGCACCCGCCAACCGGTGATCGACATGACGGTGGACGATAGCCCGAGGACAGCTCAACAGCGCATAACATCTGGACCGCGACGACCGCCCCCGCGGCGCCCCAGATGAGCAGCACGCCGAGGCTTCGCCACGCGAAACCGGAGTCGGAGTGCTGGGCCAGAGCACCGAGCAGGGCCTCGTTGAACGGCCGCACCGGCAGCGCGTCGGCCACCTGGTTCACCGTCCCGGAGTGGATCGGCAGATAGGTGCCGGAGATGAACACCAGCGGGAACAGGACGAGTTGTACCACCGCCGGCGCGGCCTCGGCATTGCGGATCAGGGAGGCCACCGCGACCCCGAGGGCGCAGAAGCAGGCCGCGCCCAGCACGAGCGTCAGCACGATCGCGGGCCACCGCGCGAGACCGGGGAGCGGCACGCCGTACAGCCGCCCGACGCCGACGATCAGCAGCACGTCCACCACGCTCAGCATGACGCAGTGCGCCAGCAGGCCGAGGAAGTACGCCCAGGCCGGCAGCGGTGTGGCCCGCACCCGTTTGAGGATCCCGTTCTGCCGCCGCGTGGCGAGGACGATGGCCAGCTGGCTGTAGCAGGAGCCCAGGACGGAGACCGCGGCGATCGTGGACACGTAGTACCCCAGCGCCGAGAGTCCGTAGAAGTACGGGTCGGTGCCGCCGCCGCCGAACATGGCGCCGAAGACCGCGATCACCACGACCGGGAAGACGAAGGTGAAGAAGGCGCTCTGCGGGTTGCGCCAGAAGGACAGCTGCTCGAAGAGGATCTGGTGCCACAGCAGGCCCAGGCCGCGGCGCGGGGGCCGGTGGTCGGTGGCGCTCATCGCTTGCTCGCCTCCCTCACGTACTCCGGTGCGCCCCGGCCGGTCAGCCGGAGGTAGACGTCCTCCAGGCTCGGCCGCTCGACGGTGATCCCGTCGAGCGATACGCCGCGCTCAAGCGCCCAGCCCGTCAGCCGGTGCAGCGCCTCGGTCGGCTCCCCGGTCTCCACGGTGACCAGCCCGTCGTCGCCCGGTCCGCCGCCGGCGACCGGCAGATCGGCCGCCGCGCACTCCTCCGGAAGGGCGAAGCGGATCCGAGCGCGGGCGGTGTCGCGGCCGCCGAGGGACGACGGAGTGCCCTCGGCCACCACCCGGCCGTCGGCGATCACCGCCACCCGGTCGGCCAGCTCCTGCGCCTCTTCCATGGAGTGCGTGGTGAGCAGGACGGTGGTCCCGGCGTCGCGCAGGTCGCGTACGAGCCGCCAGGCGCTCCGGCGCGCGTTCGGGTCGAACCCGGTCGTGGGCTCGTCGAGGAACAGCAGGCTCGGGTCGCCGATCAGGCCCAGGGCCAGATCCAGGCGCCGCTTCTGCCCGCCCGAGAGCGTCCTGACCTTCCGCCGCTCCTGCCCGGCGAGGCCGACCAGGCCGATCACCTCGTCGACGTCCCTCGGCGCCGGGTAGTACCCCGCGTCCCGGGCGATCGTCTCGCGGACGGTCAGATACGGCTCAACCGCGATGTCCTGCAGCACCAGCCCGATCCGCTCGCGCAGCCGGCGCCCGACGGCGGGGTCCGAGGGGTCGAGGCCGAGCACGCCGACCCGCCCCGCGTCCCGGGCGCGGAAGCCTTCGAGGATCTCCAGCGTGGTGGTCTTGCCGGCGCCGTTCGGCCCGAGCAGCGCGAAGATCTCCCCGTGCGCGACGGTGAAGCTCACCCCGCGCACGGCCTCCACCGCTCCGTAACTCTTCCGCAGGTCCGCCACCACCACGGCGCCGGCCTGCCCTTGTGTATGCATGTGTCCATTGCACGGCGGTCGGGGCGGCGGGCGGCAGGGCGAGTGGTCGACGGCGGGGGCGACGAAGGCATGGCCGTCCCGGGCGACATACGACTTTCGTAGGGTCCGCCCCCGACGGACGTCCGGCCTGGGACACCGTCCGCGTTCCGCGCGCGGACGGTGTCCTACCGTAGGCCGCATGATTGCCGGACCGTGGCACCGTAGGCATCCGGTCGCCGTGGATGTGGCGATCGCGGTGGCTTTCGCGCTGCTCGACACCGGGACGACGCTGCTGGGCGCGACCTGGTGGCCGGCCCACCCGGGCCCGCCGGCCTGGGCCATGCTGGGCGTGCAGGCCCTCGCCTGCCTCTCGTTGGCAGCCCGCCGCCACGCGCCCCTGACGGTCATGGCCGTCCTCGGCGGGTTCACGCTCGCGGTGTCCTTGCTGATCTCGCCGGTGGGCGCGCTGACTCCGGCGCACTCGGGCAATGTGTGGGCCCCCTTCGCGACAGCGCTCGCGGCGTACGGGCCCCCCTTCTACGGGCGGAAGCGGTGGTCCCGGCTGACGGCGCTCGTCGCGCTCGGCGTCTTCACGGCGATCGTGGCGCGCGTGTGGCAGCCGTCGGTCACGGTCGTCACCATCGGGGTGCTGCGCACGGCTCTCGGGCCGCTGCTGACGCTGTACTTCGAGGCCCGCAGGCGGCTGGTGCTGGCGCTGACCGAACGCGCCGAGCGGGCCGAGCGGGAGCGTCATCTGCTCGCCGAGCAGGCCCGTGCCGAGGAGCGGGCGAGGCTGGCGGGGGAGATGCACGACGTGGTGACCCATCGGGTGAGCCTGATGGTGCTCCAGGCCGGGGCGCTGCGGATCACGGCGCCCGACGAGGCGACCCGGCAGGCTGCGGAGGAGCTGCGGGCGGCGGGCTGCCAGGCCCTGGACGAGCTGCGGGACCTGGTCGGCATCCTGCGCACCACCCCTGAAGGGGACCCGACGCCCTCGGTGGCCGGTTTCCCCGCGCTGGTCGCCGAGTCGACCGCGGTGGGCACCCCGGCCGCACTGATCGAGGAGGGCGACCGGGCGCTCGCCTCGCCGGTGGTCGGGCGTACCGCGTACCGCATCGTGCGCGAGGCGCTGACCAACGTGCGCAAGCACGCCCCGGGCGCGCGGGTGACCGTACGGGTCGAGTACGGCGCGGCGCACCTGCGGCTCACGGTCCGCAACACGCCGCCGGCCGCCGGACCCCACCGCGCCCTGGCGGACACCGGCTCGGGCCTGGGACTCGCGGGCCTGCGGCAGCGCGTGGAGCTGGTGGGCGGCACGCTGCGCGCCGGGCCCGAGCCGGACGGCGGATTCGGCGTCGAGGCCACGCTGCCCTCGTATGTGCCGACCGCGGAAACGGTGGGGTGAGGCCGGTGGTCCGGGTGGTGGTCGTCGACGACGAGCCGATGGTGTGCGTGTTCCTGCGCACGATCCTCGGCTCGGCCGAGGACATCGAGGTCGTGGCCGAGGCACACGACGGCGCGGCCGGCGCCGAGGCGGTCGAGCGCCACCGGCCGGACGTGGTGCTCATGGACCTGCGCATGCCGGGCGTGGACGGGCTCACCGCGATCGAGCGCATCAGGGAGCTCGCCGACCCGCCGGTCATCGTGGTCCTGACGACCTTCGACGCCGACCAGTACGTACTGCGCGCGCTGCGGGCGGGCGCGACGGGCTTCCTGGTCAAGACCACGCCACCGGAGGACCTCATCGGCCTGGTGCGCGTGGCCGCCGAGGGCCACACCGTGCTCTCCCCGGCCGCCGCCCGCCGACTGATCGCGGCCTCCTCCGACGGCCACTCGGCGCGCGACCGCGCGCGGCGGCTGGTCGGATCGCTGACCGAGCGGGAGGCCGAGGTGCTGGCCGGGCTCGGCGAGGGGCTGTCGAACGCGCAGATCGGGGCGCGGCTGTACCTCTCGGAGGCCACGATCAAGGGCTATGTGTCGCGGCTGCTGGACAAGCTGGGCTGTGTGAACCGCACCCAGGCGGGGCTGATCGCCCACGACGCGGGCGTCGTGGGCTCCTGAGCTGTCTCCATCGGCCTCAGGGCTATGCCGGAGTCCGGGTGTCCTCCCCGAGAGGTACGGCGGACGGGACCGTGAGGGGACGTGCGACGGCCTGCCTCTCGGCCAGTCTGATGCACATGCTCACCACCCGTGCACTGCCGAATGTTCCGCGCTGGGCCCGACTCGCCGCGACGGGCGCCGCGCTGACCAACGTGCCCTCCGCGTTATGGCGCGCCGCCATCGCCGTCGGCATCCCCGTAGGGCTGGCCCAGTCCGAGTACGACCAGTTGGACGCCCCTGGCCAGGGGTCGTTCTTCCTCATCGGCCTCAGCGTGGTCTCCGAGGTCTTCGCCCTCCTCGCATTGGGGCTCGTACGCGGCTGGGGGGAGATATGGCCGCGCTGGGTCCCGTTCCTGCGCGGACGCCGGGTCCCGGTCCTGCTGGCCACCGCCCTGGCCGGGTTCGGCACACTGGCCACCACGGTCTACGGCGTGCTGTTCGTCTACACGACTTTCAACGCGGACATGGCGGCCACCACGTGGGGCACCTGGCTGCTCAACATCGCCTACGCCCCGCTGCTCCTGTGGGGACCGCTGCTGGGAATGGCCACGGTCCACTACTACCGGCGCCGGACGGCCCCCGGAGCGCGTCAGCCGACGGGTCGCTCTTCCATCCACACCAATCGTGCGGAAACGCTGACAGCGCTGTGACCGGCAGGGTTCACCGGGGCTCGCCTCGCGGGGTGATCGCGTCATGAGTGAGATCGTCTTGATGTCGGATCCGAAGGTTGCCGCCATCCCCGTTGCGGAGTGCGGTGAACGTCTCGTGGACGTCCGCAGCAGCGGCTCGGTACTGGTCGATGCCCGCAAGCAGGACCCGGCAGCTGCCTTCGCGTATCTGCGGGAAGGCGTGCTGGAGCGGCTGCTCGAGGCCCAGGCGACGCTTCCGCGGGGCTTGCGGTTGCTGTTCGTCGAGGGGTACCGGCCGCCCTCACTTCAGCGGGAGTACTTCGAGGAGTACGCCGATCAGCTGCGGGCTCTCCACCCGGAACGGTCCGCCGGCCACATCCACTCGGCGGCGAGCCGGTATGTGTCACCGCCCGACATCGCTCCGCACAGCGCCGGCGCGGCCGTCGACCTCACCCTGGCCGAGGCCGGTGGGCGTGAGCTGGACATGGGCACGCGGATGAACGGGGGAGAGGCCGCGGCCCTCTACGGTCCGAAGGAGATCGGCCCGCGCGGCTGACCGGCTTTTGAGAAGCGGGGGAGGACGTCGTCGGAGGCTTTCAGGCCGCCGGGTTGTGCCGGATGAGGGTGTCGACGAGGCCGGAGACAGTGTTCGGGAAGTCCATCGGCACCACCCCGAGCCCGGTCCAGCCGGTGGCCTCGGAGCTCTCCAGGAAGCTCTTGACCTGCGGGTTCAGTCGGTCCGCGTTGGAGCGGGGCGGGAGCAGGGCGGCGGTGGAGACGTAGTTGACGAAGAGCTTGCCCGGCTGGGCCGCGGCCTTGCGGAACTGGGCCTGGATCTTGGGGTACTTGCCGAACGGCTCCGCCATGTAGTCGTCCTGGATGTCGAAGAGCTGCGCGTCGGCGTACCGCACCCCCGGCATGTTGTCGGAGTCGGCGAGCAGAACGACACTCCCGCGGGCCTGGCCCAGGGTCGGAAGCTTGGCGTCCAGGCGGAACAGCGACCGCCAGCCCTTCCCGTCGAGGTAGGTGTCGAAGATGCGGCGGAACTCCGCGGCGCTCTCCTCGGAGTACTCCTGTTTGACGCGCATCAGCACGGTCTCCGACGGATGCGCGGTCAGGAAGGAGCGGCACGCGGTGAGGACGTCGTCGAAGTTGAGGTGCTGGTAGAAGGCACCGTGGTGGATGGGGAAGGCGCCTTCGAAGGCGCGGCAGCGGATGTCGAGGAAGCGTATGCCGCTGTTCAGCTGGTCGCCGATGGTGGTGTTCTGGCACTCCGTCCAGGGGCCACCGTAGCGGGCGCCGGAGTCGTGGGTGCCCGGCAGCGTCAGCCGCTGGACGGGGGTGGCGTCGGCGATGCCGGACAGCCAGTCCGAGGCCGCCAGGGGCCTCGGTGCGGCGGTCGCCGTGGCCGTACCGCCCGCAGCCGAGATCAGCCCGGCGGCGGACACCGCGGCCGCACCCCTGAGGAACCCTCGCCGGTCCATGCGCAATCTCCCGTCGCCGTCGCTCGCCTGTTCGTGCCGGACTGCATCGAACCACAAGTCGACTGGAGAAACCGCCAGTTGTGTTCCCGTGCGATCAAAATAGTGTGCCAAGCAGTCAACTTTTGATCGGTTCTCTCGAACTCTCACGCCACGGTGGGGCCCCGGTCTGCCGCCGTGGCCCCACCTGAAGCGTCAGATACGGTGAACGACCCCGCACCGGAGCAGCGCACGGTTCACGGCCGCCGCCATGGCCCGCTCGCCCTGTGCGTTCGGGTGGGCCGGTGCCGCCGGGGTCTCGGGAGCGAGGCTCTCGATCCAGCGCTCGCCGACGGGTTGGCACATGTCGTGGCCGATGGTGGGCTTGTACGTGTCGACGTAGGCGGCTCCACCCAGCTTGGCGCGGTGAGCGATCATGGAGTTGAGGGACTTCGTCTTGTCCCGCAGATAGGCGAAGTCGCCCGCGGCGAAGGGGACGCTGGGGCTCGTGCAGCCGACTCCGCTGTCGGGGAAGAGCGACGGGTAGCCGACCATCACCACCTTGGCGTCCGGTGCCCGGCGGTGAACTTCCGCGATCACCTGGGAGATCTTCGGCGCCGTAGCGGCGATGCTCTGCTCCACCTGGTCACCGCCGCCCTGGGTGAGATCGTCGCGGCAGGGACTTCCGGACGGGTTTCCCGCGCCCAGCGCGGCGCAGCGTCCCAGTACGGTGGAGAAGCCGATGTCGTTGCCGCCGATGCTCACGGTCACCAGGTCGGTGTCGCGGTTGAGGGCGTCGTACTGGGCGGGGGCCGTGTCCGTGGCGAGGGGCAGGTCCGCTGTGGTCGCCCCCGAGCACGTGACGTCCGTCAGTCGTGCTTTGTTCCGCTCGGCCGCGAGATGCGGGTAGTTGCTGTTGGAGCGGGCGCACGCGGTGTCGATCTGCTCGGGGACGCCGGGCGCCGAGGCGTAGGAGTCCCCCAGGGCGACGTAGTCGAGCGATCCGGTGTGCCGGGGCGTGGCGCTCGCCGGCGCGGAGGAGGTCATCGCGAAGGCCAGTGCGCCGGCGGCGGCTATGGCGCCGAGGGCGGCCGTGCGTTGACGCGGGCTATGCGGGGAATGTGGTTTCACTTGCTTCCTTGTTCTTCGGACTTGGCATCACGGCATCGAAGCACAACGTGGACCGTGAGACTGTCAGTTGTGCCCTCTGAAAGGAGAACGAGGCTGGAAGAGCAGCAGACGAGGACAGAAGCTGACCGCAAGGGCTCGTAGCGTGGAGCGCATGACGAACGACGTACTCGGCCCCCGAGCACTCAACAGGGCGCTGCTCCAGCGCCAGCTGCTGCTGGACCGGTCGGGGTCCCTCACCGCCCTCGAAGTGATCGAGCGGCTGGTCGGCATGCAGTCCCAGGCACCCGGCGCCCCGTACATCGGCCTGTGGACGCGCCTGGACGGCTTCGCGTTCGAGGAGCTGGCGCGGCTGATGCGGGAGCGGGAGGTGGTGCGGATGGTGCTGATGCGCGGCACCGTGCACCTCGTCACCGCGGCCGACGCGCTGCGGCTGCGGCCGCTCATCCAACCCATGCTCGACCAGCAGTTCCGCGGCACGCCCTTCGTGCGCCGGCTGCCCGGAGTGGCGCAGGAGGAGCTGGTGGCGGCCGGGCGGAAGCTGCTCGAGCGGGGTGCCCTGAGCCCGGCTGAGCTGCGCGCCGAGCTCGGCCCCCAGTGGCCGGACGCGGACCCGGGTGCGCTGGTCAACGCGGTGCGGCTGTGGGCGCCGCTGGTGCAGGTGCCGCCGCGCGGGCTGTGGGGGAAGAGCGGCGGGCCGCGGTACGCGACCGTCGAGGACTGGCTGGGGCGGCCGATGGAGACCGGGCCCTCCCTGGACGCGATGGTGCTGCGCTATCTCGCGGCCTTCGGGCCCGCGACCGTCGCGGACATCCAGAAGTGGTGCGGGCTGACCGGGCTGCGCGAGGTGGTCGAGCGACTGGGGCCCGACCTGCGGAGGTACCGGGACGAGAGCGGGCGCGAGCTCTATGACCGCGCGGGCGCGTCGCTCCCGGACCCTGACACGCCCGTATCCGCCCGCTTCGTCGCCGAGTTCGACAACCTGCTGCTCTCGCACGCCGATCGTGCCCGCATCCTCGCCGACGAGTACCGGTGGCGGGTGATGGGCGACAACGCCGTCGTGCGCGGCACGATTCTGGTGGACGGCTTCGTCGCCGGGATCTGGAAGATCGAGCGCGCCCGTGGCGCGGCGGCACTGCGCGTGACCCCGTTCGTGAGGCTCGGCGCCGCCGACCGGGAGGCCCTGGAGGCCGAGGGCGCGCGGCTGCTGGCGACGACGGACCCGGCGGCGGGGGAGCGGGACGTACGGTTCGAGCCAGTGGCCGAGTGATCAGTACTGACCGCTCGGCCACCGACTTGGGGTCTCTCGAGTACGGCGCGGCTCGGCGCGGTCCGGGTGGGATCGCAGCCTGGCTGCCGGGGTCCTCGAGGTACACCTCGGCGGGCCCGCCGGAGGTGTTGCGCAGATCGAACACCTGCAGCCCGGCAACGGGCCTGCGCCAGCCGCGTCCGCACCCGCCGGGCGAGATCTCGACGGTCGTGCGCGGCAGCCCGTCACCGGCGGCTCGTGCCCTGTGCGACGCGCTCGGGAGGAGCAGGACCCCCACCACGGCGAGCACGAGGACGACGGCAAGGGCTCCCCACAGGCGGAGCGACCTCGCTCCAAGGCCGGGCGACTGCATTCCGGGCCTCCCGGGTCGTGCCGGGCGTGATCACCCGAGCTAGGCACGGGGATGTGCTCGAACAGTCGCCCAAAGGAATCCATGGCCGGTGCGGCGTCGAGTATCCAGGTCTGGAAGCAGGACCGCCGGCACGATACGGCGGTCGAGGCCTCGGAAGAGTCGAAGATGCGGCGGAACTCGGCGGCTCAGAGCCAGTCACGCCGCTTGAACACCACGTACAGGCTCACGCAGACCACCGCCATCAGCAGGATCGCGAACGGGTATCCCAAGACCCAGTGCAGCTCCGGCATATGCGTGAAGTTCATGCCGTAGATGGTTCCGACGAGAGTGGGGGCGAAGAGGATGGCCGCCCAGGCGGAGATCTTTTTGACCTCCTCGTTCTGCTCGAAGCCCGCCTCGGCCAGCGCCCGCATCTCCGCGTTCTGCTGCTGGGTGACCAAGGTGGCGTTGACCGCGAGGATGTCGGTGAGGGCCGAGCGGAAGCCGTCCACGCGCTCGCTGGTGTGGGTGACGTGGTCGGCGACGTCGCGCAGATAGCGCTGCAGCTCCTCGTCCGTGCCGTACTTGTCGAACCCGGCCATCAGGCCGTGCAACATCCCCACCAGCGGACGGGTCGCGCGCTGGAACTCGACCATCTCGCGGGAGAGTTCATAGATGCGGCGGGAGACCTCGGGGTCGCCGCGGAAGACCTCGGTCTCGATCTCGTCGATGTCGTTCTGCACCCCCTCGACCACCGGGGCGTAGCCGTCCACGACCGAGTCCAGGATGGCGTACAGCACGGCCTCCGGCCCGAGCGCCAGCAGCTCGGGCGTGGCCTCCATGCGGCGGCGCACCGCCGACAGGTCGGGGGCGGCGCCGTGCCGCACCGTGATCACGAAATCGGGGCCGACGAAGACATGCAGCTCGCCGAAGTCGACCTCCTCGGGCGCGTCGAGGTAGCGGGCCGCCCGCAACACCACGAACAGCGTGTCGCCGTAGCGCTCCAGCTTGGGCCGCTGGTGGGCCTCCAGCGCGTCCTCGATGGCCAGCTTGTGCAGGTCGAACTCGTCCGCGAGCGAGAGCAGCTCCGTCTCGCTGGGCCGCAGCAGCCCGATCCAGGCCATGCCCCCGGGCTCCTCGCGCAGCCGCCGGTACGTGGCGGCCAGGGATTCGGGCGTGCCGACCCGGCGCCCGTCCCGGTAGACGGCGGCGTCGACCACGCTGTGGTCGTCCTCCGTCGCGGCCTGGGCACCCGGGGCCGCGGGGCGCGGCTCGGCGCCCGGCGGTGTGGCCGGCGCCGCCCCGGGCCGGGGGGTGCCGGAGCCGCCACGCCCCTGTGCGGGACGCAGCCAGGAGGGCTTCCGCGGCGAGCGGGGCGACCGGAAACGGTGCTCTGACATGGGGCTTCCTTACGGGTAGCAGGCGGCGGGGCGGGCAGCCGGGCACACCGCAGGCACCGCTGCCGGGCCGCTGGGGCCGTGCTTCAGCGCGGCCGGGCGGCAGTGATGCCTCGCGGCATGCGACTGGGAGGTTCGCTGTGCATCGCGGACCTCACCTCCTTGGTCGCGGGCGCGCGGGCACGGATCACTGGCCTCAAGGCAGGATATACGCCCCAAATGTCCCGGACCCCGCTGGGTGGCCATCCGGAGCAGCCCTTCGGCCCGGGCCGTGCCGCGGCCTACGGCAGCAGCCCCGCGCGCCGTGCCTCCACCACCGCGTGCAGCCGCGTATGCGCCCCCAACTTCCGCATCGAGGAGCGCAGATAGCTCTTCACCGTCTCCGGCCGCAGCCCCAGCCGGTCCGCCGCCGCCGAGTTCGTCGCCCCCGACGCCACACACGCCAGCACATCCACCTCACGCGGCGACAGCTCCACCCCCGGCCGGGCCGCCACGTCCCCCGCGCCGCCCGATGAGGCCCTGGCCAGCCGCCCGCAGGCGCTGAGGATCCGCTCCCGCAGCTGCGGGTCGGTCACCTGCTGGGCCAGTGCCCGCAGGTCGCCGTGCGCCTCCCGTACCTCTTCCCACAGCGCGGGATCCGCGTCGGGCTGCTGCTGCGTCACGGTCATCAGCCGCTGCGCCTCGTGCTGCACCGCCAGCGACTGCTGAAGCTCGCGCGCCGCCTCCATCGCCGCGTTCAGCGCCCGGTCGCCGAGCGCCAGCGGTTGGCGCAGCGCGCCGTACAGCACCCCGCGGACCCGGCCGCGGACCACGACCGGCACCGCCAGCATCGAGCGCAGGCCCTCGGCGCCGACCGCCGCGTCGTACTCATGGCTGATGGCCCGCGAGGTGGGGTAGTCGATCACCGAGATCGGCCGGGACATGGTGAGGACCTTGCCGCCCAGCCCGTTGCCCGGGGTGACGGCGAGCCCGCGCAGGGAGTTCGTCGTGGTGCCGGTGAGCTCGGAGATGCGGAACTGCCGCGCGCTCGAGAACAGCCCGCCGAAGGCGACCGGCAGCCCGCCGCGTCGCCGCATCCGCAGCAGGGTCGTCCGCACATCCACCGTCCGGTCCGATTCCGCCACGGCCACCTCCCCGAAATACCACCACCCCCGTCCGGGGGTGGTGAGACTCAGATCACCCGTCGCACGATGCTAGCGAGCGGTACGGCACTCAGGAGGAGATGTGACAGCAAACGGCCCGACTCTCAGTTTCCGGGCGGCACGGGACTTCCTCCTGGCCCACGGAGACGACTACGCGGCGGCGTACGAAGGTTTCAGCTGGCCGCGCCCGGCCGAGTTCAACTGGGCGCTCGACTGGTTCGACCAGATCGCTCGGGACAACGACCGTACCGCGCTGCACATCGTCGAGGAAGACGGCCTCGAGACGCGGATCAGCTTCCAGGACATGCGCCGCCGCTCCGACCGGGCCGCGAACTGGTTGCGCGCCCAGGGCGTGCGGGCGGGCGACCGCATCGTGGTCATGCTCGGCAATCAGGCCGAGCTGTGGGAGACGGCGCTGGCGGCCATGAAGCTGCGGGCCGTCGTCATCCCCGCCACCCCGCTGCTCGGCCCGCTCGACCTCACCGACCGGGTGGAGCGCGGCCGCGCCGCGCATGTGATCGTGCGGGCCGAGGACACGGCCAAGTTCGCCGAGGTGTCCGGCGACTACACCCGCATCGCGGTCGGCGGCGCCCCCGAGGGCTGGCTGCCCTACGCGGACGCGGGTACGGGCGAGGGGCCCGCCGTGGATGAGGGCGACGAACCCTTCGTGCCGGACGGCCCGACCCTGGCCACCGACCCCCTCATGCTCTACTTCACCTCGGGCACCACCGCCCGCCCCAAGCTGGTCCAGCACACCCACACCTCGTACCCCATCGGCCATCTGTCGACGATGTACTGGATCGGGCTCCGGCCCGGCGACGTCCACCTCAACATCTCCTCCCCGGGCTGGGCCAAGCACGCCTGGTCCAACCTCTTCGCCCCCTGGAACGCCGAGGCGACCGTGTTCGTGCACAACTACACGCGCTTCGACCCCACCCGCCTCATGGCCGAGATCGACCGGTGCGGGGTGACCACGTTCTGCGCCCCGCCGACCGTGTGGCGGATGCTCATCCAGGCCGATCTGACCCAGCTGCGCACCCCGCCCCGTGAGGCAGCCGCGGCCGGTGAACCGCTCAACCCCGAGGTCATCGAGCATGTCCGGCGCGCCTGGGGGGTGACCATCAGGGATGGCTTCGGCCAGACCGAGACCTCCGTCCAGGTCGCCAACACCCCTGGACAGCCGCTCAAGCTCGGCTCGATGGGCCGCCCCAGCCCCGGTTTCGCCGTCACCCTGCTCGACCCGGTCACCGGGCAGCCGGGCGACGAGGGCGAGCTCTGTCTCGATCTGTCGGGTCCCGCCGGCCGGCCCGTCGGTCTGATGACCGGCTACGAGGGTGACGAGGAGCGCACCGCCGAGGCGATGGCGGACGGCTACTACCGCACCGGCGACATCGGATCGCGTGACGCCGAGGGCTACATCACCTACATCGGCCGCGCCGACGACGTCTTCAAGGCATCCGACTACAAGATCTCGCCATTCGAGCTGGAGAGCGCCCTCCTGGAGCACGAGGCGGTCGCCGAGGCCGCCGTGGTCCCGGCCCCCGACCCGCTGCGGCTGGCGGTGCCGAAGGCGTATGTCGTGCTGGCCGAGGGGTGGGAGCCGGGGCCCGAGACCGCGAAGGTCCTGTTCGCTCACTCCAGGGCGGTTCTTGCACCGTACAAGCGTGTCCGTCGACTGGAATTCGCGGAACTTCCCAAGACCGTGTCCGGCAAAATCCGCCGTATAGAGCTACGCGAGCGCACCCTGCGCGGCGATGGTGTCGAGTTTCATGAGGAGACCACCTCATGACCGACCCGCACTCACCACGCGATCACGAGGAGTACTCATGACCGACCGCCCGGCCGACCCCTCCGCCCCCGCGACCGCGACGGCAACCAAAACCGCAACCTCAACCGCGCCCACCCCAGCGGCCGTGCTGTCGTACGCGAGCGGGGCGGGCGAGACCCCGCTGCTCGGCGACACCATCGGCGCCAACCTGGCCCATGCCATCGAGCGGTTCGCCGAGCGGGAGGCGCTCGTCGACCTCCCCAGCGGCCGCCGCTGGACCTACACCGAGTTCGGCCGGTCCGTCGAGGAGGTCGCGCTCGGGCTGATGGCCAAGGGCGTCGGCAAGGGCGACCGGGTCGGGATCTGGGCCGTCAACTGCGCCGAGTGGGTGCTGGTGCAGTACGCCACCGCCCGCATCGGCGCGATCATGGTCAATATCAACCCCGCCTCCCGTGTCCATGAGCTGAAGTTCGCGCTCCGGCAGGCCGGTATCTCCGTACTGATCTCCTCGACCGAGCACAAGACCAGCGACTACCGCCGCATGGTCGAACAAGTGCGCTCCGAGTGTCCCGCCCTGCGCGACGTCATCTACATCGGCGACCGCACCTGGGACGGGCTGCTGCGCGCGGGCGCCGATGTGTCACGCGAGCGGCTGACCGAGCGCGAGGCCCGGCTGTCCTGCGACGACCCGGTCAACATCCAGTACACCTCCGGCACGACCGGCTTCCCCAAGGGCGCCACGCTCTCCCACCACAACGTCCTCAACAACGGTTACTCGGTCGGCGAGACGCTCGGCTACACCCATGAGGACCGCGTCTGCCTGCCCGTTCCCTTCTCCCACTGCTTCGGCATGGTGACCGGCAACCTGGGCGCCACCAGCCACGGCGCCTGCATCGTCATCCCCGCCCCCACCTTCGACCCGGCCGCCACGCTCCGGGCCGTCCAGCAGGAGCGCTGCACCTCGCTGTACGGCGTCCCGACGATGTTCATCGCCGAACTGGGGCTGCCCGACTTCGACGCGTACGACCTCTCCTCCCTGCGCACCGGGATCATCGCCGGATCCACCTGCCCGGCGGAGGTCACGCGGCGCGTGGTGGACGAGATGCACATGGCCGAGGTGTCGGTCTTCTACGGCATGACCGAGACCTCGCCGGTGTCCATCCAGACCCGGCGCGACGACGACCTGCGCCGCCGCACCGGCACGGTCGGGCGGGTGATGCCGCATGTCGAGATCAAGGTCGTGGACCCGGTGACCGGCGTGACGGTGCCCCGCGGCATCCGCGGCGAGCTGTGCACCCGCGGCTACTCGGTGATGCTCGGCTACTGGGAGGAGCCGGAGCGGACCGCCGAGGCCATCGACGCGGGGCGCTGGATGCACACCGGCGACCTCGCGGTGATGGACGAGGACGGCTACGTCCGCATCGTCGGCCGGATCAAGGACGTGATCATCCGGGGCGGGGAGAAGGTGTACCCCCGGGAGATCGAGGAGTTCCTGTACACCCATCCGAAGATCGCCGATGTGCAGGTCGTCGGCGTGCCGGACGAGAAGTACGGCGAGGAGATCCTGGCCTGCGTCATCCTGCGGGAGGGCGCCAGGTCGCTCACCCGTGACGAGCTGGCCCGCTTCTGCCGGGGCCGCCTCGCCCACTACAAGGTGCCCCGCTATCTGCGGGTCATGGACGCCTTCCCGATGACCGTCAGCGGCAAGGTCCGCAAGGTCGAACTGCGCCAGGCGGGCATCGCCGACGCCGTCCGGCTGCGTGGCTCCCGCACGGAGGCCGGCGCCCAGGCGACCCCCCTGCGCTGACGCACCCGGCACCAGAAGCACGTCCGGCGGCAGCGTCACCCGCTGCCGCAGGGCATCGAGCCACCCCCGGGCGTCCCCCTCCGGTCCGGATGTGGCTGTGTCAGTGCCGCGTGGTGGACTGTCATCAGCACAGCAAGCGGTAGGGCGGCACCACGGGGGCATTGATGGCGGGACAGCGTTCGGCACTGGCCGGGATCGACACACTGCGCGGGCTTTCGCGGGGCGCCCCTCCGCTGCCCACGGACGAAGGCGTGCTGCGCCGCCTGGCGGCTACGCATGTCACCTTCTGGCCGGGCGCTCGGTTCCCGGCCTGGGCGCGCGACGCCTGGGAGGGCCGCGGGATCGCGGATCCGCTGCGGCTGGTGCCGGAGCCCGACACCCGCCGCGTGCTGAGCAGGCTCCGCGAGGACCGGATCTGGAGCGACAAGCTGGGGATCAACGAGACGCTCCGCGGCGACCTGGACACGGCCTGGCTCGCGGGCACGGTCACCGGCCCCGACCTGCTCGCCACCATCCCCGCCCGGTACACCATGCCGGTGTGGAACCGGTCCGAATCCCCGGCCATGCACGGACTGGAGCGGACCCTGGACACCTTCCTGGCCGGTGCGCTCGGCACCGACACGGACGCCTGGCTGCGGCTGATGACCGCCGTGGAAGAGGTGCGCACGCTCCCCGGCGCGGACCGCGACGCCACCTGGCCCGACCTGCTGGCGCGCGCCGCCGACACCACGCCCGACCCCCGGCGGATCGTCCCGTACGCCAAGGTCACCGGCCGCGCCCGGGAGAATCTGCTGCGCTGGCGCGAGTGGACCTGGCCGGCCGGAGAGGTGCTGCGGCGCGCACCCGACGCCAAGATCCTGGACGCCCTGATGCCGCTGCTGCCCGACCACACGGGCTGGCTCCTCGCGCTCTACGTGGTCGCTCAGCGGCAGGCCGCGCCCGAGGCGGTCGTCGAGCATCTGATAGGGCGCGGCGATCGCGAGACGCTGGTGATGCTGGCGGAGTGGGCGGATGTGGACCTGCCCACCCACCGCGCCCTGCTCGCCCACGGCGACCCCGAGGTCCACCTCGCCCTGCTCGGTCCGCATCTGTGCACCGGCCCGGAGGAGGCCAGGCGGGTGCTGGACGGCTCGGTGCCGCTCGCCCCGTACGAGTCGGCGATCCCGGGCAACGCGTATCCCGAATTGCTGCACGCGGCCGAACCGGAGCTGATCGAGGCCGCGTTCACACACGACCGCGGGCGGTTCAAGCCCCCCGAGCAGCTCGTCGGCTGCCTCAACATGCTGCGGCGCGGCGGCCCCGCGCGGCTGTCCGCGCTGCTGGCCACCGGCCGGGTCGGCCCGGCCGTCACCAAGATGTGCCAGCAGGCCCTCGCCTCCGCCGACCCCCTCGCCACGCTCGAAAAGCGGGCGCAGCGCGAGCTGACGACGAAGAAGCTGGCGACCCGGCTGCGCAAGGTCCGTTCCACCCTCGGCTTCCCCGACACCGAGCGGCTCCTCGCCCTCTTCCCGGACATCGACTGGGCGTATCTGGAGGCCGAGCACGCCCGCGAGCCATTCGGCTTCTGGTCGGCGGTGGTCGGCCACGCCACGGCCCCCTCCGCCGTCGCCGCCCGCCACGCCGACGCGATCCTGGGCGACCGGCGCCCCAGCTACCGCCGCCGTCCCGCCCGGGATCCCGAGGTCGCCCGCGGCATGGCCCGGCACGGCCTCAGGGCCTCCGACTGGCGGGCGATCACCCTGCGCGCCGACCGACTGCTGGCCGACGGCCTGCTGACGGATCGCGACCTGGTCTCCGCCGCCGCCCCCGCCGACCGCATCCTCGGTTACCTCGGCAGCGCCCTCCGCCGCCCCGACGCCCCACCCCAGGCCAGGGCCGCCACCGAGCGGATCGCCGGACTCGTCGCGACCCACCTCGACGGGAGCGACGACCCGGACGCGGCCTGGCAGCGGGCGTACGCGCGCCTGGCCGGGCAGGACCCGCAGTGGCCACGGTCCAGCAGCATCGAGGCGACCCTCACCGAGGGCTGACCGTCATGAGCGCGAGCCCAGGCCGGTGGTGAAGGAGCGGATCAGCCCGGCGACCGCGTGCGGGCGCTCCAGGAGCATCGCGTGCGACGCGTCGTCGACCGTGTGGAGGGTGATGTGGGGGTGCGCGGCGGCGAGCCGGCGCAGGTCGCGGTCAAGGCCCTTGACGTACGCGGCCATCAGCTCGTCGAACCACGCCAGCGGGCCGCCCTGCGCCACCAGCCGCCCCGCGCGGACGATCAACACCGGGCGGGTGAGGCGGCGGTAGACCGGGAAGAGGTCGAGCTCTTTCATCCGGTCGAGCATCTCCAGGCCCCGCTCCCGCTCCGGCCGCAGATAAAGCTGTCCCTCCGGGGTCTCACCGAGCGCGCGCCGGACGCCCTCGTCGAGCACCTCGGGCGCGATCCCCAGCGCCTCGGCCATCGCCGCCTGCTGGGCGAGCACGGTCGTCTCCAGCGCCTCCGGCGCAAACGTCGTGCCCATCGCGGCCTCGGAGAACTGGCGGGCGCGGGCGAGTCCCTGGAGCACGGTGTCCCGGTCGAGGCCGACGTACTGTTCGGGGCGGCCGTGGCCGACGCCGTCGAGGTTGACCGCGGCGGGGGTGTGCGGGTGGGCGTCCGCGTACAGCGCGGCGGCCATGCCACCGAGGGAGTGGCCGACCGGTATGGCCTCAGGGATGCCGCGGGCTTCCAGGACGGCCTCGATGTCGTCGAGTACGGCGGGGAACGTCCAGGGCGTGGGGCCGGGGCCGGAGCGGCCGTGGGCGCGCAGGTCCATCGAGACGACCCGGTGGTCCGTGGCGAGGTCGGCCGCCGCGACCGACCAGTCGGCGAGGGTGCGGGAGGCCCCGTGGAGCAGCAGCAGCGGGGTGCCGGTGCCGCCGTGGTCGCGTACGGCCAGCGTCACGCCGTCGCGCTCGACGGTGAACTCGGCCGGGGAGGCGGGGGAGCCAGGGGCGGATGAGGGCATGGGGTATCGCTCCGTAGCGTCGCGGAAAGGGAATCGACCACTGACATGGGGTCGACCACCACCGTAGGGCGCTCCAGAGACTTGAAGATCATCCTCGGAGCGGAGGCCCGAGGGCCCTCCGCCGGGCCATAATGAACAAGGGCCGAACGCGGGGCACGCCCTTACCGCTCTGGTGGCCCCACCCGGATCAGCGCGTCCGCGGGGTCGTTGACGGGTTGTGGGGTGCCGGTCAGGTCCATGATGAAAAGCGGCATGTGCAGCGCGTCGGCGCGCGCCCGCGCGTCCCTGGCGTAGCCCGCGAGCGAGAAGAAGACGCTGACGGCGGACTCGTTGAGCCCGTTCAGCCACAGGCATTCGATGTCGCGCAGCGCGGTGGGCCGGGTGGTCGGGTCCACTTGGGCGACCACGCCAGGACCGCACAGGTCCACTCCGGACTCCTCCTGGCCCTCCGGCCGCCGCACACCGCCGAAGCCGAGCCATGTCAGATACTGCGCCGCCGCGGTGACCGCGTCCCGCGCCGTGCGGATCGTCACCGGCCGGAACGCGGGCCGCAGCACGGCCCGGCTCGGCGGCGCGGCGGCGGGAGTCGCCGGGCCGCCGCCCCTGGCGGGGGCCGGGGCGCGCTCCGTGGGGCCGGGCGCCGACGCCACCGGGACGCGCACCAGCGCCCCGCATACGCAGCCGAACTCCGGCCGGGGCCAGTGGCCCTGCCGGCCGCACAGGGCGCAGCTGGCCGCCACCCAGGTGTCCTTCCAGGTGCGGTGCTCGATCTCCTCCGGGGTGCCTTCGCGCAGCACGGGGAGGGTGAGCGGCGCCCCGCACGAGCACGGGTAGGTGGGCGGAGTGAACGACTGCTCGCGGCGGCACGCGGGGCAGCGCACCGGCACGCTGTCTGTCATCTGCTGCTCCGGGGGTCGATGGCGGCCCGCTCGGGGGCCGTGGGAAGAGGTATTGGCCCATGCTCCCCGAAGCCGGGGAGCGCGGGCAGCGACTTGCGGGTTCCGGACCCGGCGGGCCGACCGCCGTGTTAGGGCTCGCCGGCATCGCCGCCGTCTCCGGCGTACGACAGGCGGCTGGTGACGCCTCGCGCGCGAGCGCAGTAGGTTGGCGGCGTGAGACTGAGGGTTGAGTTCACCACCGAGCCGTTCGACCTCGACGAGGTGCCGTCGCACGCCGTGGTGGCCCGCGACATCCTCCAGGGCGCCCCGCTGGACTCCGTCGACGTCGGCCCGTTCGGCAACACCGCGGAGGGCCGGGCGGAGACCGTCCTGGCCGCCATCGACGCGCTGCTCCGCAAGTCCCTGGAGGCGGGGGCCACCCGGGTCTCGCTCCAGGTCAACGTCATCCCGGAGGCGGCCGCGGCCGCGGGCGAGGCGGGGGAGGGCGGCAGGTGACCCGTCCCGCCGACGACCCCTTCGTCACGGCGGTCAAGCCGCTGGTGGACGCGATAGGCGGCGAGCTGATCGCCCCGGACCGCGCCCAGGGCGACGATGTGGTCCTCTCCTGGGAGGGCCGGGAGGTCGTGGCCGTACGCCTCCCTCACCTCTCCGACTCGCTGGACCACATCCTCGCCGAGCTCCGCCGCCGCCACGGCGTCCCGCTCGCCGACCTCGACCGCAGGACCAAGCAGTCGGTCGTCCGCCTCCTCGAACAGCGCGGCGCCTTCTCCATGCGCCACGGCGTGGAGACGGTCGCGACCGCGCTCGGCGTCAGCCGTTTCACCGTCTACAACTACCTCAACCGGGAGAACGCCGAGCGGGCGGCGGAACCCGGGGCGGACGGCGCGTAGGCGGGGCCGTCCGCCCGGGGGCGGGTCCTCAGGCCAGGCCGCCGTTGCTGTGCAGCAGCTGGCCGTTGACCCAGCCGCCCTGCTCGGAGCACAGGAACGTGACCAGATGGGCGCAGTCCTGGGGCATCCCGAGGCGGCCCAGCGGGGTCGCGCGGCTCAGGTCGGTCTTCTGCTGCTCGGTCATCCAGCCGGTGTCCGTGGGGCCGGGGTTGATGGCGTTCGCGGTCACCCCGAGGTGGGCGAGCTCGCGGGCGGCGGCCAGGGTGATGCGGTCCACCGCCCCCTTGCTCGCCCCGTAGGGCAGGTTGCCCACCGTGTGGTCGCTGGTCAGGCTGATGATCCGGCCGGCGCCCGGGGTCCCCCGGAACCTCAGGCCGTACTCCTTGATCATCAACCACGTCGCCCGCGCGTTCACCGCGAAGTGCCGGTCGAAGCTCTCGAGGGAGGTGTTCAGCAGCCCCGAGTCGACGGACTCGCAGTGGCAGAGCACCAGCGCGGTGACATTCCCCAGCTCCTTCTCCACCGTGTCGAAGAGCGCCGCCGGGGCGGACGGGTCGCTCAGATCGGCCTCGATCGCCATCGACCTCGCCCCGAGCGCGCCCAGCCGCTCGCGCAGCTCGCCGGCGGTGTCCGGCTGGGCTCCCCAGGGCATCCTCCGGTCGTACGGGGTCCAGTGGCTGAACGCCACGTCCCAGCCGGCCTCCGCCAGGCCCAGGGCGACGGACGCGGCGATGCCCTCCCGTCGGCCCGCCCCCGTGACCAGGGCCAGCGGACGCTCCGCGCCGGCCCCCTCCCGCCCGTTCACCGTGGCCGTGTCATCACTCATGGGCTCATCCTGCCCGGCCGCCCGGCCGTTCGGCGTGCGGATTTCCAAGCCGGGGCAGCCGACGGATGGGCGCTCGCCGCAATCCTCCGTAACCTGAAGTTTTCAACAAACTGTTGACGTCTCGCGGGGACGGCTCCTAGCTTGCGGGGGTGACTTCCAGTGCTCCGCCGGGGCTGGCCCGGTTCAACGCAGCGGACGGGCCGGGCGCGGCCGCGCTGCTGCACGAGGTGTGCGCCAGCCGGGCCTGGGCGGCGGCGGTGGCCGCCGGGCGGCCGTACGGCAGCGTCGGCGCGCTGCTGGCCGCCGCCGAGCGGGCCATGGCGGGGCTGACCGCCGCCGACCTCGCCGAGGCGATGGCCGGGCACCCGCCCATCGGGCGGCCGAAGCCCGGCGACGCCGCCTCGGCGCGTGAGCAGAGCGGGGTGGGGGAGGCCGAGCGCGCGGAGCTGCTGGAGCTGAACCTCGCCTACCAGGAGCGCCACGGGCATGTCTTCCTCATCTGCGCCACCGGGCGCGGCGGCGAGGAGATGCTGGCTGCTCTCAACGAGCGGATCGGCAACGACGCGGACACCGAACGCGAGATCGTCCGCACCGAGCTGGGCAAGATTAACCGCATCCGGCTGGACCGGCTGGTGAACACGGCACTGGTGAACACGGAGAACCGGGAAGAAGGAGGGCAGGGGTGATGGCCGAGGCGCCCGGCACGCACACCTCCGTATCCACGCACACCTCGGTGTCCACGCACATCCTGGACACCACCCTCGGCCGCCCGGCCGCCGGTGTGGCCGTCGAGCTGTCCGTCCGCCGCGGGAGCGGCGCGGCCTGGACGGCGCACGGCGTCTCCACGACCGACTCCGACGGCCGCTGCACGGACCTGCCCGCCCTCCCCGAGGGCACCGCGCACGCACGGCTGCGGTTCGAGGTCGAGCCGTACCTCGCGGGCGCGGCTCACACACCAGCCGACGCCGGGGCACAGCGGAACGGATCCTTCTTCCCGGAGGTGGCGGTGGTGTTCGCCGTCGAGCACGGGCAGCACTACCACGTGCCCCTGCTGCTCAACCCGTTCGGCTACTCCGTATACCGAGGGAGCTAGCACCGATGCCCACACTCGGCCAGAACCAGTACGGCAAGGCGGAGACCCGCGTGGTGCGGATCGTGCGGGACGGCGCCGTCCACCACATCAGGGACCTGAACGTGTCGGTGGCGCTCTCCGGGGACATGGACGAGGTCCACCTCTCCGGCAGCAACGCCAACGTCCTGCCGACCGACACCACCAAGAACACCGTCTACGCCTTCGCCAAGGAACACGGCATCGCCTCACCCGAGCAGTTCGGCATCCTGCTCGCCCGCCACTTCGTCACCGGCCAGGAGGCCATCCGCAGCGCCCGGATCCGGATGGAGGAGTACGGCTGGGAGCGGATCGAGACCGGCGGGGCGGCCCGCCACTCCTTCGTACGCACGGGCCAGGAGACCCGCACCGCCCAGGTCGCCTTCGACGGCGAGCGGTGGGAGGTGATCTCCGGGCTGACGGACCTGACCGTGCTGAACTCCACCGACTCGGAGTTCTGGGGCTTCGTCAAGGACGAATACACCACTTTGCCGGAGGTGCGCGACCGAATCCTCGCCACCGATGTGCGCGCCCGGTGGCGCTACGGCTGGTGTTCCGACGACGGCGGCGAGCCCGCGCCGGACTGGGAGCGCGCATACGACGGGGCCAGAAGCGACCTGCTGTCCGCCTTCGCCGAGACGTACTCGCTCTCGCTCCAGCAGACGCTGTACCAGATGGGCGCGCGCGTGATCGACAACCGCCCCGCGATCGACGAAATACGGCTCTCGCTGCCCAACAAGCACCACTTCCTGGTCGACCTGCAGCCCTTCGGGCTCAAGAACGACAACGAGGTGTACTTCGCCGCCGACCGGCCGTACGGCCTCATCGAGGCCACGGTCCTGCGGGACGGCGTCCGGCCCCGGATCCCGACCGACTGAAGGGCGCGCCACCGACATGAACCGCATCGTCATCGAGAACTGCGCCATCGCGACCGTGGACACCCACGACACCGAGTACACCGACGGCCACATCGTCGTCGCGGGCAACCGCCTGGAGTCGGTGGGCCCCGGCCGCGCGCCCGCCGGCCTCGACGGGGTGGTCCGCCGGGTCGACGGCACCGGACACCTGGCGACCCCCGGCCTGGTCAACACCCACCACCACTTCTACCAGTGGCTCACCCGCGGCCTGGCCCAGGACCACAACCTCTTCGACTGGCTGGTCGCGCTCTACCCGACCTGGGCGCGGATCGACGAGCCGATGGTGTACGAGGCGGCGCGCGGCTCGCTGGCCATGATGGTCCGCGGCGGCGTCACCTGCGCCATGGACCACCACTACGTCTTCCCGCGCGGCGCGGGCGACCTGCTGGGCGCCGAGATCCGCGCGGCGAGGGAACTGGGCGTGCGGTTCACCGCCGCGCGCGGCTCCATGGACCGCGGCGTCTCGCAGGGCGGGCTGCCGCCGGACTTCGCCGTCGAGACCACCGAGGACGCGCTGCGCGCCACCGAGGAGGCGGTCGACGCCCACCACGACCCCTCCTACGACTCCATGCTGCAGATCGCGGTCGCGCCCTGCTCGCCCTTCTCCGTCTCCACCGAACTGCTCCGCGAGGCCGCGACCCTGGCCCGCCGCAAGGGCGTACGGCTGCACACCCACGGCTCGGAGACGGTGGAGGAGGAGAAGTTCTGCCACGAGCTGTTCGGGATGGGCCCGACCGACTACTTCGAGTCGACCGGCTGGCTGGGCGAGGACGTGTGGATGGCGCACTGCGTCCATATGAACGACGCCGACATCGCCGCCTTCGCCCGCACCGGCACGGGCGTGGCGCACTGCCCCTCGTCCAACGCCCGCCTGGCCGCCGGCATCGCGCGCGTCCCCGACCTGCTGGCCGCCGGCGTGCCGGTCGGCCTGGGCGTGGACGGCACCGCCTCCAACGAGTCCGGCGAACTGCACACCGAACTGCGCAACGCCCTGCTGATCAACCGGCTGGGCAGGCACCGCGAAGCGGCGTTGAACGCCCGTCAGGCGCTGCGCCTCGGCACCTACGGCGGGGCGCGGGTGCTCGGCCGCCAGGACCAGATCGGCTCCCTCGAGCCGGGCAAGCTGGCCGACCTGGTGCTGTGGAAGCTGGACGGCCTCGGCCACTCCACGATCGCCGACCCCGTCGCGGCGCTGGTCCTCGGACCACCGGCGCCGGTGACCCTGTCGCTCGTGGACGGCCGCCCGGTGGTGGAGTCGGGGCGGCTGCTCACCGCCGACGAGGACGACATCGCCCGCCGCGCCCGCGACGAGGCCCGCCGGCTCGCCCGTATCGCAGCCGACGGCTGAACCAGGCCGGGGCGGTCGTCGCTCGGTCACCGCAGGGCGCTCTTGGCCCGCCAGTCCTCCCAGTCGACGTTCCAGTCGCCGAAGCCGTTGTTCAGTGCCACCTGCCCCTTGGTCTCCGCGCCCTTGACCTCGAACGGGTCGCCGATTCGCGCCTGGCCGTAGAGCCATGCGGCGTTGGCGTCGCTCATGCCGATGCAGCCGTGGCTCTTGTTGGCCCTGCCGAAGTAGGCGGCGTTCCAGGGCGCGGCGTGCGCGTACGTCCCCGACCAGGTCAGCCGCATCGAGTAGTCGACCTTCTGGTCGTAGGCGTCGCCGAGGCCGACGGTTTCGGAGTTCATCCGGATGGTGCCCTCCTTGGCCATCAGCACCTCCGTGCCCCGCCAGGAGCCGGTGTCGGCGCCGGGGGTGCCGCCGGAGACCGGGAAGGTCCGTACGGCCTTGCCGTCGCGCTCCAGGGTGAGCCGCTTGCTGTCGAGGTCGACCCTGACCACCTGCCGGGCGCCGATGGTGAAGCCGAGCTTGTAGTCGCGTACGAACCAGCCGCCGGCCTCGCCCGAGTCGGTGCCGTTCAGCCGGGCGTCCAGGGTGACCCGGGTGCCGGGCCGCCAGTACTCCTTGGGCCGCCAGTCCACCCGGTCCCTGCCGGACCAGTCCTTCATCCACCCCCATGAGCCCTCGGTGCTGTTCGAGGTGGTGACCTTCAGCTGCTTCTCGACCGCGGCCTTGTTCTTCACCGGGCGGTCGAAGACCAGGGAGATCGGCTGCGCCACGCCGACCGTGGTGTCGCCGCCCGGCCGCCAGTCCACCTTGTTGACCTGACCGGCGGCGGTGGTGGTGAAGGACGACTCCGCGTTGCCCGCCGCGCCGCCCTCGGTGCGGGTGGCCGCCTTGACGGTGTACGTGGTGCCGGGCGCGGCGTTGCGAGCCGAGGTCCAGGTCCGGTGGTCGTGCGACACCGCGCCGGTGAGCCTGCCACCGCGGCCGTCGGTGACGGTCACCGAGGCGAGGGTACCGCCGCTCGCGGTGACCTTGACCGGCTCGCCCGCCCGCCGGGGCGTGACGGTGACCGTCACCGCCTTGCCGCCCGAGCCCCCGCCGCCGACCTTCGCGTCCGGCTTCGCCGGGGCCGACCCGCCGGAGGAGCAGCCGGTCAGCGCGGCGGTCAGCAGGGCGGCGGCCGCCGTGGCGGTGGCGGCGGAGCGCACACGTATCTGGCGCAACGGAAACCTCCGTGAAAGACGGGGAGATGACGGGACGCTCGGGACTCTAAGCCGCGAAAAGCCCGGGAATCGGCCTGCGCGGCCATGTGACAGCAGCTGCAGAGGAATGGTCATCGTCCGGTCACATGCGCCGAGCGGCGCGGTCATGGGCGGCTGTGAGCCTGCTCGCGTTCCGCACCGAGGAACCAGCAGAAAGGGATCTCCTTGTCCGACATCACACCCCGTGGCGGCGCCGTCCGCCGACGCCGCTTCGCCGTGACCGTGGCCGCCGGAGTGGTCGCGCTGGCGATCGGCGCCGCCCCGGCGACCGCCCGGACCGCCTCCTGGCGCGCCGTCGTGCCGGAGGGCCTGAGCGAGGCCGTCCTCTACGACATCTCCAGCGCCGAGGGCGCGACGTGGACCGCCGGGATCGATGTGACCGATTGGTCGCCGCTCGCCCTGCGCTGGAACGGCAGCGGCTGGACCAGGACGCCGCAGCCCGTGCAACACGGCCGCTTCGACGACATCGCCGCGGGCTCCGGCGGCGAGGCGTGGGCGGTGGGCTCCCAGGGCGGCGGCGGCGACGGCGGCGACGCGCCGGTCGTCGAACGCTGGGACGGCAGCGCCTGGCTGCTGGAGGACGTGCCCCTGCCCCCCGACGCGCGCGGCGGCGTCCATGCGGTCGCCGTCTCCCCTCAGGGCACGGTCTGGGCCGGCGGCGGCCTCTTCAACGACGGCACGGACGGGCTCCAGAGCCCGCTGCTGATGACCAGGAGCTCCGATGGGACCTGGCGGAACGTGGAGATCCCGGCCGACGCGGCCGTCGGCTCCACGATCAACGTCCTCCCGCTGGCGGACGACGACGTATGGCTGCTCGGGGTCAAGGGGGTCGCGCACTTCGACGGCACGGCCTGGACCCGCCAGCGGCTCCCCTCCCAGCTCGACGACACGACCTTCTACCTCTACGACATCGAGGAGCGGGAGCCGGGCGAACTGTGGGCCGTAGGGCTCGCCCAGGACGACGAGCTGTGGCGGCGTCCGGTGGCGCTGCGCTTCGACCGCGGCCGCTGGAAGGAGGTGCCCACGCCGAAGGAGACCGCCGAGCTGCGCGGCATCACCTTCGACGACCACAAGCGCCCGGTGATCGTCGGCGAGACCGTGGACCCGGCGGTGGACCCGGACAGCAACTACACCCTGACCCTGGATGACGGCGGCCGCCTGGTCCGTGGGGAGCGGCCGCCCGGCGCAGGACAGCTCATCGGGGTGGACAGCGACGAACAGGGCCGGATCTGGACATCGGGGACCTTGAACCACCCGGAGAAGCCCGGTTCGTACCTGCCGTACGCCGCCGTGCGCGACTGACGGACCGCAACCGTACGTCCCGTCTCCCGAGGCCAGGTCAGACAACCCGTCTGACTTGGCCTTTCGTCATGTGTACGGCCATGCGTACGGCTATGCGCACGGACGAGTGCGCCGACCGGCGGCCGTGTGACGGCGACCGCACAGGAACGGTCATCGTCCGGTCACACTCGCCGCTCGGCGCGGTCATGGGCGGCTGTGAATCTTCCTCGCGTTCCCATCAACGGCACCCGAGGAGGCGCAGTGTCAGCGCTGCTCGTGACGGCGAGCCCTCGTCCGCAGGAAGCCCGGCTGGGGCCCATCGGCCCCGAGGCGTACCGCGCCTTCCTGGCATCCCGCACCGGCTCCGCCCTGGGCCCCGGCTTTCTGCAGTGCCCTTCCTGGGCCGCGGTGAAGGACGGCTGGCAGGCCCAACTGCTCGGCTGGGGCCCGGAGACCGGCCCCGGGGCGGGGGAGCTGAGCGGGGTCGCGCTGGTGCTGCTGCGCCAGCTCCCCGGCACCCGGAAGTACTTCGCCTATCTGCCCGAGGGGCCCGTCGCCGACTGGACCGACCCGGACATCGACGGCTGGCTCGACCCGCTGCTGCGCCATCTGCGCGCCAGTGGCGTGTTCGCCGTGCGCATCGGGCCCGCGCCCGCCTACCGCAGCTGGAACGCCACCGCGCTCAAGGCGGCCACCGGCCCCGGGCGCCGCCTGTCCGACGTCCTCACCTGCCAGGTCGACCCGCTGGGCACCGTCGTCACCGAGCGGCTGCGGGCCCGCGGCTGGCGGCGCTGCGGCGGCGGAGACGGAGACGGGGACGCGCAGCCCCGCTATGTCTTCCGGGTGCCGCTGGCCGGACGTACCCGCGAGGACCTGTGGAGCGGGCTCAACCAGGAGTGGCGGCGCAACATCCGCCGGGCCCACAAGTCGGGCGTGCGGGTGGAGGTGGGCGGCGCCGCCGAACTCCCCGAGTTCTACCGGCTGCTGCGGATCACCGAGGAGCGCGACGGCTTCCGCCTCGGCCGCTCACTGGCGTACTACGAGCGCCAGTACGCGGCCCTCAACGCCGAGGCGCCGGGGCGGATGAGGCTCTACCTCGCCCGGCACCAGGGCGAGATCCTCGCCGCCCACACCATGATCACGGTGGGACGGCGGGTCTGGTACCAGACCGGGGCCTCGGCCGACCACCGGCGCGAGGTGCGCCCCTCCAACGCCCTGCAGTGGCAGATGATCCTGGACGCCCACACCCAGGGCGCGGAGGTCTACGACATGCGCGGGGTACCCTCCACTCTCGACCCCGACGAACGGCCGTTCGGGCTGCTGCGCTGGAAGCTGGGCACCGGAGGCCAGGTCGTCGAGACGCTGGGGGAGTGGGAGACACCATTGAGCGGCACCGCCAACCACGCGTTCTACCGCGCCTTCCAGCTGTACCTGGCCCGCCGATGAGCGCCCGTGCGAACGCGCCGGGCCCACCGGGCCGGGCGGCCTCGCCGCCCCCAGCGGCCAGCGGGGCGTCGGCGGCCGACGTGGCCCCGGCGGGCGGCGTGGCTCCGGTGGCCGACGTGGCCCCGGCGGTCGGCGCGGCCTCGGTGGTGGGCCTGGCCCCGGCGGCTGACGCGCCCCCGGTGGCCGACGTGGCCCCGGTGGTCGGCGTGACCTCGGCGGCTGACGCGACCTCGACCCCCGGCGCGACGCTGCCCGTCGGCGGGGGCCGTCCGGGGGTGCCAGGTGCCGAACGCCCCGCCTCCGTGCTGCGCAGCGGGGTCGTCATGGCCGCCGGGTCGCTGGTCTCCCGCGCCACCGGATTCGTCCGCTCCGCCGTCGTCGCCGCCGCGCTCGGCGTCGGGCTGGCCGCCGACGGCTACGCGGTCGGCAACTCCGTACCCAACATCGTCTACACGCTGCTCCTCGGCGGCGCGCTCAACGCCGTCTTCGTGCCCGAGCTGGTCAAGGCCGCAAAGGAGCATACGGACGGCGGGGCCGCGTACACCGACCGGCTGCTCACCGTCTGCACGGCGGCCCTGCTGCTGATCACGGCCGGGGCGGTGTTCGCCGCGCCCGCCATCGTCGCGGCCTACACCGACTACACGGGCGCGCAGGCCACGATGACGATCGCGTTCGCCCGCTACTGCCTGCCGCAGATCTTCTTCCTCGGGCTGTTCACCCTGCTGGGGCAAGTCCTCAATGCCCGGGGCCGGTTCGGCGCGATGATGTGGACCCCCGTCCTCAACAACGTCGTCGTCATCGCCGTCTTCGGCCTGTATCTGGCGTCGGCCGGCACCGGGGCCACCCTCACCTCCGCGGAGACCTCGCTGCTCGGCTGGGGCACCACCGCGGGCATCGCCGTCCAGGCGCTGGGGCTGCTGCCGTCGCTGCGCGCGGCGCGCTTCCGCTGGCGGCCGCGGTTCGACTGGCGGGGCAGCGGGCTGTCCCGGCCGCTGCGGTCGGCCGGATGGCTGGTGCTGCTGGTGTTCACCAACCAGCTCGCGTACTGGGTGGTGACCTGGCTGGCCACGATGGCCGGGGAGCGCGCGGCGGCCGGGGGGACCGACGGCGCCGGGTTCAGCGCGTACAACAACGCGTATCTGCTGTGGGCCGTGCCGCACGGGATCGTGACCGTCTCGCTGGTCACCGCCCTGATGCCGCGGATGAGCGGGGCGGCCGTCGACGGCGACACCGCGGCCGTGCGGCGGGACGTCTCGTACGCCCTGCGCAGCAGCGCCGCCGCCGTCGTACCCGCCGCCTGTGTGCTGTTGGCGCTCGCCGAGCCGGTGATGGCGGTGGTCTTCCAGTACGGCAGGACCGGCGCGGACGACATCGCGGTGATGGCGGGGGCACTGATGGCGTTCGCCCCGGGGCTGGTGGCCTTCTCCGGGCAGTACGTCCTCTCGCGCGCCTTCTACGCGCTCTCCGACACCCGCACGCCCTTCCTGCTGAACCTGGTGATCTCCGGGCTCAACGCGGGCCTCTCCGCGGCCGCGTATCTGCTGCTGCCCGCGCGCTGGGCGGTGACCGGCATGGCCGGGGCGTATTCGGTGGCGCTGTTCGCGGGCTGGGCGGCCACCGCGTATGTGCTGAACCGCAGGCTCGCGCCGACGCCCACGCCACCGGCCGAGCGGGGGCGGGCGCGGCGACGCGCCGGGCTGTGGCGCTCGCCGTCCGTGGCCGCCCTGGCCCGGCTGCTGCTGGCCGCCGTACCGGCCGCCGCCCTCGGCCACTTCGCGGCCGTCCGCACGGCCCCGCTGGGTCCGTTCGCCGCCGCCACGGCGGGCGCGGTGGCCATCCTGCTGGCCTTCGCGGCCCTGGCCCGCCCGCTGCGGCTGACCGAACTGGACGCCGCGGTCAAGGCGGTGCCCCGCAAACTGCGCCGCCGCGCCTGACCGGCCGTCGAGCCCGACCGCCCACCACGCCTGACCGGGCCCCGTCCTCACCTGCTGAAATGGAATACTCCGCCCATGCCACGCGTCCTTCTCATCGAAGACGACCCCTCCGTCCGCGAAGGGATCGAACTCGGCCTGCGCCGCCGCGGACACGAGGTGCGCACCGCCGCCACCGGGGAGGCGGGGCTCACCGCCATCCGCGAGTTCCTGCCCGATCTGCTGCTCCTGGACCTGATGCTGCCCGGCATCAACGGAGTTCAGGTGTGCCGCCAGGTCCGCGAGTCCAGCCAGCTGCCGATCATCATGCTCACCGCGCGGGGCGACGACTTCGATGTCGTGGTCGGTCTTGAGGCCGGGGCCGACGACTACATCGTCAAACCCGCCCGCACCGAGGTCATCGAGGCCCGCATCCGGGCGGTGCTGCGCCGCATCGAGGACCCCGGCGTCCGCCCCGCCGTCGAGTTCCACGGCGACCTCGCCATCGACCGCGCCGGGCTGGCCGTGTCCAAGGCCGGGGACCGCCTCGCGCTCGCGCCTTCCGAACTGAAGCTCCTGCTGTATCTGACCGCCGCGCCCGAGCAGGTCTTCAGCCGCCAGCAACTGCTCGAACAGGTCTGGGAGCACAGCTACCACGGCGACGCCCGCCTGGTCGACGCGTGCGTACGGCGGCTGCGCCACAAGATCGAGGACGTGCCCGGCAGCCCGCGCTACATACAGACTATGCGGGGCTTCGGCTACCGCTTCGGACCGCTGTGAGCCCCCGGTGACCCGCTGGAGAGCCCGCATCGGGCTGCGCACCCGGCTCGTGCTCGCCTTCCTGCTGGTCGCCGCCGTCAGCGCCGGCACCACCGCGACCCTCACCTACCGCAAGGCACGCACCGCGATCCTCGAACAGGCCCAGGACACCGCCGTCTCCTCCTTCCGCGACCGGGTCAACGACATGAGCACCCCGCTCCCCGTCGAGCCCAAGTCCCTCCAGGAGCAGCTGCGCCAACTCGCCCGGCAGGGCAAGCCCCACCCCTGGGTGGTGTTCGCCGAGTACGGATCGGTCCGGGTCTCCTCCGGCACCAGCCCCGTCTCCACCGTCATCACCCCGCAGCTGCGCCGGGCCGCGCTCGCCAGCCCCCGCAGCGGCAGCTTCCAGCGGGTGGAGAAGCACGGCGACCCCTGGCTGACCGTTGCCGTCCCGACCGTCTTCCGGGCCGGGAAGGCCGTACGCCCCACGGGCCTTGTGCTGTACGCCGTGATGCCGCTGACCGACGAGGAGGCCAACGTCCGCGCCATGGTCACAGCGGCCCGCGACGGGGCCCTCCCGGCGCTCGCCGTGGCGCTGATCCCCGCGCTGCTGGCCGCGCGCAGCGTGCTGCGCCCGGTGCGCGACCTGCGAAAGGCCTCGCAGACATGGGGCCGGGGCCGTCTCGACACCCGGATCCAGGTCAAGGGCAGCGATGAACTCGCCGACCTCGCCCGCACCTTCAACGAGTCCGCCGTCGCGCTGGAGCGGTCTGTCGGCGAACTCCAGGACGCCGAGGCGCGCGCCCGCCGCTTCGCCTCCGACGTCTCGCACGAACTGCGCACCCCGCTCGCCGGGATGCTCGCGGTCACCGAGGTCCTGGACGAGGATGCCGCCCGCCTGGCCCCCGACACCGCGGCCGCCGTCCGGCTGATCAGCGCGGAGACCGGCAAGCTCGCGGCCCTCGTCGAGGACCTGATGGAGATCTCCCGCTTCGACGCGCGGGCCGCCGAGCTGAACACCGACGAGGTCGATGTCGCGCAGACCATCCGCAAGACCCTGACCAGCCGCCACTGGACCGACCCCGAACAGTTCGTCACCGAGCTGCCCGACGGCATCCGGGCCCGGCTCGACCCCCGCCGATTCGACGTCGTCGTCGCCAACCTCGTCGGCAACGCGCTGCGGCACGGCGGCGCGCCGGTCGTCGTACGGCTGCGGCTGGAGCCAGGAACGGGGACGGAGAAGGGGGCGGGGGCAGGATCCGGAGCGGGCGGCGAGGGGGCGCGGCTCGTCACGGAGGTGGCCGACAGCGGCCCCGGCATCCGCCCGGAGGCGCTGCCGCATATCTTCGACCGCTTCTACAAGGCGGACTCGGCCCGTACCCGGTCGGAGGGCAGCGGCCTCGGCCTCGCCATTACCCAGGAGAACGTACGGCTGCACGGCGGCACGATCCGGGCGGCGAACGGCCCACAGGGGGGAGCCGTCTTCGCCGTGGAGATCCCCCTGACGGGCACGGCCGGGGAGGTGACGGTGTGAAGCGCCTGGGCCGCTTGAGCCGCCTGGGCCTTCCCGCGGTGGCGGCCGTGTTGCTGACGGGCTGCGGGGTGCGGCAGAGCGACGTCATCGAGGCCGGCGGCCCGGCCACCGTCACGGTCTTCCCCGACGCCGAGCAGCGGCAGATCCTCTTCTTCGTCTCCTCGGAAGGCCGCCTGACTCCGGTGGCCGGTGGAGTCTTCCTGGACCGGAAGGGGGAGTACGACGGGAAGGTGCCCGGTGAGACGGCCCTCATGATGCTGTTCGCCGGCCCGAGCGCGAAGGTGCGCGCGGCCGGGCTCCACACGGAGCTGCCCCGGGCGGTGGGGCAGCTGGGGATGAAGTCGGGCACGGATCAGGTGTTGGTCCGTGTCCCGATCGCGGTGCGGCGGCTCGGAAAGACCGCCGTGCGCCAGCTGGTCTGCACGGCGGCGTTCGCGGAGGGTGGCGACGGCACCGCGGAGGTGACCATCGCGGGCGACGACGGCGAGCTCCCGCCTGCCCACTGCGACGTATGACGCCGCAGGGCGATGTGCCCCGACCCCGACGGGTGGGGCACATCGCCCGCTGCGCGGCCCCGGCTCAGCGCAGCAGTTCGTACGCCGGCAGCGTCAGGAACTCCGCGTAGTCCTCGTCCAGCGCGACCTTGAGCAGCAGATCGTGGGCCTGCTGCCAGTTGCCCGCCGCGAACGCCTCCGCCCCGGCCTCCTCGCGGATCGCCGCCAGCTCCTCCGCCGCGATGGCGCGGACCAGACCGGCCGTCGCCTTCTCGCCGTCCTCGAAGACGACACCCGCGTTGATCCACTGCCAGATCTGAGAGCGGGAGATCTCGGCCGTGGCGGCGTCCTCCATGAGGTTGAAGATGGCGACCGCGCCCAGGCCCCGCAGCCAGGCCTCGATGTAGCGGATGCCGACCTGGACCGCGTTGCGCAGGCCCGCCGAGGTGGGCTTGGCGTCCAGGGAAGCGACGTTGATCAGTTCGGCCGCCGTGACCTGGACGTCCTCGCGCAGCCGGTCCTTCTGGTGCGGCTTGTCGCCGAGCACCGCGTCGAACGAGGCGCGGGCGATCGGGACCAGGTCGGGGTGGGCGACCCAGGAGCCGTCGAAGCCGTCGTTCGCCTCGCGGTCCTTGTCGGCCCTGACCTTGTCGAACGCGACGGAGTTGACCTCGGGGTCGCGGCGGGAGGGGATGAAGGCCGCCATGCCGCCGATCGCGTGGGCGCCGCGCTTGTGGCAGGTGCGGACCAGCAGCTCGGTGTAGGCACGCATGAAGGGGGCGGTCATGGTGACGGCGTTGCGGTCGGGGAGGACGAAGCCGGGCCCGGCGTCACGGAAGTTCTTGACGATGGAGAAGAGGTAGTCCCAGCGCCCCGCGTTCAGCCCGGAGGCGTGGTCGCGCAGCTCGTAGAGGATCTCCTCCATCTCGTACGCGGCGGTGATGGTCTCGATGAGCACGGTGGCGCGGATGGTCCCCTGGGGGATGCCGAGGTAGTCCTGGGCGAAGACGAAGATGTCGTTCCAGAGGCGGGCTTCGAGGTGCGACTCGGTCTTGGGCAGGTAGAAGTACGGGCCCTTGCCCTGGTCGAGCAGGCGCTGGGCGTTGTGGAAGAAGTAGAGCCCGAAGTCGACGAGGGCGCCGGGCACGGCGCGGTCGCCGGCCCGCAGATGGCGCTCGTCCAGGTGCCAGCCGCGCGGCCGGGCGACGACGGTGGCGAGCTCTTCGGCGGGGCGCAGCGCGTACGCCTTGCCCTCGGGGGTGGCGAAGTCGATGCGCCGCTCGTAGGCGTCGCTGAGGTTGAGCTGGCCGAGGACGACGTTCTCCCAGGTCGGCGCGGAGGCGTCCTCGAAGTCGGCGAGCCAGACCCTGGCGCCCGAGTTAAGGGCGTTGATGGTCATCTTGCGGTCGGTGGGGCCGGTGATCTCCACCCGGCGGTCGTCGAGCGCGGCCGGGGCGGGCGCGACGCGCCAGTCGGGGTCCTCGCGGATGTGCGCGGTCTCCGCGAGGAAGTCAAGGGTGCCGGTTCGGGCGATCTCGGCGCGGCGCTCGGCGCGGCGGGCGAGGAGCTCGTCGCGGCGCGGGGTGAAGCGCTGGTGCAGCTCGGCCAGGAAGGCCAGGGCCGAGTCGGTCAGCACCTCTCCCTGCCGCTCGAGCGGCTCGGCGTCGACGATGGCCAGCGGGGACGGTGCTGGTGCGGACATGGGCGGTCACTCCTCGGGCGACACACGGCGAAACACGGTGGGCTTCTGACTTCTGTCAAGTGGATACTAATTTCCTCATGGCGGAACTTCAACGTTCTGTTGGGCTCACTCCGGCCGCCGCTCACTCCAGCCGCTTCAGGTCCTCCGCGGTGTCGATGTCGTCGGGCCGGGCGATGTCGGAGCAGTCGACAAGCGTGAGCCCCGGCTGATGCGCCTTCAGATAGGCGCGTGCCCCGCGATCGCCCACCGCACTCGCCGCGACATCCGCCCACCGCTCGGCGCCGAACAGCACAGGATGGCCCCGCCGCCCGCCGTACACCGCCGCGACCAGGCACGACGGCGAGTCGTACGCCGCCGCCACCCGGGCCACCGCCGCGGCCCCGATCCCCGGCTGGTCCACCAGCATCACCAGCGCCGCCCCCGCCCCCGTACCGGCCAGCGAGGCGAGGCCGGCCCGCAGTGAGGAACCCATGCCCTCGGCCCAGTCCGGGTTGTCGACCAGCGTGTACCCGGAGAGCTCGGCCCTGGCCCGTACGGTCTCGGCGGCCGCGCCCAGGACGATGTGCACCGGGCCGCAGCCGCCTTCCCGCAGCGCCCGCGCCGCGTGCTCCACCAGCGGTCTGCCCCGGTGGACCAGCAGCGCCTTCGGCCGCCCGCCCAGCCGCCTGCCCCCGCCGGCGGCCAGCAGCAACCCGGCGACCTGCGATTTATCGTGCGATGTGTGATCTGTTGGCATTGCCTACCGCTTATCCTTTCGCGATCCGCCTCTTGTTCTCCCCGTCGCACCCGGTCTGATTTTCGCTCTCCGTATGGCGTGTCGCGCACAGAGTGGCGTTAACTGATCCGCGGCCTCTCGCGTCCGATCGACGCGTCCAGGGGTCATGGGGAGAAGGGGGCAGGCTTCGTGCAAAGGGGCGCGAGGGCGAGCAAGGCAGTGATGTCCGACGATCAGGTGAGGCGCCGGGTGACACCGGGCGCCTGGTCAGTGGAGGGCGCCGCGGTCGTGGAGGACAGGCGAGTGGCCGGCACCGAGGAGGATCCCAGAGCGACCGAGCTGCGCCGGGCCGTCGCCCGGCTGCGGCGCGAACTCGCCGCCCACCCGGCCGACTTGCCGGACCGGGCCATAGCGGACGACGAACTCGCCGCGCTGGACGCCATGGCGCGCGAGGGAGTGCCCGAGGTGCCCCGGCTGCGCCGTGCGCTGCTGCTCATCGCGGGCGCGCTGGGCTCGGTGAGCGCACTGGCGCCGGCGCTGAGGGGGGTCCGTGCGGCGATCGACCTGTGCGGCGATGTGCCGCGGGCAGGGGGGAGGGACTGACGGACCGGGACGGAATGTGGGGACCGGATGCGGGGACGGGACGCCGGTACGGCTCGGTGCGGCACCGGCGCCCCGGCCCGTACCGTCGGGCGGGGCCCAGACGGTCAGCCGGAGCCCAGACGGTCAAGCGGATCCCAGACCGTCAAGCAGATCCCGGGCAGATCCCGGAGCGATCAAGCGGATCCCGTGCTGGCGAGCGCGGTGGACAGCTGCGCCGCGACCTCCTTGAGGATCGGCACGATGTCCTCCGTGGCCTCGTCCGTCACCCGCCCGGCCGGGCCCGAGATCGAGATGGCGGCCGCCGTGGGGGAGTCGGGCACGGCCACCGCGAGGCAGCGCACGCCCATCTCCTGCTCGTTGTCGTCCACCGCGTAACCCAGCTCGCGCACCCGCCCCAGGGCCTCCAGGAAGACGTCCGGCGAGGTGATCGTCTTCTGGGTGGCGGCCGGCATGCCGGTCCGGCCCAGCAGCGCGCGCACCTCGTCGGCGGGCGTGTCCGCGAGCAGCGCCTTGCCCACGCCGGTCGTATGGGGCAGCACCCGCCGCCCGACCTCGGTGAACATCCGCATCGAGTGGCGCGAGGGCACCTGCGCGACGTAGACCACCTCGTCGCCGTCCAGCAGCGCCATGTTCGCGGTCTCGCCGGTCTCCTCCACCAACCGCGCCAGGTATGGCCGGGCCCAGGTGCCCAGCAGCCGGGAGGCGCTCTCGCCGAGCCGGATCAGCCGGGGGCCCAGCGCGTAGCGGCGGTTCGGCTGCTGGCGTACGTAGCCGCAGGCGACCAGGGTGCGCATCAGGCGGTGGATGGTGGGCAGCGGAAGCCCGCTGCTGCCGGAGAGCTCGCTCAGCCCGACCTCGCCCCCGGCATCCGCCATCCGCTCGAGCAGATCGAAGGCGCGCTCGAGGGACTGGACGCCGCCAGAGTTGGCAGCGGCGGTCTTGGGCTCGGCGGACGGCACGTCGACAGTTCCTTTCGCGGCGGGTGAGGCCGGCCCTCGCGCGGCTGATTCGCCCCGGCCGACCGGCCAACGGGCAGCCTACCCGCCCCCGGCCGGCCAGGTTCTGCGCTCCGAAAATCGCCTTCCATTCTATGGACGATCGTCTTGTGCCGGAGCCACGGTCGGTGGGTCTTGACCCGGCAGGCGGCGCAGTGAAGACTCCTGCAACAGAAATATGTTTCCGCTTCGCGGAAGAATCGTTCTGCTCTGGAAGAGCTGGACGAGTCTGCCGAGAATCTGCCGAGAAACGGAGGGCGCGGGTGTCAGACGCGGATACGGACCTGGTGGTGCGCTCGACCCGTGTGGTGACCCCGGAGGGGATGCGCGCGGCATCGGTCGCCGTCTCCACGGCCGACGGAAGGATCTCGGCCGTCCTGCCGTACGACACGGCCGTCCCGCCCGCGGCCCGCCTGGAGGACTTCGGGGACGACGTACTCCTCCCCGGCCTCGTCGACACCCACGTCCACGTGAACGACCCGGGCCGCGCCGAGTGGGAGGGGTTCGCGTCCGCCACCCGCGCTGCCGCGGCCGGCGGGGTCACCACCCTCGTCGACATGCCGCTCAACAGCGTCCCGCCGACCACCACTGTCCCGGCGCTGGAGATCAAGCGCGCCACCGCCCGCGCCGCGGCCCATGTCGACATCGGCTTCTGGGGCGGCGCCGTCCCCGGCAACCTACGGGACCTGAAGCCGCTGCACGACGCCGGCGTCCTCGGCTTCAAATGCTTTCTGCTCCACTCAGGCGTGGACGAGTTCCCCCAGCTCGCCCCCGCCGAACTCGACGCGGCGCTCGACGAGATCGCGGGCTTCGGCGGCCTGCTCATCGTCCACGCCGAGGACCCCCAGCTGATCGACCGGGCCCCGGGCCCCAACGGCCCGCGCTACGCCGACTTCCTCGCCTCGCGCCCGCGCGAGGCCGAGAACCGGGCCATCGCGGGCCTGATCGAACTCGCGCGGATCCACGCCGCCCGCGTGCACATCCTGCATCTGTCCTCCGCCGAAGCGCTCCCGCTGATCGCCGCCGCCCGGAGCGAGGGCATCGAGGTCACGGTGGAGACCTGCCCGCACTTCCTCACCCTGACCGCCGAAGAAGTCCCCGACGGCGCCACCGAGTTCAAGTGCTGCCCGCCCATCCGCGAAGCCGCCAACCAGGACGCGCTGTGGCAGGGCCTGGCCGACGGCATCATCGACTGCGTCGTCTCCGACCACTCGCCGTGCACCGCGGACCTCAAGGTCGGCGACTTCGGGCAGGCCTGGGGCGGCATCTCCTCCCTCCAACTCGGCCTCCCAGCCGTCTGGACCGAGGCGCGGCGGCGCGGCCGCACGCTCCCGGATCTCGCGCGCTGGATGTCCACCGCCCCCGCCGCGCTGGTCGGCCTCACACACAAGGGCGCCATCGAGCCCGGCCGCGACGCCGACTTCGCCGTGCTCGCGCCCGAGGAAACCTTCACCGTCGACCCCGCCGCGCTCCACCACCGCAATCAGGTCACCGCCTACGCGGGGAAGACCCTGTACGGCGTCGTACGGTCCACCTGGCTGCGCGGCCGGAAGATCGCCGACCACGGCGCCCCAACGGAACCCACCGCACCGACCGACCCCACCGGACCCACAGGCCGACTCCTGGAAAGGCACCACACCGCATGACCGCGCCGATCCCCCGCTTCACCGGCGACGCGAGCCCGTACGGCGGCGGCGACCCGTACGCCGACTACCGCACCGCGGACCTCCCCTTCACCCACCTCGCGGACCTGGCCGACCGGCGGCTCGGCGGAAGCGTCATCGCGGCCAACGACGAGTTCTTCGCCGAGCGCGAGAACCTGCTGCGGCCCGAGGCCCCGCACTTCGACCCCGCGGCCTTCGGCCACAAGGGCAAGATCATGGACGGCTGGGAAACACGCAGGCGGCGCGGCGCCTCGGCCGAGCACCCGCACCCCGCCGACGACGACCACGACTGGGCCCTGATCCGCCTCGGCGCGCCCGGCGTCATCCACGGCCTCGTCGTCGACACCGCCCACTTCCGCGGCAACTACCCGCAGTCGGTCAGCGTCGAGGCGACGTCACTGGAGGGCACCCCGTCCCCCGAGGCCCTGCTCGCCGATGAGGTGGACTGGACGGAACTCGTCCCCCGCACCCCCGTGGGCGGCCACGCGGCCAACGGCTTCGCGGTCACGGTGACACGCCGCTTCACCCACCTCAGGCTCAAGCAGCACCCCGACGGCGGGATCGCCCGTCTCCGCGTCCACGGCGAGGTCGTCCCCGACCCCGGCTGGCTCACCGCGCTCGGCACCTTCGACCTGGCCGCCCTGGAGAACGGCGGCGCGGCCGAGGACGCCTCCGACCGCTTCTACTCCCCGCCCGCCAACTCCATCCAGCCCGGCCGCTCCCGCAAAATGGACGAGGGCTGGGAGACCCGCCGCCGCCGCGACCAGGGCCACGACTGGGTCCGCTACCGGCTCACCGAACAGGCCCGGATCCGGGCCGTCGAGATCGACACCGGCTGCTACAAGGGCAACGCGCCGGGATGGGCGGCCCTCTACATCCTCGACGCCACCTCCGGCGCCGACCCGGCCGACCACACGGCCCCCGGCTGGACCCAACTCCTGCCCCGCACCCGCCTCCAGCCCGACACCGTCCACCGCTTCCCGCTCGACACGGCCCCGCCCGCCACCCACGTCCGCATCGACGTCTTCCCGGACGGCGGCGTCGCCCGCCTGCGGCTGCACGGCACGCTGACGGAGGCGGGCGCGGAGCGGCTCGCGGCGCGGTACGGGGAGCTGCGCGGGGCTCACAGGTAGCGGAGCCGTATACCCGGCCCGAGCTGGTCGGCGCCCGTGACGACCTGCGTCCTGCCTACCTGGACGGTGAGGCGGGGATGGGCCGGGCGGCCCGCCAGCGAGGAGAGGTCCAGCGGACCGGGGTAAGGGCCGTGGCACGCGCCGAAGAACACCGTGGTGAGTGAAGGGATCGCGTTCAAGGGGCTGAGGTCGGTGGGGAGGGCGCAGTCAAAGAACATCAGGTTGTGCGTGTGGAGACCGATGGCAGGCAGGGTGTGAAGCTGCTCGGTCAGATCAAATCCGCCCAGTCGCAATTGCTCGAGGCCGGCGATGACGGCCGAGTCCATGAGACCGCGAGGGCTCCCCGAACCGTCCAGGGAGGCGTAGGTGAGCTGAGGCAGACGGTCGAGGAACCCTAGATGAGGGTTGGCCGGGAGGTCTCCCAGCCCCAGGATGGACAGCGACCGTGGCAGTGGGATCCGGTCGAGCGGGGGCAGGGACGACCAGTAAGCGAGGTACAGCTGCCGTAGACGAGTGAGTCCACCCAGCGCCTCGGCTCCCCTCAAGGGGCCGTTTCCGTTGACCAAGAGATCCTCCAGCTCGGGCTGGTCGGCCAGCGGGCTGAGATCGTTCCCGCCCCTGAACCGGCGGATCCGCAGCCAGGAGAGCCGAGGAAGTTCCTTCAGCGCCGCGAGGCCGGAGGTGAACGGATAGTTGATCGCAAATTGCCGCGCGGACCGCAGCCGTGTGGCTGCCGACCACTGGCTGGGATGGGAGAGGGCGACGGGGATGTCTTCGAGCGGAAGCTCGTGCAGCACACGCCGGGCATACTCATCAGGGTCGAAATAGTGCCAGGACTGAGCGAGTTGCTCGTGTACCCCGGCACGCCCGTCCTCGGCGTAACCGCACAGCAAGTCAAGCGCTGACCCTCCGCCGATAAGGGCCGCAGTACGTACCGCCGCTCTCGCCGCAGCCTCCGTCAGACCGTCGAGCGAACGCGGCAGCCTGCCCAGCACCGGATCCCCCACGGCCGCCAATGACTCCGCGTCGCTCCGCCGCCGAGGCGGCACCAGCACGCCGAGGTTGACGTCCAGCCGTTCGGCGAGCCCGACGGGCACCGACTCCATCGTCTCCAGGCAGGAAGCAGCCAACAGCCGCAGCCCACGCGCATGACGGCGTTCGGCCGCCGCGCGGTCGAGGATGCCGGTGATCAGCTCCTCCCGCTGGCCGCGGTTGGCGTGCCCCGCGGCCATGATGATGGTCTCCCGCCAGGTGTCCAGATGAGCCCGCTCGATCAGGTTGCCGATGCGGTCCTCCTCCGCCGCCTCCTCGGCGGCCAGGTACTCCTGGAAGCTGCGGTGCAGAAAGTCGATGCGGTCGTCGGCGGGGGCGCGCAGCACTCCCGAGCGGGTCACCAGATGGTCCAGGGCCTGCCCGCCCTCGACGTCCAGATGGCGCATCGACCCCAGCTTGGCCGCTACGTGGTCGAGCGCCTTCTCCCGGGCGATCTCGCTGCGGTTGTTGTCCGACAGCCGCCAGGCCAGATCGCGCAGCAGACACAGCTTGTCCGTGAGACTCAGCCGTACGTCCAGGGCGCTCGGCACCCCGCGCTCCGCGTCGCGGCGCTGCACCAGCAGCTCCAGCGCGATGCGGTACAGCTCCATGCGGTTTCGCGGCAGCCGGCTGCGCCGCCCCAGGTGCAGCGCGCACAGCAGGGCGGCCAGGAGCGGGTTCGCGGCGAGCGCCAGCAGATGGGGGCGGTCCTGGAGGCTCGCCACGAGCGCCCGCTCGTAGTGGGGGAGCTCTTCCGGTGCGCAGGGCGCCTCGCCGGAGTGCAGCTGTACGGCCTGGTGCCACTGCTGGACGAAGGCGCGCAGGTCGGCGGGCGTCATCCGTTCAAGACCGACCGGGGCGAAGCCCTCCGACCGCAGCCAGTCGCCGCTCGCGGCGGTCGGGCGGGTGGTCACCACGGCGCGGGTGTCGGGGTAGGCGCTGAGCAGCAGCCGGAGCCAGTCGCGGACCTTGCGCCGTTCGCTCGCGACGAGTTCGTCAAGACCGTCGACCAGGAGCAGCACCCGACCCGCCTGGAACTGGCGGTCGACCCACGCGGCGGGCATATGGCCGGTCAGCGGCCCGGCAGTGACGTCGCCGTTACCGGCTCGCCGAACCGAGTCTGCTGTCCCGTCACACATGTCCGCATCGACATCTTCCCGGACTGTCCCGTGTCAGGTGTGCGAACGCACCAGGTTGTCGTTCCCTGCGGCTCATCCGGGCCTATCCGGCTGATCCTGAACAGTCAGGAATCGGTGCGTCCTTGGTCAGACCATCCATCACCGCTCCTTCGAGGGTCACCCATTGATAACCGCCAGTGTCGATTGCCCGATCAATGGCGCTTCTTGGGACTGATCGGAGGGGAACGACCTCCCAGGTCCGGCCTCCGTAGTCGTAGAAGAAGGCGCGCTGCATGCGTATTGCGGCCTCCCATCCGTCCTCAACCTTGCCCGCATACTCTAGATTGAACTCGGAATTCCATTTCTTTAGTTTCTCCAGCGGAATTTTCTTCGTTGTGCAGGGGCCCACGCTCGTGGCCTGCACCACCCACTTCCTCCCATCGGGGGTTGTCAGCAAAGTCGTCACGAAGTGAAACGAATGCCTGGAGTAGTTGGTCATGATGACGTCGGCCCCCTTCTCCTTGGAGCCGAGACGTACTTCGAAGAGAGAGGCCAGCTGCTCCCTCTCGCGTTTCCTTGCCTCTTCGCTCTGCCTGAGCTGATCTTGGGTGGCGCGATACTGCAGAATCCCGCTATACCCACCGAGAACGAGGCCTATTCCCGCCAGGGCGACTGCGGCGACTTGGGCCCAGTCAACCCAGCGAGAGCGATTCGCTGCTCGTTGTTGTTCAACCCTGCGCCTTGCGGCGATCCGACTCAGGCGCTCGCGTTGTCCCACGTTGGCTTCCCCCGGGTTGTCAAGTTAAATGGTGACCTCAATGCCTGGCCCAGTTCCTCAGCGCGAGGCCGGCCTCGCTCGCGCGGGATCCGGTCAGGCCGGCTTCCCAGCAGTCCAACTGCCCCTGGCCAGGCATATATTGGCGCGTCCTCGTCGGCGCCGACTCCTATCTGGCCGATGTCCCCCTGCTGCGTCGGGCGCAACCCTGGCTCTGATCGCCGAGCTGGACGAGGAGGAAACGCAGTGACCTCCCACGTCTGCGCCCGCTGCCAAGTGACGACCAGGGAGCCGTTGATCGTCGCGGTGGAGCACGTTTCGCGGCCATGCGCCGCGCCCGCCAGGAGGGACGTACGCCGTGACGCCCGCCGCCCCACTCGCTGTCGGCACCGTGTCGCGCGTCACATCAACCTCATGTCACGGACGGGCGGGCAGCTTGCATCTGGTGGTCGTCAGCGGCAAGTGGAGGAAGGCGGAACGATGAGCGCACAGCACGAAGCCGGTGGGGCGATCACACACCGCGTGGTGGTCCTGGGGGCAGGGTACGCGGGCATGGCCGCGGCGGTTCAGCTCGGGGCTCGGGTCAAGGGGCGCGGGGATGTGCGGGTGACCGTGGTGAATGCGCAGGAGCGGTTCACCGAGCGGCTGCGGCTGCATATGACGGCGACCGGACAGCGGCTTGCCGAGCTGAGCATCCCGGAGGTGCTGGAGGGGACGGGGGCGCGGTTCGTGCGCGGTTGGGTGACGGCGGTGGACGCCGGCGCGCAGACCGTGCGGATCGACGACGACCGGGTGCTGCACTACGACACGCTGGTGCACGGGTTGGGCAGCGTGGCGGACACGGTGGCGGTGCCGGGTGTCGAGGACCACGCCTATACCCTGAACAGCGCCCAGGACGCCGAGGTGCTGGCCGAGCGGCTGGCGCGGCTCGGCGATGGCACGGTGGTGGTCGGTGGCAGCGGGCTGACCGGTGTGGAGTCGGCCGCGGAGATCGCCGAGCGGCACCCGGAGTTGAATGTCGTGCTGCTGGGCCGGGGTGAACCCGGTGCGGCCATGAATCCGAAGGCCAAGGCGTATCTGCGGTCGGCGCTTCAGCGCCTGGGCGTCCAGGTGCGCAGCGGGGCCGAGGTCGTGAAGGTGCTGCCCCACGCGGTCGAACTGGCGGGCGGGGAGAGTGTCGCCGCCGATGTGGTGGTGTGGACGAGCGGTACGCGGGTGTCGCCGCTGGCGGCGGCCGCCGGGCTGACCGTCGACGAGTACGGCCGGATCGTCACCGATGCCACGCTGCGGTCGGTGTCGCACCCCGAGGTGTACGCCGTGGGTGACGCGGCGGCGATCCGCCAGGGCTACGGCGTGATGCACGGCACCTGTCAGGGCGGCATGCCGACCGGTGTGCACGCCGCGCTGTCGATCGTCCGTGAGTTGAAGGGCAAGCAGCCGAAACCGTTCCGCTTCGGCTACTACCACACGCCGGTGAGCCTGGGCCGCGACGATGCCGTCGTGCAGTTCACCCACCCCGACGACAGCCCCCGGCGGATGTATCTGACCGGTCGCCTGGCAGCCAGGTATAAGGAGACGGTGACTGCTTCGCCCTGGCCGACGTACGGCCGTATGAAGAAGATGCCCGCCTCGGGCGCGTTCTGGCCCCGCGGCGGCCGCTTCACCCGCGTCCGGGGGACGCGGTGACCGACCCGTCTCACCTGGATCAGCAGATGTTCAATCAGCACCGCAATCTGCTGTTCTCCGTGGCCTACCGCGTCCTCGGCACCGCGGCCGATGCCGAGGACGCGGTCCAGGACGCCTGGATCAAGTGGTCAGCCGCCGACCGCTCGCAGGTGGCCGACCCCAAGGCGTACCTGACGCGGATCGTGTCGAATGTCGCGCTGGCGCGGCTGCGCTCCACCCGGCACAAGCGTGAGACGTATGTGGGGCCGTGGCTTCCGGAGCCCATCCTCACCATCGGCGACACCGCCGAGACCGTCGCGGACGCCGAGTCGGTGTCGATGGCCATGCTGGTGGTGCTGGAGACGCTGAGCCCGCTGGAGCGCGCGGTGTTCGTGCTGCGGGAGGTCTTCGACTTCAGCCATGCCGAGATCGCGGAGGCGGTGGAGCGTTCCGAAGCCGCGGTGCGGCAGGCCGCGCACCGTGCCCGTGAGCATGTACGGGCCCGGCGGCCGCGCTTCACGGCGGACCGGGCGCGGCAGCGCGAGGTCACCGAGCGGTTCTTCGCCGCCGCGACCGGTGGTGATGTCAACGCCCTGATGGAGCTGCTGTCCCCGGATGTCACCCTGTGGACCGACGGCGGCGGCAAGGTCCGTCAGGCCCTGCGTCCGGTGGTGGGTGCCTCCACGGTGGCCGCCTGGTTCGCCGCCATCGGCTCCGTCACCTACCAGGGCATCGAGCCCGCCGACATGAACGCCGAGCTCGTCGAGATCAACGGCGGGCTGGGCGTGGTGTTCAGCGGGCCGGGCCGCGTGGTCGCCACCGTCACCTTCGATGTCGACTCCGACGGCCGTATCGCCGCCATCCACAACGTGGCCAACCCGGACAAGCTCCAGGCCGTCGCCACCGGCACCGCTCACGACGTCGGGACCCTGTGAGCGATGCGCGAGTTGGGGTCCGGGTCGGGCTCGCGGACGATCGCGACGAGGGTCAGCACGGCCCGCGCCAGCTGCTCGTCCCCGCGCACGGTGGCCCGATGCCGCGCGTCCGTCGGGGTGATCCCGCGCGTGGCCAGCCGCCACAGCACGTCCGCGTCGACCTCGACCTCGGCGGTGGCCTGGGTGGTGGGGCGGTCGTCCGGGGTGGCGGGGGTGCGGAGCGCCCAGCGGGCGCCCTCGCGTACCGCCGTCCAGGTCCCGCCGGCCGGGCCGGGCACCCGGACCCGTACCGCCGCTCCGTCCTGGGCCGGGAGGTCGCGCAGGGTGTACGGGAGGGCGCGCAGGAAGGTGTTGAGCACCGGGTGCAGCAGCTCGGGTTCGGTGGCGCCCGGCCGGTTCACGGCGTCGCGGATCTGCTGCTGATGGACCCAGAACTCGGTGTACTCGCGGGCGGTGTCCAGCCAGTTCGGGGCGGGCGTCCCGGGGGCCGCCCAGGACACGTCGAGGCCGGCGGGCGCGGCGGGGTCCAGGCCCGCCCAGAAGTCGTCGAGCTGCGGGCCGAGCGTGGCCAGCAGATCGGTCAGCAGCCGTGGGCTGAGCTGCCGGGAGGTACGGACGAAGTCCTCGTTGGACCGGGTGATGAACTGCGGCAGCGTCTCGCCGGGGCCGAACGGCGGCCCCGGGTGCCCGTCGCGGCCGCCGGACAGCCGCCGGAAGTGGTCGTGGAGGAGGTGGGCGACCACGTCGTGCACCTCCCACCCGGGGCAGGCGGTGGGGCGTCGCCAGTCGGCGACGTCCAGAGTGGTGAGCAGGTCGAGCAGGGCGCGGCGGTCGCGGGGGAAGAGGGGGCGTACGTCGAGGGGCGGCCCCAGCCAGGTCCAGTCCATAACCGGGATTGTGCCCGGCGATGGAACCCAGGGCCTCGGGTTTAACGTTGACCAGGCGATTCCCCTATTACTTTGCGATATATCCGCCATGTCCGTACCGAGGAGTCCTGCTGTGACCTTGCGCCAAGAGATCGTCGGCAACGCCATGCAGATGGCGGTCTGCAGCCTCCAGCCCGGCCAGACCGTCTACTGCGAGGCTGGAAAGTTCCTGTTCAAGACGTCGAACGTGACGATGGAGACCCGGCTGTCCGGGCCCGGGTCCGGCTCCGGGGCTGGGCCCAATAGTGGTCAGACTCCTGGGGGCGGCGGGGGCGGCGGGGGCGGCGGTATGGGCGGCATGCTGCGCCAGGCCATGGGCACCGCCATGCAGGTGGGCCAGCGGGCGCTGGCGGGGGAGTCGCTCGCCTTCCAGTACTTCACCTCGACCGGCGGTGAGGGCACCGTCGGCTTCGCGGGCGTGCTGCCCGGGGAGATGCGCGCGCTGGAGCTGGAGGGCGGTCGTGCCTGGTTCGCGGAGAAGGACGCCTTCGTGGCGGCCGAGTCGACCGTGGAGTTCGGCATCGCCTTCCAGGGCGGCAGGACGGGGCGCAGCGGCGGCGAGGGGTTGTGAGCTGCTGCCGATTGACAGCGCTTGGGTGCGTTTTGGTGTGCATGAGTGAGCGTCGACGACCGTGTGACGGGACTTGGAAATGAAGGGAATGGGAGTTCTTGTGTCGAATGCGTGACCTTTATGGGGGGCGCTCGTTGGGTGTGCTGACGGGGTCTTCGGGCCGGGCGGGGGTGGGGGTGGGCCAGCTGCGCGAGGTGGCGGCGCCGTTCGAGGTGCCCGGGCCGACCGGGGTGGCGATTCGCACCAGTCTCAAGGGCCTGACCGGGCCGGACGAGAGGGTCCTGCGCCTGGTCGGCGGGCTGCTCGGTTCCCTGGCCTCCCGGGACCTGAAGGCGCGTTGCGCGGCAGGGCTGGATCACGACAGCCACCGGTGGGCGCAGCGCAAGCGGGTGTTGACGCCAGATTCCTCCTCGCGCTGGGCGGGCAGTATGACCAAGGCCTCGCATGACCAGTGGGCGCTGGCCCGGCGTGGTCAGCTCGCGTATATCCAAAGCCTCCAGGCAGCCATTGGCGTGATCGTGTCCCGGCTGTCGTTGCCGGTGGGGTCGAGGGGTTCCAAGGGGGCGCCGGGTGGTTACCGTTCCCGGTCAGAGTGGTTTGCCAAGTCCCGGCGTCTGCGCCTGCTCGAGGACCGGCTGGAGCGGGAGCGGGCCGACCGTGCGGCCGGGCGGGTGCGGGTGGTGCGCGGTGGCAGGAAGCTGCTGCGCAACCGGCATAACCTTGAGGCCGCCCGGCTGACCGAGACGCAGTGGCGGGTGCGGTGGGAGGCCGAGCGCTGGTTCCTCCAGGCCGACGGCGAGTCGGGAAAGCGGTACGGAAACGAGACGATCCGCATCACCCCGGACGGTGAGGTGAGCATCAGGCTTCCGGCGCCACTGGCCGCGCTGGCGAACGCATCCCACGGCCGGTACGTGCTGGCCTGCCGGGTTCGCTTTGGGCACCGGGGCGAGCAGTGGGCGGACCGTGTCGCGGCGAACCGTGCCGTGGCGTACCGCATCCACTACGACGTGGACCGTGGCCGCTGGTACCTGACCGCCTCCTGGCAGACCCCACCGGTGAAGACGGTGCCGCTGGAGGCGGCCCGGGCCGGCGGCCTGGTCGGCGTGGACATGAACGCCGACCATCTGGCCGCCTGGCGCCTGGACGCCCACGGCAACCCCGTCGGCAACCCCCGCAGGTTCGACTACGACCTCACCGGGAGCGCACCGCACCGGGACGCGCAAGTGCGGCACGCCCTCATCCGCCTCCTCCACTGGGCCCGGCGCCACCACCTGGCCATCGCGATCGAAGACCTCGACTTCCAGGCGGAGACGACCCGCGAGAAACACGGGCGGCGCAAGCGCTTCCGCAAACTGATCTCCGGCATGCCCGTCAGCAGACTGCGCAGCCGACTGGTCTCCATGGCCGCCGAGCTCGGCATCACCGTCGTGGCCGTCGATCCCGCCTACACCTCCCGCTGGGGCGCCCAGCACTGGCAGAAGCCCCTGACCACCAAGACTCGCAAGACCACCCGCCACGACTCAGCCGCCGTGGCCATCGGACGGCGCGCCCTGGGGTGCCCGATTAGGCGACGGACGCAACCGCCCCCACAGCACCGGAGCGATGCTGTGGGGCATCGGAGTGTCCAGGCCGCATCAGGCGCTCCGGGGTGTGAGGAATCCCGCCCCCGCATCCCCGGACCACGGACACGATCCTCCGGCGCCGGATGCGGAGCGAAAGCGGGGGACCAGTGTGCCCACAACCGTTCGGGGCACACGGCTGAGCACGAGTCCTGGCACCAGGACTCACTCCCGCTCAGTCCCTAGGAACGGTTCATCCTGGAGAAGTTCACTGGGCGCGGCACGGTGATCATCTGCGGCGCGGGCAACTTCATCGACCTCAACCCCGCCGACTTCGGCGGCCGGATCGAGGTCGACACGGGCTGCATCGTGGCCTTCGAGGAGGGCATCCAGTACGGCGTCCAGCGCATCGGCGGGCTCAACCGCCAGGGCCTGATGAACGCCGTGTTCGGCGGTGAGGGCCTGTCCCTGGCCACGCTGGAGGGCGATGGTCGGGTGATCCTTCAGTCACTGACCATGGAGGGCTTGGCGAACGCGCTGAAGAAGGCGCAGGGCGGCGACAAGCAGGGCCCGACGGGCGGGCTGTTCTCCACCCACGCGGGGTGACGGGGGTTGCGTTGGGGCGGCTATTTCGCCCCGGCCAGATAGAACAGCAGGAAGAGGAACGCGGCGATGAAGTGGACGCCGACGAGGTAGATGAAGACGCGGATGGAGAGCCCCATCGGCGCCCGGTCCTCCTCCCGCATGGCCTCGCCGTCCGGCATGGTCCCGTGCGTTGCGCCGCTCGTCGCCGCGCCGCTTGTCGTCGTGGGGTCCAGGGTGTAATCGGCGTCTGTCGGGTCTTTCATGGTGCCCGGTGTCTCCCTCCGCGGACCGCGTCGCCGAGGCACAGCTCGGCCGTGCCGCTCTGCAGCAGTGTGTGGACGAACAGCAGATCCGTGCCGCCGGGCGAGGCGGCGGCTATGCGGTGCGGGGTCAGCGAGTCGAAGTGGGCCGCGTCGCCGACGCCGAGCACGTGGGCGGTCTCGCCCAGGGTCAGCCGCAGCCGCCCCTGGGTGACGTACAGCCACTCCTCGCCCGGATGGACCCGCACCAGGTCCTCCTGCGGGCCGGGCCCCGCCGGTACGCGCACCCGCAGCGCCTGCATGGCCCGGCCGGGGCTGCCGGCCCGCCAGTACGTCCAGCCGTCCGCCGGCGAGGCCGCCATCCGGTCGGCCCGCAGGATGGGGTCCCGCTCCGGCGAGACCTCGCCGAGGAGGTCGGATACCGTGGTGCCGTAGGTACGGGCCAAGGCCAGCAGCATGGGGAGCGACGGCTGGCGCCGGGCGGTCTCCAGGCGGGACAGATGCGCGGGTGAGAGCCCGGCCAGCCGGGCGGCGGCTTCGAGCGTCAGTCCGCTGCGGCGCCGCAGGTCGCGCAGGCGGGGGGCGACGGAGGGCAGCTCGGCGGGGGGCCCGTCGGCGGGCCCCTCGGGGGACGGGGTCATGTCTCCGGTATAGCCAGCTTTCGCCTCTCGGGCAAAAGTTTTGCCTCTGAGGCAAATGTCGAAGGTGGCGCGGGCATCACGTCTTCATCACTTCTCCCGGCGCTTCGCGCGGGTTCTGTGAAGTCCGGGGAAACTCCTGCGACTTGGCATTGACATGTCAGGGTCTACGCGCGTCATGCTGTGAGGCATGAGAATCCCCCCACGGATCGCCCGCATCGGTGTGCTCGGCGCCCTCGCGTCGAGCCTTCTCATCGGCGGTTCGGCCGTCGCGTCCGCCACGGCCACCCCCCTCGCGCCCCAGACCGCCTCGTCGGTCCTCCAGATCGCGGCCGTCGGCAACATCTGCTACTCCGACCTGCCGTCGCAGGCCCATGACACGCTCGACCTGATCGAGTCCGGCGGCCCCTTCCCGTACCCCCAGGACGGGACCGTCTTCCAGAACCGGGAGGGCATCCTTCCGGCCCAGTCCAGCGGCTACTACCACGAGTACACCGTCAAGACCCCCGGCTCGGACACCCGCGGCGCGCGCCGCATCGTCACCGGGAAGAAGACGGACGAGGACTACTACACCGCCGACCACTACGCCTCGTTCGACCTGGTGGACCACAGCTGCTGACCACCGAAGACCGCCACCCCCCGCACAGCGGCCGCTGCCTGCTCGCAGGCAGCGGCCGCCGCGTTGTGCGTCCGCTTCCGCACATCGGCCGGAACGGCATCGCGTACGAAGGGTTTTGACGGTCCAAGAACTGTCCTGAACCCCGCGGGGGTCTCTGTCGGTGCCGCCCGGTAGCGTTTCCAGGAGAAGGGGACGTGCGGGGAGCAAGGGGAGGCACCGGTGGCGAGCGGCCCTGAAGTGGTCACATGCGGTGAGGCGATGCTGTTATTGCTCGCCGAGCCCGGGGTTCCCCTGGAGCTGGCCGTGCACTTCCGCCGCTCGGTCGCCGGAGCGGAGTCCAATGTGGCCATGGGCCTGGCCCGGCTCGGCCACCGCGTCCGCTGGCTGGGCCGCGTGGGCGCGGATCCGGCCGGCCAGGCCGTGCTGCGCGAGCTGCGGGCCGACGGCGTGGATGTGGCATTCGCCGGGGTGGACGAGCACGGCCCGACCGGGCTGCTGCTGCGCGACAGCCATCCGCACCGCGCCATCGACGTGCAGTACTACCGCTCCGGCTCGGCCGGCTCCCGGCTCGCGCCCGAGCACATACCGGCCGAGGCTATCGGGGGCGCCCGGCTGCTGCATCTCTCCGGGATCACCCCGATGCTGTCGCCGACCGCGGCGGCCGCCACCGACCGGCTCGTCGAGCTGGCCCGTGCCGCCGGGGCAGAGGTCTCCTTCGATCCGAATGTGCGGCGCAAGCTGGGCGGCGCGGCGCAGTGGGCCCAGACGACCGGGCGGCTGCTGCGCGAGGCCGATCTCGTCCTCGCGGGCGAGGACGAGCTGGAGCTGCTGACCGCCAGATCCGCCGACGAGGCCGCGGCGGAGCTGCTGGACGGCCGGGCGCACACCGTCGTCATCAAGCGTGCCGATCGCTCGGCGACCGCCGTGACGGCGGACGGCCGCTGGGACCAGCCACCCTATCCGGTGCCGGTCACCGACCCCGTGGGCGCCGGAGACGCCTTCGCCGCGGGGTATCTGTCGGGGCGGCTGCGCGGGCTGGCTGGGCCCCGGGCGCTCGCCGAGGCCGCCTGCGTCGCCGCGCTGGTCGTCCAGACCGCGACCGACACGGACGGGCTGCCCACCGCGGCGGGGCGCGAGCGGGCCCTGGCCGCGTTCGCCGACGGCGTCGACTCCGTCCACCGCTGAGCCCGCGCCCTGTCCCTCCCCGCACCGACGCACCGAGAGGCCGATACCGCCCACCGCGCACCGCCATTGACCGGGCCTCACCCCCACAGCGCCCCGCACGCCATGCTCCCCCCACACCGACAAGCGCACAGCGAAAGGCCGCATATCCCGGAGGCATTACGGGGCGGCATCTCCAGGAGACCCTTCTGAGAGGAAAGGCGGCGAATTGCCGTGTACCGCTGGGAGATCACCAAGGCCGCGCTCGCACAGCGGGTCTTCGCCATCATCCGCAGCGACAGCTATGACCAAGCGACCGCGGCGGCGGACACCCTGCTCTCCGCCGGCCTCACCACCGTGGAGTTATCGCTGACCACCCCCTTCGCTCTGGAGGCCATCACCACCCTGGTCCGTGAGGTCGGTGACGAGGCGGTGATCGGCGCGGGCACGGTGCTGGACGCCGCCTCAGCCTGGATGGCGGTCGACGCGGGTGCCCGCTTCCTGGTCTCCCCGAGCCTGGACCCGGAGGTGATCCGCACCGGCCACCGCTACGGTCTGCCGGTCTTCCCCGGCGTCGCCACGCCCACCGAGATGGTGCGCGCGCTGGAGCTGGGCGCGGACGCCCTCAAGCTGTTCCCGGCCTCCGCCCACAGCCCCCGCTGGGTCAAGGACGTACGGGCCGCGCTGCCGCAGGCCGCCCTGCTGCCCACCGGCGGGGTGACCGTCGCCGACGCCCCGGACTGGATCGCCGCCGGAGCGGTCGCCTGCGGGATGGGCTCGGCGCTGTCGGAAGGCGACCGGGACGTGGTCGCCAAGCGCGCCGCCGAGCTCCTCGCCCGGCTGCAGGACGTCGCCCCGGCCGAGGCCCCCTGACGCCGCCCCGGCCGACGCCGCTGACGCGGCGTGGGCCGGGGTGGCGTTTCAGCAGGTGATCAATGGGTTCCGCCTGGCGGTCTCTTCTGCCACCCTGAGCGCGCTGTGATCACGCGCCCTGTGTGCGCCGTCCCCGTGCCGCTCGCCGCGGCCTGTGCGAAGGAGTCGCCATGCGACGTTCCGTCACGCTGTCCGCCCTGGCCGCCGTGCTGGCCGCCACCGCCGCCGGCTCCGCCCTGGCCGCCGGTCCCGCCTCCGCGCCCGCCTCCGCGGCCGCGGTCAAGCACCAGCGCGGCACCCTGCTGGACCGGGTGCCCGAGCGCGGCGTGTTGCGCGTGTGCACCACGGGCGACTATCGCCCCTTCACTTACCGCGACCCGAAGACCGGCGACTACACCGGCGTCGACATCAACATGGCCCGCGACCTGGCCAAGAGCCTGGACGCCAAGCCCGCCTTCGTGGCCACGACCTGGGCCAAGCTGGTCGACGACCTGGCCGCCGGGCGCTGTGACGTCGGTATGGGCGGGGTGTCGGTGACCCTGGCCCGGGCCCGTAAGGCGTACTTCAGCGAGCCGTATCTGACCGACGGCAAGACCCCGGTGGTGCGGTGCGAGGACGAGCAGAAGTACCAGACGCTGGAGGACATCGACCAGCCGGGCGTGCGGGTGATCGTCAACCCGGGCGGCACCAATGAGCAGTTCGCCCGGGACCACATCAAGCGGGCCACCCTCACCGTCCACCCGGACAACACCACCATCTTCGACGAGATCATCGCGGGCCGCGCCGATGTGATGATGACCGATGCCAGCGAGACCCGTTACCAGGCGAAGATCCACCCGGAGCTGTGCGCCGTCCACCCCGACAAGCCCTTCTCCTTCTCGGAGAAGGCGTATGCCCTGCCGCGCGGCGACGGGCAGTTCAAGGAGTACGTCGACCAGTGGGTGCACCTGGCCACGCACGACGGCACGTACGCCAAGTACGAGCAGGAGTGGATGAATTGACTGCTCCCCCTGACGGGGGATTTGTGGCTCAGGCTGCTTGGCCGCACTGCGTGCGGTCGAGTCTTACGCCCTCGGCACCGGCCGGGTTCAGACCTGCCCGGATGAGCATGACGCGGGCGGAGTTCTTGTCCCTGGGGGAGACGGCTCCGCACGCGGTGCAGGTATAGATGCGTGCCCTTCGGCCGCCGTGGCGACGCGCGTGATGGCAGACTGTCCGGACAGCGGAGCCTCCGGTCCTTGAACGGCTTGTCTTGGTCGACTGCCAGTTCTGCCGGGGCTCCGCTTCTCGCGTCCCGCGAACCCGCAGATCACGGCCCTCGCGACAACCACGCCCGACCCGTAACTTCACGGCCTTGGACTTTAGGGCGGCAGTTCGGAGTCGGCTTGCGGTGGCGGGGATGTTCCTCGGTGACGCCCCGGCCGGCGGGGCCGCTCGAAGCGCCGCATGTCCCGATCAGCGCGGGGCCGCGCCGCCGCCCCTCGCCGTGGCTGCGCGGCCAGGCGGCCCTGCCGGTTTCAGCTGTGCAGCCGCAGCACCCGCACCCCGTACGGCGCCAGGATCACCGTGTCCGCCGGGGAGCCGTCCAAGGTGGTGAGCCTGCCGTCGGCCACCGCCGGCTTCACGGACAGCTCCTCGCCGGCCTGGCTGACCAGCCAGACGAAGACCCGGCCGTCCTCGTGGACCAGGCGGTCCACGGCGACCCGGGGGTCGGAGGTGGTGACCGGGCGGCGGACGCCGGCGTGGGCGGCGAGGGCGTCGTACAGCGTGCTGGTGGCCTCGGGGTTGACGCGGGGGGTGACGGCCGCCATGTGTTCGATCGGGTAGGTGCAGAAGACCACGCAGCCCTCGCCGGTCTCGCGCAGCAGCAGCGCGGGGCGGCCGTGGCCGTCGACCGCGAGGACCTGCGCGCCGTCGGGTTCGACGGGGAGGAAGACGCGGCTGTTCTCCGTGCCCGCGGCGCGGAAGGTGAGCCGGGCGCCTTCGGGGAGGGTGCCGAAGGCGCGGGTGAGGGTGAAGGTCACCTCGTCGTCCTCGATCGGGTCGACCAGGCCGTACTCCAGCTGGTGGCGGACGCCGAAGAGCTCGTTGAGATGGGCGTACCAGGGGCCGCGCTGCTCGTCGTGGGCGCCGGGGGAGTACGAGACGTAGACGGTGGCGCCGTCCCGGGCCCGGCGCTCCAGCTCGTACCAGGTGGGGGAGAGGAGCTGTTTGGTGGAGGGGACCAGCCACAGCCGTACGTCTGCGGGCAGCGCGCCGCCGCTTTCGCGCACCACCGCCGCCGGGGCGTCGGCGAGTCGGGCGGCCACCCAGGCCTGGCGGCCGGTCTGCTGGACGTAGGAGCGGTCCTCGGCGCGGGTGAAGGGGTAGAGGGTGTCGAGGTAGGAGGAGACCAGCAGGGCCGTGTCGGTGTCGGCACGGTGGCAGCGGGAGAAGTCCACCGCGCTCAGCACCTCGGAGAAGGCGCGCAGTTCGCGCAGTTGCGGCTTGGGGGTGCCGGCGGTGTCGGTGAGGCCGAAGTGCATCTCGAAGGCGTGGTGGCGGTAGGGGGGCTGCTCGCTCAGGTTGTCGTAGTCGGTGTTGTTCCAGGCGACCCAGCCGGTCGCCCCGGCCAGCAGGCTGTTGTGCAGGGTCTGCCGGTAGTAGCGGGCGGCGCCGGGGCCCGAGGCGAAGTCGGAGCTGACGCCGAACTCCTCCAGTACGACCGGGCGCTGGAAGGTGCCGGTCAGCTCGCACACCCAGGCGGCGGCGTAGTGCTGCCGGACCGGGTCGTTCTCCATGCGGTAGACGTGCGGGCCGAGGAAGTCGCACAGGTCGGCGGTGTCCTGGAGCCGGAAGCCGTTGTCGTGGCCGGAGTTCTCCAGGCCCCAGGCGCCGTCGCCGAGCGAGACGGGCTGGGTGCCGCCGCCGGCCCGTACGGCGTCGACGACGATCTGGGCCCAGGCCGCGACCGCCTCGCGCTCCGCGGGCACGGCGTCGGACCGCACACCGGGCCGGCGGCCGTAGATCGGCATCTCGTTGGAGACCAGCCAGCCGGCCACCGCGGGGTGGCCGGCGAAGCGGCGCACCGTCTCGCGGGCGAACCAGGCCTGGCGGGAGACCAGCCACACATCGCTGTACAGGTCGCGGTCGCCGCGCCAGGACGGGTCCCAGTTCTCGCCGGACATATGGCCGACGAGGAAGGTGGGGACGGTGGTCATGCCGAGCGCCTGGTGGCGGTCGAGGAAGTCGGCGTAGCGCGCGCACATCTCTTCGTCGAGGCGGTCGGGGTCGGGCATGAAGTCCGGCCAGTAGAAGAACGACCGGGTCATGTTCAGCCCGTGGTCGCGCAGCACGCGCAGCTCAGCGTCGACCACATCCGGGTCGTACGAGCGCCACATCAGCGGGCCGCCGGTGCGTGACCAGTAGTTGGCGCCGAGCCAGATGACGGGGTGGTCGCCGACGGTCAGCCGTGCGGACGTGCGCTGCATCTGCGAACTCTCCCTCAGGCAGGGGGCAGTCAGGGATGCGGCCCGGTGCGGACGGGCGGTGCCGCGCAGCAAGCAGTGAACGGCTTTACCGGTTTAGTGTCAACACTTCGGACAAGGTTCGTACGCATCCCCGCCCGACGGTCTTGATCATTCAACTCCGGCTCTGTGCTGCGGTTCTGGGCCGGGACCTGGAAGTTCGACGGGTTCGACTAGCGCGGTTCAGCGAGGGTGCCGTGTCACTCCTCTTGACACCCTCCTCCGGGGCCCTTAATTTCGCGGCGCCGGGGTGCGCGGACCACGTCCGGCATTCGCCCTTTGAACCCGCATGGTTCGGCCTGCACAGTACGGCCCGCACGGCTCGACCCGCACCGCTTCGACCCGCACAGCGAGGGGAACCCATGATCTCGAGGACAACGGCCGGTCCGCGCCGCGCGCTCGCCGCCGGGGCCGCGCTCACGCTCACCGTCACACTCGCCGCCTGCGGCGGGGGCAAGAGCAACAACGCCGGCTCGGGCGGAGTGCTGACCGTTGCCACGGGATCCACGGGCAACTTCGTCCGCAACTTCAACCCGTTCGCCCCGCAGCCCCTCCAGGCGACCCACGGGATGATCTACGAGCCGCTGTTCCACATGAACGCGGCGAAGGCCGGGGAGATCGAGCCGTGGCTGGCCACCAAGTACACCTGGGCGGACGGGGGCAAGACGCTCCGGGTCACGGTGCGCACCAATGCCACCTGGAACGACGGAAAGCCGTTCACGGCCGAGGACGTCGCCTGGACCTTCCAGATGGCGAAGGAGAACAAGGCGCAGAATCAGTACGCCCTTCCCATCGTCTCGGCGAGCGCCGAGAGCAAGGACACGGCGCTGATCAAGTTCTCCAAGTCCGTTTACACCAAGGAATACTTCATCCTCGGCAAGATGAAGATGCTGCCCAAGCACATCTGGTCGAAGATCCCGGTCAAGGAGCGAGCGACCACGCTCAACACCAACCCGGTGGGCACCGGCCCGTGGAAGGTGAAATCCGTCAAGGGCATGACCATGGATCTGGTCGCCCGCGACGACTATTACTTCAAGGGGCTTCCGCACTTCAAGGTCATGCGGTACCGGTCCTTCACCGGAAACAGCGCCGTCACGGCCGCGGTCACCTCCGGGCAGATCGACTGGGGCGGCGGTTTCATCCCCGACATCAAGAAGAACTATCTCGCCAAGGACAAGAACTTCGAACTCGTCAACATCCCCCTGGCGACGACGTTCTTCATGCCCAACGCCAAGCAGGGCCCGACGGCCGACGTCAATGTGCGCAAGGCGATCAGCGCCGCCCTCGACCGCGAGTTCATGAACAGGAGCGTGTACGACGGCCAGGCGCCCGTCGCCAACCCCATGGCGCTGCTGCTCCCCAACTACGAGTCGGTGCTCGACCCGTCCCTGAAGGACGCCGTGATCGAGACCGGTCAGGGCAAGGTCGACCAGTATCTGACCGCCTCCGGGTACACCAAGTCGGGCGGCATGTGGGAGAAGAACGGCAAGAAGCTGTCCGTGACCGTCGAGCTGGTCTCCGGCTGGACCGACTACGTCAGCGTCGCCCAGCTGGCCAAGCAGCAGCTGAAGAAGGCCGGGATCGAACTCGTCGTCAAGGCCGAGTCCTACGCGCAGTGGTCCAACAACCGTGCCCGCGGCCAGTTCGAGATGCTGCTGGACAACAGCGGCTACACCCCCGACCCGCGCGCCTACTACGCCCAGCTGCTGGACAGCACCATTCCGCCGAAGATCGGTGAATCCACCAACGTCGGCAATTTCGGCCGCTACTCCAACCCCACTGTCGACAAGGCCCTGGACGAGATCGCCTCCACCAAGGACCCGAAGAAGCAGAAGCCCTGGTACTACAAGATCCAGCAGGAATTTATCAAGGACATGCCGGCCATCCCGCTCTTCTACGCCCAGAACGAGCAGGAGTTCAACGGCAACCGCGTCACCGGATATCCCACCGAGGACAACCTCTACGCGGCCGCCTCCATCTGGCTCGACCCGGACGGCGGCTGGGTGGCCGCCCGTATCAAGCCCGCCAGTGGTAAATCCGGTAAGTAAGGGCGCGGCAGCGTGCGCTACGTCCTGAGAAAGCTCGGCTTCTACGCCGTCGCCGCCTGGATGGCGGTCACCGTCAACTTCTTCCTGCCCCGGCTCATCCCCGGCGACCCGGTGCAGCTGATGCTGGCCCGGATGGCGCAGTCCGGGCCCGTACAGCCGGGCCAGGAAGAGGCCCTGGCCAGCATGCTCGGCCTGAGCCACGGCAACATCCTGACCCAGTACTGGGACTATCTGGGCTCCGTGGTCCACCTGGACTTCGGGCTCTCGGTCACCTATTTCCCCAGCCCCGTCACCGATGTCCTCAGCGACGCCCTGCCCTGGACGCTCGTCCTCGTCGGCGCCGCCACCCTGATCAGCTTCGTCCTCGGCCTCACCCTCGGCACCCTCGCCGGCTGGCGGCGCGGCAGCTGGCTGGACTCCCTCGTCCCCTCCACCACCTTCCTCTCCGCCGTCCCCTACTTCTGGCTCGCGCTGCTGCTCCTCTACCTCTTCAGCCAGGTGTGGGGCGTGCTGCCGCTGGGCGGCGGTTACGACGAGACCCTGGACATGGGGCTCAACGGCGACTTCCTCTCCTCCGCCGTCGAACACGCGGTGCTGCCCGCCGCCACCATCGTGCTCAGCTCGGTCGGCGGCTGGATGCTCGGGATGCGCAACATGATGGTCTCCACCCTCGCCGAGGACTACGTCACCGCCGCCGAGGCCAAGGGGCTGCGCCCGCGCACCGTCATGGTCGGCTACGCGGCCCGCAACGCGGTGCTGCCCTCGGTCGCCGGATTCGCCATCTCGCTCGGCTTCATCGTCAGCGGCTCGCTCGTCATGGAGATCGTCTTCTCCTACCCCGGCATGGGCTTCACCCTGCTCCAGGCCGTCGAGAACACCGACTACCCCCTGATGCAGGCGGTCTTCCTCGTCATCACCTTCGCCGTGCTGGCCGCCAACTTCCTGGTGGACCTGGTGTACGGCTTCGTCGACCCCCGGACCAGGCAGGCCCGATGACCGCCACCCTCCCCACCGCCACGATCGCCCCCGAACGCCCCGCGGCCGGACGCGGCCTGCTGCGCCTGGCGCTGCGCTCCCGCCGGCTGGCCCTCGGCCTCGGCGTCCTCGTCGTCTTCGCGCTCACCGCGCTGATCGGCCCGTGGCTCGCCGACGACCCCGAGGCGGTCAGCGTCGACCTGGGCCAGGGCCCCTCCGGGGCGCACTGGCTCGGCACCACCCAGACCGGCCAGGACGTCTTCGCCCAGCTCGTCGTCTCCGCCCGCGGCACCCTTCTGATCGGCGCCGCGGCCGCCGTCATCGCCACGGTCGTCTCCGTCGTCATCGGCATCGGCGGCGGCTTCCTCGGCGGCGTGGCCGACGAGACCATCTCCCTGATCAGCAATGTCTTCCTGGTCATCCCCGGACTGCCACTGGTCATCGTGGTCGCCGCGTACGTCAAGGGCGACGGGGTCTTCTCCACCATCCTGGTCATCGCCCTGACCAGCTGGGCCGCCTCCGCCCGGGTGCTGCGCGCCCAGACCCTCTCGCTGCGCACCCGCGACTACGTCCTGGCCGCGCGTGTCTACGGGGAGAAGCGGTGGCGGATCGTGCTCGTGGAGATCCTCCCCAACGAACTGGCGATCATCGTCTCGCAGTTCATCCACGCGGTGATCTTCGCGGTGCTCACCCAGGCCGGTCTGGCCTTCCTCGGCCTCGCCGACCCCTCCTACCTCACCTGGGGCACGATGCTCTACTTCGCCCAGAACGCGGAGGCCCTGGCCGGCGGCGCCTGGTGGTGGTTCGTCCCACCGGGGCTGTGCATCGCCCTCCTCGGCACCGCCCTGTCCCTCGTCAGCTTCGGCCTCGACGAGGTCCTGGACCCGCGGCTGCGCACCCGCCGCCCGCGCAAGCGGAAGGAAGCGCGATGAGCGACAGCGCCGTGAACGAGAGCGTTGCGAGAGACGACACCGTGCTGCGCGCCGAGCACATCGACGTCACGTACGAGGCGTACGGCGGCGCCCGCCCGACCCGGGCCGTCCGCGACGTGAGCTTCGAACTGCGCCGCGGCGAACTGCTGGGCATCGCGGGCGAGTCCGGCTGCGGCAAGTCCACCCTCGCGTACGCCGTCGCCCGCTGCCTGCAGCCGCCCGCCCGGCTCACCGCCGGCTCCGTGACCTTCCACGGCCGCGACGGCGGCGAGAGCGACCTGCTGACGCTGGAGGGCGAGGCGCTGCGCGCCTTCCGCTGGAACAAGCTGTCCATCGTCTTCCAGAGCGCGATGAACGCCCTCAACCCGGTGACCCGCATCGGCCGGCAGTTCGACGACATCTTCCGCGCGCACCGGCCCGGCATGTCCGGCCCCGAGCGCCATGAGCGCGCCCGCGCCCTCCTCGACATGGTCGGCATCGACCCCGCCCGCGTCCGCGCCTACCCGCACGAGCTGTCCGGGGGCATGCGCCAGCGCGTCGTCATCGCCATGGCGCTCGCCCTGGAACCCGAGGTCGTCATCATGGACGAGCCGACGACCGCCCTCGACGTGGTCGTGCAGCGGGAGATCCTCGACGAGGTGGAGCGGCTGCGCGAGGAGCTGGGCTTCAGCGTCGTCTTCATCACCCACGACCTGTCCCTGCTGCTGGAGATCAGCGACCGGCTGGCGGTGATGTACGCGGGCGGCATCGTCGAGTACGGGCCGAGCGACCGCATCGCGGAGGGCGCGGGCCACCCGTACACCCAGGGGCTGCTGCGCTCCTTCCCCGAGCTGACCGGCGAGCGGCGCGCGCTGCGCGGTATCCCCGGCTCGCCCCCCGACCTGCGCGAGGAGCTGACCGGGTGCCCGTTCGCGGACCGCTGCGAGCGGGCGTTCGAGCCGTGCCGCACGGTCGCCCCGCGCCCGGTGCCGCTGCCCGGCGGGGGCTACGCCGCCTGCCATCTGCACGACCCGGCCCATGCCGCTGCCACGGCAGCGGGGCTGCACGAAGGGAGCCAGCCGTGACCGCACTGGAGGTGACCGGGCTCACCGTCGACTTCCCACAGCCCGGCAGGCGGCCCTTCCGGGCGGTCGAGGGGGTCTCCTTCGCCCTTCAGTCGGGGCGCACCCTCGCGCTGGTGGGGGAGAGCGGCAGCGGCAAGTCGACCGTCGTACGCGCCCTGTCCCGGCTGGTGACGCCCACCGCCGGGGCGGTTCGGCTCGGCGGGGCGCGCCGCACCCGTGGCGCGGACTACCGGCGCGCCGTCCAGATGGTCTTCCAGGACCCGTTCGCCTCCCTCAACCCGGCCCACACCATCGGCCACCATCTGCACCGGCCGCTGCTGGTCAACGGGAAGGCGCGGCGCGGGGACGACGTACGGCAGAAGGCGGAGGAGCTGCTGCGGTCGGTGAATTTGACGCCCCCGGCCGATGTGGCCCGCAAGCGCCCGCACGAGCTCTCCGGCGGACAGCGGCAGCGGGTGGCCATCGCCCGGGCGCTCGCGCCGGGGCCCGAGGTGCTGCTGGCGGACGAGCCGGTGTCGATGCTGGACGTCTCGATCCGGCTGGAGATCCTGGGCCTGCTGGACCGGCTCAAGGACGAGCGGGGTCTCGCCCTGCTGTATGTGACGCACGACCTGGCCACCGCGCGCCACTTCTCCTCCGAGGTGATGGTGATGTACCGGGGGGAGATCGTCGAGCGCGGCCCCAGCGACGAGGTGATCCTCGCCCCCAAGCACCCCTACACCCAGCTGCTCGCCTCGGCCGCGACCGGCTCCGGAACCAACCGGGAGGAGGCGCGCGCGGCGCGGGTCGCCCGGCTCGCGGCGCGGGCGCGGCGGGACGCCGAGCGGCGGGAGATCGTGGTCGGGGACGGCTGCCGGTTCCGGCCGCGCTGCCCGCTGGCCATGGACGCCTGTGCGCGCCGGCCGCCGGAGGCCGAGGTGGGCCCCGGGCACCGCGCCCTGTGCTGGCTGCACGTCCCCGAAGGCACCGGTGGCGGTGACGGCAGCGGTGACAAGAGCGGCGCCGCCGGCGTTATCGGCGATCTCGGATGAGTTGTGCGTAATTTGTCCGGACAACAGAACTTCACGACTTCCCGTCATGTGCTCATCCGGCTACGCTCGCCCCGTGGCAATGCAGGAAGAAGACTCCTCCGGCTCAGCGGAGCCGCTGCAGTTCAGCGTGGACCGCAGCAGCCCCGTCCCGCTGTACTACCAGCTGTCCCAGCAGCTCGAGGCGGCGATCGAGCAGGGGCGGCTGGCCCCGGGCAGCCTGCTCGGAAATGAGATAGACCTGGCCGGACGGATGGGCCTGTCCCGTCCCACCGTCCGCCAGGCCATCCAGTCGCTGGTCGACAAGGGGCTGCTGGTGCGCCGCCGCGGCGTCGGCACCCAGGTGGTGCACAGCCAGGTCAAGCGCCCGCTCGAGCTGAGCAGCCTCTACGACGACCTGGAGACCGCGGGCCAGCGCCCCGCCACCCGCGTCCTGCGCAACACCACCGAGCCCGCGACCGCCGAGGTCGCCGCGGCCCTCGGGGTCGCCGAGGGCACCGACGTCGTGCTGATCGAGCGGCTGCGCCTGGCCCACGGCGAGCCCATGGCCCATCTGTGCAACCACCTCCCGGCGGGCCTGCTGAAGCTGGACAGCGCCGAGTTGGCGGAGACCGGTCTTTACCGCCTGATGCGCGCGGCCGGGATCACCCTGCACAGCGCCCGTCAGACGGTCGGCGCCCGCGCCGCCACCGCGGAGGAGGGCGAGCAGCTGGGCGAGCCGGAGGGGGCGCCGCTGCTGACCATGGAGCGGACGGCCTTCGACGACACCGGCCGGGCCGTCGAATTCGGCTCGCACACCTACCGGGCCTCGCGCTACTCCTTCGAGTTCCAGCTGCTCGTACGTCCCTGAAAGGCCGCCCGAAGAGAAACCGCCCCTGAATCCCCCGGATCCCCGCCGTACACCCCCTGGACCCCGACCGTGCACCGTGACGGATACTTGGGCGGCGCCCGGGCCGCTCAGGCATGCCCGGACGCCGCCGAAACGGGACGTCTTCGAGAAGGGCTGGGTCTTCGTGGCCAGGGTTGGGACAGGGGCACGTGCGTTGACCGCTGCCGTGCTTGCGGCGGTGCTGGGGTTCGCCTCGGCGGGATGCAGCAGTACGGGCGGCAAGCGCGCCGAGGAGCGGGCCGAAAGGGCGGCGAACGCTTCGGGGCGGGCGGCGGTGAACACCCCGAGGATGACCTTCGCCATGGTCACCCACTCCGGCGACGGCGACACCTTCTGGGACATCGTCCAGAGCGGGGCCGAGCAGGCCGCCGTCAAGGACAACGTCAAGTTCCTCTACGCCCACCACGAAGAGGGCAAGGAGCAGGCCCAGCTCGTCCAGACCTACATCGACCAGAAGGTCGACGGGCTGATCGTCACGCTCGCCAAGCCCGATGCCATGAAGACCGTCATCAAGAAGGCGGAGAAGGCGGGCATACCGGTCATCACCGTCAATTCCGGGTCGGCGGAGTCCAAGTCCTTCGGGGCGCTCAGCCACATCGGCCAGGACGAGACCATCGCGGGCGAGGCGGTCGGCGAGGAGCTCAACAAGCGGGGCCGCAAGAAGGTCCTGTGCGTGCTGCACGAGCAGGGCAACGTCGGCCATGAGCAGCGCTGCGACGGCGTCGAGAAGACCTTCGACGGCAAGGTGGACAAGATCTACCCCGAGGGCACCAACATGCCCGACGTCGAATCCTCGATCGAGGCCAGGCTCCAGTCCGACAAGGACATCGACACCGTGGTGACGCTCGGCGCGCCCTTCGCGGCCACCGCCGCCAAGGCGGCGGACCAGTCGGGCAGCGAGGTGGAGATCGACACCTTCGACCTCAACGCCAAGGTCGCCGAGTCGCTCCAGGACGGCACCCTCGGCTTCGCCGTCGACCAGCAGCCGTACCTGCAGGGCTACGAGGCCGTGGACCTGCTGTGGCTCTACCACTACAACGCCGATGTCCTCGGCGGCGGCCAACCGGTCCTCACCGGCCCCCAGATCATCACCAAGGACGACGCCGCCGAGCTGGCCAAGTACACCAAGCGGGGGACCCGATGAGCGCTGACGCGCCGCCGGTGACCAAAGACGAGCGCATGGTCCGCCGCTCGCTGCCGCGCCGCCTGGCCGGCCGCCCCGAGCTCGGCGCGATCGTCGGCGCGGTCGCGGTCTTCGTCTTCTTCTCGGTCGTCGCCGACAGCTTTCTGCAGTGGTCGAGCTTCAGCACGGTGCTGTACGCCTCCTCCACCATCGGGATCATGGCGACGCCGGTCGCGCTGCTGATGATCGGCGGCGAGTTCGACCTGTCGACCGGGGTGATGGTCACCTCCTCCGCGCTGATCTCGTCGATGTTCTCGTACCAGATGACGGCGAACGTCTGGGTCGGCATCGGGGTGTCCCTGCTGGCCACCCTCGCCATCGGGTTCTTCAACGGCTTTCTGCTGGTGCGCACCGGGCTGCCGAGCTTCATCATCACGCTCGGCACCTTCCTGATCCTCCAGGGCTGCAACCTCGGCTTCACCAAGCTGATCAGCGAGACGGTCTCCACCAAGACCATCGCCGACATGGAGGGCTTTCCCGAAGCCCAGAAGGTCTTCGCCTCGCACCTGACGATCGGGGACGTCGATCTGCAGGTCACCGTCCTGTGGTGGCTCGGCCTGGTCGCGCTCGCCACCTGGATCCTGCTGCGCACCCGCGCGGGCAACTGGATCTTCGCGGTGGGCGGCGGCAAGGAGGCGGCCCGCGCGGTCGGCGTGCCCGTGGAGCGCACCAAGATCGGGCTGTACATGGGGGTCGCCTTCGCGGCCTGGATCTCCGGGCAGCACCTGCTGTTCAACTACGACGTCGTCCAGTCCGGCGAGGGCGTCGGCAACGAGTTCCTCTACATCATCGCGGCCGTCATCGGCGGCTGTCTGCTGACCGGCGGCTACGGCTCGGCGATCGGCGCCGCCGTCGGCGCGTTCATCTTCGGCATGGCGAACAAGGGCATCGTGTACGCGCAGTGGAGCGCGGACTGGTTCAAGTTCTTCCTCGGCGCGATGCTGCTGCTCGCCACGATGCTCAACTGGTGGGTTCGCAAGCGGGCGGAGGCCAGCAAATGACCACGACAGACACCTCTACCCGGACGCCGCTGATCGAGCTGCGCGACGTCAGCAAGCGTTACGGCAACGTCAAGGCGCTGCAGGGCGTCTCCCTCGAAGTGCACGCCGGGGAGATCACCTGTGTCCTCGGCGACAACGGCGCGGGCAAGTCCACCCTCATCAAGATCATGGCGGGGCTGCACCGGCACGACGCGGGCAGCCTCACCATCGAGGGCGAAGAGGCCCGGCTCGGCTCGCCGCGCGAGGCCCTGGACCGCGGCATCGCCACGGTCTACCAGGACCTCGCCGTGGTACCGCTGATGCCGGTGTGGCGCAACTTCTTCCTCGGCTCCGAGCCCCGGAAGGGCCGCGGCCCCCTCAAGCGGCTCGACGTGGAGACGATGCGCTCCACGACGCGGGCGGCGCTGCTGCGCATGGGCATCGACCTGCGCGACGTCGACCAGCCCATCGGCACCCTCTCCGGCGGCGAGCGGCAGTGCGTGGCCATCGCCCGCGCCGTCCACTTCGGCGCCAAGGTGCTCATCCTGGACGAGCCGACGGCGGCGCTCGGCGTCAAGCAGTCCGGCGTGGTGCTCAAGTACGTCGCGGCCGCCCGCGACGCGGGCCTCGGTGTGGTTCTGATCACCCACAACCCGCACCACGCCTACCTCGTCGGCGACCGCTTCGTCCTCCTCAAGCGCGGCACGATGGCCGGCAGCCACCTCAAGCCGGAGATCGAGCTCGACGAGCTGACCCGCCAGATGGCGGGCGGCAGCGAGCTGGAACAGCTCAGCCACGAGCTGGCCCGCCCGTCTGAGCCCCGTCCCGAGAAGAGGGACGCGACGAGCGAGCTCTGAGAACGCGCGGCGTACGCCGGGCGCCCCTGGCGCGATCACCCGCCCCGGGGCGGGGCTCGCCATGCGGCGCCCGGTGCGGGTGAGGCACAATCGCACGGCGGGCCCCACCCGCCACGACCACGTACGCCGAGGCCCCGGCCTCCCGAGACCCCCGCAGGGACGACGAACTCTTGTCCGCACGCACCCGCAGCGACCGCACCCTCCACGCCTGCGCCGCCCCGTCGGGCCCGGCCTTGAAGGGGTGAGCCGATGAGTCTTTACCGCGAAAGAGTGCACCGGGGGTCCGCCCGGGCGACCGTGCTGCGCACTGTCGGCACCCGCGAGCGCCGCTCGCACCTCACCGCGCCCCGGGTGCCCACCGTCGGCATCGACATCGGCGGCACCAAGGTGATGGCCGGGGTCGTCGACGCCGACGGCAACATCCTGGAGAAGCTGCGCACCGAGACGCCCGACAAGTCCAAAAGCCCCAAGGTCGTCGAGGACACCATCACCGAGCTGGTGCTCGACCTCTCCGACCGGCACGACGTGCACGCGGTTGGCATCGGGGCCGCGGGCTGGGTCGACGCCGACCGCAACCGCGTCCTGTTCGCCCCGCACCTGTCCTGGCGCAACGAGCCGCTGCGCGACCGCCTCGCCGAGCGGCTCGCGGTCCCGGTGATGGTCGACAACGACGCCAACGCCGCCGCGTGGGCCGAGTGGCGCTTCGGCGCGGGGCGCGGCGAGGACCACCTCGTCATGATCACCCTCGGCACCGGCATCGGCGGCGCCATCCTGGAGGACGGCCAGGTCAAGCGCGGCAAGTACGGGGTGGCGGGCGAGTTCGGCCATATGCAGGTGGTGCCCGCCGGCCACCGCTGCCCCTGCGGCAACCGCGGCTGCTGGGAGCAGTACAGCTCCGGCAACGCGCTGGTCAGGGAGGCGCGCGAGCTGGCCGCGGCCGAGTCCCCGGTCGCGTACGGGATCATCGACCGGGTCGGCGGCAACATCCGCGAGATCACCGGGCCGCTGATCACCGAGCTGGCCCGCGACGGCGACGCCATGTGCATCGAGCTGCTGCAGGACATCGGCCAATGGCTCGGCGTCGGCATCGCCAATCTGGCGGCTGCCCTGGACCCCTCCTGCTTCGTCATCGGCGGCGGCGTCAGCGCGGCCGACGACCTGCTGATCGGCCCGGCCCGGGACGCCTTCCGGCGCACCCTGACCGGCCGCGGCTACCGGCCGGAGGCCCGTATCGTCAAGGCCCAGCTGGGCCCCGAGGCGGGCATGGTCGGCGCCGCCGACCTGGCCCGGCTGGTCGCCCGCCGGTTCCGCCGCGCCAACCGGCGCCGCGTGGAGCGCTACGAGCGCGCCGGGGCCACCCCGTGGCTGGCGTCGCGCGGCCAGGCAGAGCGCCAGTGACCGCCGCCGAGCAGCGCCCCGCCGCGCCCACCGCCCCCGCCAACGGCACCGCCGCCTCCGCCAACGGCACCACCTCCGCCGCCTCCGCCAACGGCGCCCCGCCGCCGGGCCGCCGGGCCGCCGGGGAGCGGCCCGGCGACGGCGGCCGCCGGTCGCGCCGCTGGCTCAAGGCGCTGGTGGTCTTCCTGCTGATCACGATCCCGGCGGGCTATATGGTCATCTCCGCCCTCCAGAGCCGCAACAGTGGCGAGGACAAGCAGGAAAACGCCTCGGCGACCGGCCTCACCGCGGGCTGGCCCAGCAAGGTCCAGCGGCGCATCTACGACATGTGGATCCCGTCCTACTCCGACGACGTGGCGTTCTACGAGACCAACTCCTGGAAGACCAGCTCGCTCTACGTGCAGTTCGTCACCTCCGTCCAGGGCCTGGACCGGTTCCTGGTCCGGCTCGGCACCGACCGTGCGGAGCTGAAGGACGGCAGGATCACCATCGACGCCGACGACGCGAGAAAGGTCGGCTGGCGGATCGGCGGCGACGAGGACTGGGCCGGGATGGTGCTCAAGCAGAAGGAACCCCAGCCTGAGTTGGACATCACCGTCGATTTCGACAACCGGCGCCACCCCAAGGTGTACGTCGTCTCCACCGTGACGCCGTAGCCGCCCACCGGCCGGGGGCACTTCCCCGCGGTAGCTGGGAGGGGCACTTCCCCGCGGTAGCTGGGAGGGGCACTTCCCCGCGGTAGCTGGGAGGGGGCACCTCCCAGCGGTAGCTGGGAGGGGGCACCTCCCAGCGGTAGCTGGGGGAAAACCAAGCCCTGGAAAAGGGGCCGTTGGGCCAGGGCCTGATCTCCGCCGGGACCGTCGGATACCGTGACCCGGTGAGCGAGACGCAGACTCTTCAATACCGGTTCGACGGCCCCGAGGACGGGCCGGTCCTCGTCTTCGGCCCGTCGCTGGCACTACATGGCACAGGTTCCTAGGGAGCGTCGACCCTGTTCGTGAGACGTGCGTGAGAGCGCCGGTGATACGGCAGAGCCCCGCCGGGATGGCCTGGCGAATCCTCTGTGCGCGGTGGGTTACGACGGCGCGCAGCGTCCAGGGTTGGCTGTGTCCGCGACGTCGGGGGCCAGGGCCGGCTGCCGCAGACCTTCGAGGACGGACCGTGCCGTATCGCGTGCGTCTGCAACGCCGCTTGTGGAACGGACGGTTGTGGCGTTGACGGTCATCGTGTTCATCGGGGTCACCCTGGTCTCTGGATCGTCCATGCCCGGCCTTCGCCTACCCAACCCGTGTGCCCCGCCCCTCCACCCGGCAACCCGGCAGACCACGGAGTTTGCCACAGGGACTGAGGACCATAGTCGACGCATGGCGGCGCGCTGCCCTGAGCCCGTGTTTCGGCGGCCCGACGGTCTGCTCGCGTCGCGGGCCGCGCCGGTCAGCCAGGCGGCCCATCCGCTGCGATGCCGTCGGCTGGGCGAGCACGAGAGAGTGGCCGCGGGACGAGGGGCACATCCCCGGCAGGGCACTGACGCGGCAGCAGGAACGTCAGCCTGCGGATCGCGGCACCTGCGCGCACGCTTCCACGAGCTGCTCGATCATCCTGGGATCGTCACGGGCGGCGCAGTCCTCGTGCCAGGCCCGTGACCGGCCGGCCTGCGGGGGAGTAACGGATGGAAACGTCCGTCCCGGCCGGTGGTCTCCGTCATGAGATGCCCATGTGGGACCCATGGACCGGTCGAGGCGGATTACCTCATCTTCGATCAGGCGGAAATCTATGCCAGCCACAGTAGACATAGGAGGGTGATGTGGTTATGGTTTCTCTCGTAGTCGAGATCGAGCGAGGCCCGGCAGAGATGAACTGCCGGGCAGTAGTACAGACAGTTGCAGTTCGCAGGACGGTGCGGTGGCGGAGTTCCGAAGCCAGAGCAGTTGCAGGACGGTGACGGGACTGGCCATCGGACCGGGCGGCCCGCGGTGATCAGGGGCCGCCGTGGACAGTAGTGCAGCAGTGCAGTAGTCAGTGGTTCCTCGGTAAAGGCGTCAGCTGCGGGCGCGCGTGCCGGGAAGTTCGGCAGCGGGGTTCCAAGCCAGGGCAGACGCAGGATGGGCGACGGGGCTGGCTGCCGAAGAGTGGCGCTGTTCGAGGCCACCAGCAGTTCGCAGTACCAGTAGTACGCAGTTTCCGTAGTGAGTAGTTGATCAAGAGGGAAGAACGGAGGAGCCGAGCGCCATCAGGATCGCCCGGGTGGAAGTCTTGAGCCCGGGTACCGCAGGACATCGATAGTGAGGTGGTCTCCGGTCAAGCAACCGCGATCCCCGCGCCCCCGACAGCATCTCGGTCGGGTCTGCGGAAACAGAGGGCCGGTGCAGTATCAGGGCCGGCAGATGGTGTAGCAGTTCCTTCGGGGCCCTGGCGCCAGTACGGTGCCAGGGCCCCTCCATGTGTTCCAGAGAGAGGTGCAATGACAGCAGACGACTCGTACGGCCGTCTCGATGACGACGACTACCCCGCCTACACCATGGGTCGGGCCGCCGAGATGCTCGGCACCACGCAGAGCTTCCTCCGTGCCATCGGCGAAGCCCGCCTCATCACCCCACTCCGCTCCGCAGGCGGCCACCGCCGCTACTCCCGCTACCAGCTGCGCATCGCCGCCCGCGCCCGGGAACTCGTCGACCACGGCACCCCTATCGAGGCCGCCTGCCGCATCATCATCCTTGAAGACCAGCTCGAGGAAGCCCAGCGCATCAACGCCGAATTCCGCCGCGCCACCGAATCAGCGAAACCGACCGCAGCAGCATGAGATAAGCGTGCCCGTCCGCGTCGGCCGGCACCGCACGCACGGTCTGCCGTGCGGTGTGATCGTTTCCTATGGTGACGTGGCGTGTGGGCGTGTAGCGTTCTGTGTCAGCTGTCGTGGTTCGGATTTTCCCTGCCCCGCGCCTTTGGTGTGGGCGTTTTGCTGTGCTGTGCCGCAGGGACCAGGGCGATCACCTCTGCCTTCCATGGAGTGGGAGGCGTTCATCGGCTGGAGGGCATAAGACATGGCAACGGGAACTGTGAAGTGGTTCAACGCGGAGAAGGGTTTCGGCTTCATCGCCCAGGACGGGGGCGGCCCGGATGTCTTCGCGCACTACTCCGCGATCAACTCCTCGGGCTTCCGTGAGCTCCAGGAGGGCCAGCTCGTGACGTTCGACGTCACCCAGGGGCAGAAGGGTCCGCAGGCCGAGAACATCAACCTGGCCTGACCTCGCAGCCCTGCCCAGGGATCGCGCACACTGCGTCCGGTGAGCGCCGCCCGTGCGGGCTTTGCCGTCCACCGGGCGAAGCGCCTGCTCTCGTGCCGGGCGTGCTCAGGATCAGGGGCCGTGCAGCCATTGCTGCGCGGCCCCTGATCCGTTGAGGCGGAGGCGGGTGCGACCTCGGCCCGAACTTCCTGACCTCAGTTGCTTCGAGCGTCGTCCGGTTCGGGTGCCGCATGCCCCGCGCCGCTGTTCGCGCAGTTTGGAGCAGCAGACGGTCAGGTGCCCGTCCAGGCGTCGAGGAAGGCTTGCCGTCCAACCGAATCGTCCCATCTGCGGTCCGCATGCAGAACGCGCCAGGCGGTGAGCTCGAGATCTCGGAGCCACAACTCGCCGATGACCTGTGTCTTGAGGTCAGGCAAATGGTCGGACTCGGCGAGGGCTTGACCGATCACCTCCCCGGCCGCTACGCGCTGGGGCGGGGTCATCTCGTCGAAGGCCGAGAGGATCTGCCTGGCCAGGGCGGTTCCCTCTCCTTCAAGAGAACGCAGCACCTGAGCCTTCATGTTGGCGGGTAGCAGGTACGCGGTGCCCGAGGACCTCCACAGGTCCGACCAGAAGCGTTCGCCTGCCTCGGTGGGGACAGGCAGCGCGGCCAGCAGTCCGAGGAGGTGGCCGGTGGCCGCATAGCCGTCGGAGTGGGCAGCTGCGACGACTGCGATGCCTGCTACGCGCTCCACATCGAGTTGATCGGCTTCGAGACGCGAAGCCAGACCCAATTGATGTTCCAACTGGTGTGCCAGGGCGGCGGACACGTGGGGGCGGACCTCAGGAAGCATCGGCGATCCTTGCGCGTAGGCGAGCGGAGATGCCCGTTCGTAAACCCTGATCTTTCCCATGGCCGGCCGATCTACTCGGCTTGGGCAGGCCCAATCGGCGGCAGGGTCAACGGGGCTGTAGTTTACGCGGTGGCGAGCCGGCCCGATGGCCCTGGGGTTCTGGACCGACCTCCCATGGTGCTGCCAAAGTGAGGTCTTTTAGCATTACTGCATTACTACATTAGTGTATCACCGTATTACTGTAAGTGACGCCCAGTCGCCGGAGGGAGAACGAGAAGCTGTGTCCCGTGACGCCGCTGGAGTCGAATACGGTCACGTCGCCTCAGCGCCCGGAGAGCGCCGTGAAGACGGGCTACCCGACGGATCGCAAGGCGGACATGCAGGGGAGAAGGCTCACTCGGTTGCCGCCCTGGTGGAGCGGGCGGCCGACCTGGCCGAACCGGTCAAGCCGAAATTGCGTGGCTGGCTCCATGCCGGAATGGTCCCCGCCGCACTGATCGCGGGCGTCGTACTCATCTGCCTGGCCCGTACTCCGCAGGCAGTCCTGGCCTGCGCCGTGTACTCGGTCACCGCCTGGCTGCTGTTCGCAACGAGCGCCGTCTACCACCGCGGCACCTGGGGGCCGCTGGGCGAGGCGCTTCTACGACGACTCGACCACGCCAACATCTTCCTGATCATCGCCGGCACCTGCACCCCCCTGGCCGTGCTCCTCCTCCGGCCGGAACAGCGGTCCATGCTGCTGTGGATCGTATGGACTGGAGCATTGGCCGGCCTAGTGTTCCGGGTCCTGTGGGTCGGAGCTCCGCGGTGGCTGTACACCCCGTGTTATCTGGCCCTGGGGTGGGCGCCGGTGCGCTACCTGCCCGACTTCCTGCACACCGGCGGAGCAGCCGTAGTCGTCCTGATCGTTGTCGGCGGTCTCCTCTACAGCGCGGGCGCGGTCGTCTACGCCCTACAGCGGCCCGACCCCTCACCCCGCTGGTTCGGCTACCACGAGGTCTTCCACGCCCTGACCGTGGCAGCCTTCACCGCGCACTACATCGCCATCTCCCTGGCCACCTACTGACCGCGACAGCGTCCGGGCTCGCGCCGCTGGTCACACACGTTGCGGCGTGCTGCACCGCGAACGGGCCGGGCGGTGGCCCAGGCATCGGTCCGTAGCTGACCCGCGACGGAGGAGCCTCGAGTTCGAGGCGGAAGGCGTCAGGGAACCGCGAGGCCAAGACACCGACCTTGCGCGGCACACGGTCGGTGTCCTGGAAGCGCTCTACGTCGGCACGACCACGGACCAGCCCGGCTTCGCGACGGTCGCGGTCGGCCTGCCGACCCGGCACCGGCTGGTGTTCGTCCACAGTGGCCCGAGCGGGCAATGCCCCGACCGGCTGATGGTCGGCCCGCGGATGTCAGATCGGTGCTTGTGCGGTGGTGGGCGCCTCCCGGCCGGTCACAGACCCATGTCCGCCAGCCATTCCGTTGTGGTCCGGGGCGTGACATCCAGCAGCTTCTGGGCGGAGTTCTCCGGCGTGATCGAGCGGCCCGGTATCGCGCTCATGGCGCGGTACGCCTCCGCGACGCCTGCGGCGGGACCTTCGCCGATCAGGGGTGCCACGGACGTGCGGAACTCATCAGGGCTGATGGTCTCGAAGACCACGTCCCGCCCGAGCCCGGCGGCGAACGCCGCGGCCAGGTCGGGCCCGGTGATCGCCGGATACTGCCCGACGGAGACCACGCCGGTGAGGCCCGGGCGGTCGAACAGGGCGAGCGTGACGTCGGCGATGTCCAGGTGGGACACCCAGGAGACGGGGAAGTCGGCCCGGATCGGGTAGGGCAGTACGCCGCGCTCACGGACCGAATCGATGACGTACGGCATGAGCAGGTTTTCGAGGTACAGCTCGGGGGCGATCACCGCATGGGACACCCCGCTGTCCGCCAGGCCGAAGGCCAGCGTGGCGGCGGCGCCGCCGGTGGCCGGGTCGATCGGGGAACCGCTGGTGGAGAACACCACGCGGCCCGGCCGGGCTTCACGGACAGCCGTGAGGATGTTGTTCGCGAAGGCCAGGCGATCCTCCTCCGCACCCACCGGCAGGTGGACGAACACCCCGTCGGCGCCGCGGTAGGCATCGGTCAGGTCGGTGACGGAGGAGTAGCTCGCGGCCACAACGCGTGCGCCGTCCACGGCGGCGTCCGGGTTGCGGGTCAGCGCGGTCACGGACCTGCCGTCGGCAGTGAGAGTGGCAGCGACAGGGGCACCCTGGGCGCCGGTGGCGCCATGGATCACGTAGGTCATGCGGCTATTAGTGCACAGGATGCACCGGTTACATCAACTGCACTAATGGGCTACTGTCGAAAAGTGACCAGTCCCTGTCTTCCCGAGTGCGGTGTGGCCCGGTTCCTCACCCTTCTCAACGGTCCCTGGGCCACCCTCATCGTGCGCGAACTGCTCAAAGGCCCTCACCGCTTCACCGAACTGCGCCAGGCCCTGCCCGGCATCAGCCCTCACACCCTGACCAGCCGACTGCGCCAGTTCGAGACCTACGGCATCGTCACCCGCACCACCTACGCGGAGATCCCCCCGCGCGTCGAGTACGAACTCACCCCCCTCGGCGCGGGGTTGCGCGACGTTCTCGACGTCATGGCGACCTGGGCCGATTCGGTCCCCGTCCCGCAGGACACGCAGGTCGTTCGCAAACTGTCCGACCTGTAAGGCAGCCTGCGGGGCACGTCGGCCGGAAACGTGAGGCTGCCTCATGGGCCGCTCAGAGGGTCGCTCGCAGGTGGCTGACGGTGACGAAGTGGTAGCCGCGGGCGGTGAGGGTGCGCAGGATCTCGGGAACGGCGGCGACCGAGGTGGGGTGGATGTCGTGGATCAGGACGACGTCGTTGGGTTCGGCTTGGGAGATGACGGTCTGGGCGACCTTGGCCGGGTCGTGGGTCTTCCAGTCGAGGGTGTCCATGTCCCACAGGACGGGGGAGAGGCTGGTGGCCGCGCGGACCTTGCCGTCGATCGCGCCGTACGGCGGGCGGAAGAGCGTCGGCTCCTTGCCCGTGGCGGACTTGATCGCCGCGCTGGTGCGCTCCAGCTGGGAGCGGATCTGGGCGGGGGTGAGGTTGGTGAGGACCGGGTGGTTCCAGGAGTGGTTGGCGACCTCGTGGCCTGACTTCATCTCGGCGCGGACGATGTCCGGGTGAGCGGCGACGTTCTGTCCGACCACGAAGAAGGTCGCCCGCGCCTTGTACTGGGCGAGGTACTTGAGCAGCGTTCCCGTCTCGGGGGCGGCGGGCCCGTCGTCGAAGGTCAGGGCGATGCACTTGGCCTTGGAGCAGTCCGTGGTGTCCGCGCCCGGGTCCGGCTGTGCGGAGGCGGACGGGGCGGGTGTGTGTGCGGCGCCGAGGTCGAGCTTGTCGTCCGGGTCGGTGGTCTGCTTCTGGGCGCGGCTGCCGAAGTCGGACAGCCACGGGGTGACCGTCGCTCTGGGGAGGGTGACGGAGATGCGGCCGGCCGGGGGGAAGCCGACCGTGCCCCGGTCGAAGTCCACCTTCAGATCGCCGTCGGCGGTGAAGGCCATGTCGTCCAGGTAGGCGTCCCGGTACTCCTGGTCGCCGAGCGCCGCCTCGACGGTGTCGGGGGTGACCCCTTCCCGCTTCTCCAGGCGCTTCTTCAGAGCCGCGACGAAGGTGTCCCGGGAGCTGTTCGCGATGAGGCCGGGGGACGGCCGGTATTTCTTGGCGGCACCGTCGTACCAGTACGCCCTGGTGTCCAGGCCGTCCGCGTTCGACGTACGGTCCACCGTCGCCAGCCGGACGCCCAGCACGTCACCGGAGGCCACAAGGAACGAGAAGCTGACGTTCAGCTCGGGCCCCTCCGACCCGTCCGCGCCACCGCAGCTCGGCGGGGCGCCGATGTCCTCGCCGAGGAAGCCCGCGAGACGTCCCGCCACTTGCTTCTTCATTGCGGCTGTCATCGCGTCGGCGCCGGGCACGTCCGGGTAACTCGTGGCCCAGGGGCAGGAGCGGTCGGTGCTGCTGTCGCTGACGATGTTCACGCCCTTGAGCTTGGTCAGGTCGACCTGGGTGCCGGTGTCGTTCCCTCCGGTCCGGGACGGGCTGTCCGGGGAGGGCGCCGAGTCCGCCGGTGGTGAGCCGGTGGAGCAGGCGGCTGTCAGGGCGAGCGAGCCGAGTAGGAGGAGGACAGGGGCGAGGGTGCGTCTGGGCATGCGGGAACCTGGGTGCGTGAGGTGCCGAGGGGGCCGGTCGAGGTGTGCGGTGCGGGAGCTGTCATGGCGCTGCGGCGTCCCGCTGCGATGCCTTGCGAAGGGCAAGGGCTTTCATATCGCCGGGTCAAGCTATGTTTTCGGCCGGTCTGCCGCAACCCCCGTCGCTCGCCGCCGTCCCAAGTGTGACCACTCTCGCTCCGGCCGCTCCGCAGGGAGCTGTCGCTGACCGTGTCGTACAAGGGCGGCTCGAGCGGGCGGGCCGGCATCAATAGGGCGCTGATGCGGCCGGCGCCGAGGGCGGGCGCCCGCACGGCTCGGGTCTGGGCAGAGTCCGGTGGGTCGCCGATCCGTGGTACGCAGGATTCCGTAGTCTTTCAGGTCAGGGCAGAACGATCTGCCATTGCTGCCGCGTTTGTGACGTGTACGGCTGCTGCTCGATGTTGGCTCCGTCGGCGGTGCTGCCCTCGTCCACGCCGAGGCAGAGCCCGCTGTAGCGGTTGATGAGGAAGTAGTACCCGCCACCGGTGGGCGTGACGGCCCAGTGCTGCTGGGGGACGCCGAAGTCCGCATAGATGGCCACATTGCCGCCGTCGTCGCGGGAGAGCCCGGCCACTTCCATGAGCTTGGCGCTGCTGACGCCCTTGATCTCGTAGTAGCCGTCGCCGGTGGAGGCGAAGATCCACTTCTGGTTGTTCCGGTTCAGCCAGGGCCACTGGAGGATGTTGGTGCCGTTGGCGGTTCCGTTCCCGCTGACGTCGGCGACGTTGCCGCTGTTGCGGTTGACCAGCCGGTACACGGTGCCGTCGCCCGGCAGGACCCTGGAGACAAGGCCAGGCTTGGCCGTTCGGCCACCGATCCGGATGCCGCCGACGTTGGCGTAGCCGCCGGTGGCCGCGTTTGCCTGGATCCGGACGAAGCCCACGTTCCGGGCGGGCCACTCGACCACCTTGGTCTTGCGATTCCCGGCCCAGGTGCCGGTGGCGACCTGGGTGAAGTTCGTGCCGTCGGTGCTGGTGTGGATGGTGTACGAGGTGATGTCGCCGTCGGTGGAGTCGTTGCGGTTCCACTGCTTGGGCAGGTACTCCAGGGTGGAGACGTTGCTCCACACACCACCCAGGTCGATCGTGAGCGCGTTGGGCAGGGGCGAGGAGAGCCCCCAGGTCGACCAGCAGGTCTCGTAGCGGACGTCGCTCAGTCCGTCGATGGCGTTGAGCGGCCCCTCGCCGGTGCGGAAGGCGGTCGCGTACGCGTTGACCGGCGTGACGGGGTGCTCGGCGCGCAGCGGCTGGGTGGGCAGCGGTGGCCTGGAGGTGTTCGGGCTCCAGGCGGCGCCCACTTCGGCGAGCCGGTTGACGATGTTGGTGTCCAGCAGGCCGTTGCGGTTGGGCGGGCAGTTCAGGATGAACGAGGTGTACTTCGGCTCCAGGTCGGCCAGGTGCGACAGGACCGCGGCTTTGCTCATGAGGCTCTCGGTCGGGGTGGAGGGGTGCCAGAACCAGCCGTTGCTGATGGTCTGTCCCTGCATTCCGGCGTAGGTGTTGCCCGCCGGGGCCGTTACCCCCAGCGGCTCCTCGAAGAAGATCGCGTCGCTGAGGAAGGGCTCCGACAGTCCGCCGATGTCGATCACGACGCAGTCCGGCTGCAGTTGCGGATCGAGAGCGCGCGTATCGCAGGGTCTGGCTCTTCTCGGCGGGACAGCAGGTCGAGGGCGAATGCTGGGGCAGTGCCCGAGGGGCAGGTCTGCCGATCCTGACCGCGCGTCATTGATCCACCCCGAGTCGCGCACGCGCCTCGCATCCAAGCCGTAACGGCAATCGCACTGCCTCCACGTCGGAGGCGTAAGGAGTGTTGTCATGACCAGCAAGAACGTCGATATCGCGGGTGAATACTTCCAGGCCGTGCAGCAGGGCGACCTGGCCAAGGTGGGGGAGTTGCTGGACGAGCAGGTCGTCTGGCATCAGCCGGGCGCCAACCGGTTTTCCGGTGAGCACAAGGGGCGCGACGCCGTCTTCGCGATGCTCGGCGGGATGATGGAGGCCAGTCAGGGTTCTTTCGCCATCGACAAGATCGACGCTCTCATGGGCAACGGCGACATGGTGGCCGCCTCGATCCACTTCGCCGGGCGGCGCGAGGACGCGTCCATGAGCATGGACGGCGTGGATGTCCTGCGCCTGAAGGACGGCAAGATCGTCGAGATGTGGCTGTTCTCCGGCGACCAGGTGGCCGAGGACGCCTTCTGGGGACAGTAGGCCGTCCGCATCCTTCCCGGACGGGAGTCGTCCTGCAAACTTCGGGCGCGCGGACCGCGGCGGCCGACACGGCCGTCGGCGAATCCGCCGCCGACGATCAGGATCCGCCCTGTTTGACCAGATCGACGATCTGCGGGGTGAACACGCTGGGGGAGCTGTCCCCCTGGACGATGCCGCGCAGGCTGCGCCTGAACACGAGTACCGCGGTGATCGTCGTGCAGCCGGCGACGAACGGACGTCATGGCGGCAGCGAGTTCAGGACGCCGTACCGTCAGGCCCACCGTCACGACGCATCGCCAATTCGTTACCTTCGGTAACTAGTGACGGTCGCTGGCGGGCGTCGTAGCTCTCGCGTGCCGCGAGTACCTCGGCGAAGTGTTCCTCGGCCCAGCGGCCCAGTGCCTGAAGCGGGGCATACAGAGTGCGCCCCAATGCGGTCAACTCGTACTCGACCCGGGGCGGGATCTCGCCGTACACGTGCCGGGTGACGAGTCCGTCGCGCTCCAGGTCCCGGAGCGTCTCGGTGAGGACCTTGGCGCTGATGCCGTCGACTCTGGTGCGCAGGTCGCGGAAGCGCATGGGGCCTGCACTGAGCGCGATGACCACCATGGCCGTCCACTTGTTGGCAATGCGGGCGAGCGAGGTACGGGACGGGCAGGTCGCCGTCATGACATCGAAGGCCGGAAATTGTGGGAGCGTCATACGCCCTCATTGGTTGCGTTGGGTCGGCTATTGCCGGCGGTAAGCATAAGGCCCGGCAGGCAGCATCTTTACCGAGGACGTCGTCTGGCGCCAGCCCGGTGTCCACCCCTTCCCCGGCGGCCACCGCGGCAGGATGATCCAGAGCACTCGGCGACTTCTTCGTCGGCCGCAAGCCGCACGACGTGTCCATCAGAGAAGCCGGAACGTGGACGCTGGTGTGGGTCGTCCTGGCCGTGCTGTTCGGGCTGGGGCTGTGGTACTTCGGTGGGAGCGGGCCCACGGGCGAGTTGTTCGCCGGGTACATCACCGAGAAGTCGCTCAGCGTCGACAACCTCTTCGTGTTCGTCCTGACATGGGGAAGTTCGCGGTGCCCTCGCAGTACCAGCAACGGGTGCTGATGGTGGGCGCCCTGATGGCTCTTGTGTTGCGGGCCGTGTTCATCGCGGCCGGCGCGGCGATCATCTCCGCTTTCTCCTGGGTGTTCTACCTCTTCGGCGCCTTCCTGATCTGGACCGCCTGGAAGCTGGTCCAGGACGCCCGCGCCCAGGACCACGAGGAGGAGTACTGGGAGAACAAGCTGCTGAAGATGGCGGAGCAGCGCTTCGGGGTTGCCGACCGCTACCACGGCACGAAGCTGTTCATCAGGGAGAACGGCAAGCGGGTCATGACGCCGATGCTGGTCGTGATGCTCGCGATCGGTTCCACCGACGTGCTGTTCGCCCTGGACTCCATTCCCGCCATCTACGGGCTGACCCAGGATCCGTACATCGTCTTCACCGCCAACGCCTTCGCCCTGATGGGCCTGCGCCAGCTGTACTTCCTCATCGGCGGCCTGCTGAAGAAGCTGGTCCACCTCTCCCACGGCCTGTCGATCATCCTCGGCTTCATCGGCGTGAAGCTGGTGCTGCACGCCCTTCACGAGTCGGGCGTCCACGTCCCCGAGATCGGCATCCCCTTCTCGCTGGGCTTCATCGTGCTCGTCCTGGCCGTCACCACGATCACCAGCCTGCGCGCCTCGAGGAAGGCGGCGGAGGAGGCCGGGTAGACCGTCTGGTGCATCACCGAGGCATCAGAGCGGTTCTCGTCCTCGAAGGTGAGCCGAGCCCTGTGCGAGCGGCGGAGCGTCCAGGTGACGGAACACGCCGTGGCGCTGATGGTGGTCACGGGGGATCCTCACGGTCGTTCCGTCCTCCGGGCGGTCTTCAGCTCACGTGGTTCGAGGTGATGCAGCTGCTCGCCAGGCGCTCGGGATGCCGGATCCAGGACGTGGCGGAGGAGTTCGGGATCACGGTCGGCGGGACGAGCAAGGTGGTCGACCGTATCGAGGCTGCCGGTTACTGCGCGCGGCGCGCCAATCCGAACGACCGTCGCTCCTCGCTCGTCGAGCTCACACCCGCCGGCCGACGAGTGGTGGAAAACGCCATGAAGGCCTTCGAGGCAGAACTCGATGCACGCAGCGGCTCCGTGCTCCCCGAGCGGGAATTGGAGAGGTTCGCCGCGACCTGAGCGCGCTCAGGGCGGCCGGGCGTGCGGTGAGCGCAGGTCAGAAGTTGGCGTAGGGGACGTACGGCTCGATCTAGACAGGGCTCGGCGGCCCTGGTGGTTGAACCGGCGGTGTTGCCCACCTGTCCATCGGCCTCCGACGACGCCGGCCGTCTGCGACAGCCTGGACACCGCCGGACGGGAAGGCCGCGCCCGTGGACTGCGGGACCAGCCTGTAAACCGGTGCAGGGCAGTTCGTCCGCCTGGGCAGGCCGCTGCCCGGCCTCGCGGTGGCCTACGAGCAGTCCATCGTGGCCCCCCTTCTGGATCTTCCCGCCGACGCCCACACCCTGACCGGGGAGGCGCTGTAGATGTGGGCGAAGGAGCAGGCCGAACGGGCTCCGGCATCGAGGTGAGCCTGCTGCTCCGCGCCGGCAGGATCAATCGGCGATGCCGGCAAAGGCGATGGCCTTCTCGATGTGGGCGAGGACGAGGAGGTTTCCCGGGCCGCCGTTGCGGGCGGCGTACTCCTCGGCACGGTCCTCACCCATGTAACGGGCGCCGAGGCGCCCGGACCACTGCAGCGTCTCGTCGGGGTCCACGGAGATCTCGGCGCGGCCCTGGAGCATGACGAAGGCGTAGGGAGGCTGGTCCTGGTCCACGCACAGAGCGAACCGGCCGTCCCGGGCCAGGATGCGGCCCTTGACCCCGTCCGTCCTTCTCCGTGTTGAACACCACATGGTCCCCGTCGAGCAGGAACCACACCGGCGTGACGTGCGGGCTGCCGTCGGCCCGGGTGGTGGACAGCTTGCCGGTGCGGGTGCCCGCGGAGACGAAGGCACGCCACTGCTGGTCGGTCATCCTGCGCATGAATCTGCCCCTTCTGATCGGGCGCCGGGGCGGGGGGGGGGGGGGGGGGGGGGGGGGCCGGCCCCCCCCCCCGCCCCCCCCGGCGCCGGGCGGTGGCCAGAGGGGGGG
>NZ_JARAXF010000017.1:0-53098 GCF_033793745.1 Streptomyces sp. ME19-01-6 | reverse complement strand
CCTGCCGCTTAAGCTCCTCTCTTTGGGGGGCGTCCGGTCGGGGTTCTCGGGGTGGGTCGTGCCCCCCCCCGGCCCCGGCGCAGTGCACTGCCGACGGTGTATCGACGGCTGCGCGGTGGCCTGGCGGGCGAGTCGAGGCGGTCTGCGAGGCCGGCCTCGCAGACCGCGGCTTCGATCTCCTTGCGCCCCTCCTTGAAGTGGGCCCAGCTGTCGTAGTGAGCGGGCATGACCCGGCGTGCGCCGAGGATCCTGGCGGCCTCGGAGCCAAGGCGCTGTCGAGGGAGCGCGTTACGCCTTCGAAGGCGAAGTCCATGCGGGCGCCACCGAGGGGCTTGGGTTACTCGCCCGGCGCGTCGGATGCCAGGTCGGTGATGAACCGGAGACCGCCGTGCTCGATGAGGGCGGTGGGGCCGCCGTAGACGCGGACGGGGATGTCCTCGCCGATGGCGCTGGACAGTCGGGAACCTTCCGGGTGCTGACGCGTGGGTTCTCGACAGTGCTGGACTGTGCTGGGGGAACGGCCCGGGATCTGTCAGAGGGCCGGTCCGTCGACGGATGACGCGCGGTATCTCGGAGAGCCGGTCCGCCGGGGACGGCGCACGGCGGGGCGGCCCGCTGCGCGCGGGACCGTCACGGGGCGGGTGCGGAGAACACGACGAAGTGGTGGCCCGTGCTGTCCTCCAGACGGGCGAAGGTGAGGCCCGCGGCGTCGGTGACCGGTGTCATGAGCACCTTGCCGCAGGAGGCAAATCCCGTCGTGAGATCATCCGTTGCCTCAAGCGATATGCCGCCCGCGAGGTCTTCAACCTGGTCCGGACGGTCTCCACCGACCCCCCGTTATAGGGGCGTCCGTGACAGATGAGAGGCTCAGGCGGGTGAGTGAGACACCGATGAACAGCCTGCAATACCGCTTTGACGGGCCACAAGACGCCCCAGTCCTAATCTTGGGGCCGTCCCTCGGTACTACATGGCACAGGTTGTCAGAAGCGTCTTGTGTCGTCCAAGTGGTCTAGATCGGGAGCGTTTTCGCAGGTCAGGTTCTTGTGGTCCAGGTACGTCGACGCTGTTGGTGAGACGCTTGTGAGAGCGCGGGTGAGAGGAAGAGGCTCTACGGGAGCATTCGATGGGGCCTCTTCCTCTCACGGATCACCGTGAGACGACGAAGCCCCGCCGAGGCTCCGGCGGGGCTTCTGTGCGCAGCGGTCTATGATCGCGTGCAGGGGCTGGCCTGGGTTCTGTTGTACTCCGGCTCTCCGCTTTCAAGAACGCGGAGCAAGGACGCAGTGACGACGCGTGTCGTACGGCCGACGCGCAGCACGCGGCATGGGAACTCCCCCCGGCGCACGAGGTCGTAGCCCTTCGCCCGCGAGAACCCCAGCGCCCTGGAGGCGTCCGCCACACTCCCCGTTCCGTCCCAGGTGGCGCGGATACGCGCGGGGCTGTACTTGGCGCCTTGCAGCTCGTTGCTCTGGCTGTGCATTGTGGATTCTTCAGTCCCTTTCAAAGTGGTCGAGCCCCATCGCGCGCCGAGGTCAATGCCGATGTGCAGGCCGCCCAGCTCGAAATCGCACCTGCGATGGACCATCAATGATGCGCGGGATCGCCGGTTGGGCTAACCGGCGATCCGGCGCTAGGTTGCTTCGCTTCGAAGTGGTCTCTGCTCTCCGGACCGTGCGGATCACTCGTCGTCGAACGGTGGTATCTGCCGCATTGCCAGCACCGTGCCGTCTGGGCTGATCGAGACCACGCCGCCCCACTTGTGATCCCAGAACGTCCCGTGGCGCTTGGCTTTCCACTCGTGTACTCGCTGTCGATAGGCGGCGACATCGGCATGTCGATTGCCGAATTTCCTGGTGACGAGGGCATCGAGTATGTCTTTGGCTACGCCTGAGAACGCCTGGACCCGTTCGCCGTTGAGCCGGAAGACATGGTCCGTGCCCTCGAATTCCTCCACCAGCAGGGTGTAGCGCGCGTCTTGGACACTGCCAGCCGAGGCGTGGGCAAAGCCTTGGAAGAACTCCCTGCCCTGCCGTGTGTTGAGCAGTGCGGCGGTGGATTCGCCGTCGCCGGCGAAGGCCGTGAGTCCGGCGGCCCCGACTCGGGCCAGGGCGCGCTGGAACCACTCGTAGTACTTGGGATCGGGACCGACTTGGCATCCGGGCTCGGAGGTGTCGGGGTCCTTGCCCTTGCCTGGTTTCAGGATGCCTATGCTCGGGTTCTCGTTCTCCAGAGGGAGGCCGATGTTTGCGGTGGGTGTGCCTTCCGGGATGGGGAGCCAGCCGCCGGGGCCGTCGGCGTGCAGGGCGTGGACGGTGAGCGGGTCGGTCAGGGAGATTTCCGTGCTGAACAGCAGGGCCGGAGTTTCGTTCCAGGCTCCGATGTGCACGCCGTCGGCATGGACTGCTGCTGAGGCGAGTTGCTCATATGCCTTTTGCCGGTCGCTGTGGTTGCCCTTGCAGGCGATCGGGAAGACGCGTGAGGGCTCGCCTGGTTTCCAGACTTCGGCGAAGAACTGCGGGCGGTAGTGGTAGCCGACGGTCTTCGTTTTCGCTTTGTCCCGGCTGGTCAACGTCCAGCCGGCGCGCAGCGCGGTGTCGGCGCGGACGATGGAGACGCTGTGGTCGGGATAGCGGCGGGTGAGGATCTGCTCGCTGACGGCTAGAGCGAAGGCTTGTCCCAGCTCCTCGGATTGCAGCGCCTTGTAGTACATGGCGATCCGTTCGCCCTCTTCGGACAGCCTCAGATAGGTTTCGGCGTCCGCCACGAGCGCTTGGCAGTACTTGAGGCTGCCCCAGTGCTCGGCCAGTCCACGCGATGCGCCGCGCTGGGACAGGGCGAGGCCGCGGCCGAGGTGGTGCAGTATGTCCCAGAACGTCAGCCGTACCGTCACGCCGAGTTCCTGGCTGGGGAGCGGGCGCAGTCCCGGCTTGCGGCGCAGCGGTTCGTAGGTGTCGCCCGGTTTGGTCTTGCCCTCCTCCTGCCGCTTCTGGAACGTCTCGTGGCGCTCACGTTCCTTGTCGGCGGCGGCTTCCTCGACCTTGCCCACCAGCTCTCGCGTGGAATGGACGGGTACGGTCACCTGTCGCTGGAGGCTGTGCAGGACCTCTTCGGTCTTCATGGTGCTCGTCACGACTGCCCCTCCCCAGGTCGGATGTCCGGTCAGCCGTGCCCGGCCGACCGGTCACTCAGTCGAGCAGCGGCGCCAGTACGTTCGGGCCCGCGAGAATGCGCCACGCGGGGATACGGAGAACTCGTTCGACGCTGCCGGCCTTCGCACCCCGGCCGCCGGAGGGCAGCCCGATGAGCAGGCCCGCTCGCTGGTGCATCAAGCGCAGGTGCCGTGCTGGATCACGGCCGGGCAGTGGTCCGGTGTCCACCAGTACCGCGGTGTTGCCCTCGGGCGCGGTGAACAGCAGGTCGATCCGCTGTCCGCCGACCATGGCGTCCCGTTCCAGCTCGACGACGCCCCGCGAGGCGAGGAACTGCTGCACGGTATCGGCGAGGTCCCTGCGGGCCGGGTCCTGCCGGGGCCTGGGCTCGTGTACTGGAGCCTGGTGTGTGTCGGCAGCCTGTGCTCGGCTCCACAACGCCGAGCGGGACGACAGCAGGTGCGGGAGGCCGGTCTGCTGCTGCCAGTAGCCGTGGTCGCCCGCGGTGATCAACTGGGACTTCGCGCGGGTGATCGCGACGTTCCAGAGGTTGACCTGGCTCGCCACCCAGTGGGCCGTCCTCGCAGGCGTGTTGACGGTCGCCACCGGGCTGAGGACCATGACGTCGCGCTGGCCGCCCTGGAAGGCATGGACCGTGCCCACCCGCACCTGGTCGCTGCCGACCATGCGCTCCAGGGCGTCCTTCTGCGCGCGGAAGGGGGTGACCACGCCCACGGTTGCGGTTCTTGGCAGGTGGTGCAGCAGCTCCCGCACGATGCCGGCCACGGCGGCGGCCTCGGACGGGTTGTGCCACGACTTTCCGCCGGGCCCCTGCGCCGACTCGCTGGAAGGCACGTTGGCCCAGGCCAGTACGGGAGCGGTTTCCCCGGTGCCCATGAGGTCGACGGCGGGTACCTGCTCGCGTACGTCCGTCATGATCTCCAGGGCGCCGGAGTAGCAGTGGCCGTTGACGACGTCGGCGATCTGCGGATGGCAGCGGTAGTGCTCGTCGAGGAGCAGGGCGGCCTCGCCGTTCTGCGCGGCGGCATGGTACGAGGAGTGGACGTGGTAGGCGAGCCGGCGGTCCTCCAGCCAGGCCGCGCTCAGCCCCGCCTTGGCACGGGCCTGGCGCTCCTGCTCCGGTGAGATGCCGGGGATGTGACTCAGCTGCATCGGATCACCGATGATCAAAGCCCGTCGGGCGCGGAAGAGCAGCGGCAGCACCGCCGCGATGGAGCACTGGCTGGCCTCGTCGATGACGACCAGGTCGAAGAGCTTCGCGGTCGGCTCCAGCTGGCGCACGGCGTGCGTGGTGATCGCCCACCCTTTCAGGTGGCGCATCAGATTCAGCTGGCCGCGCTGAGTCCCTTTGCGCTGGCGCAGAGTCTGAAGTCGCTGGTCCAGCAGAGAGCGCCCGCGGGTGAGTGCCTCCGCCGACAATGCCGTGCACAGCTCTGTCGACAGTTCGGCGCGGGTCGCGGCGCAGTCCGCGCGAGCCTGACGTACGGCCTCCTCGTCGTGCGTGAGCTGGGCAGGTGTGAGCTCACGCGTCTGCCGCTCCAGGTCCGTCACGTCTGCCATCGTGTCGAGGAGGCCCGGTGCGACGGGCTGCTCGCCGGCCCAGGCCGGTAGTTGCGGTGCCACCCCGGGGCCGGCCGCCGAGACGAACGCCTTCATCGCTCGCTTGCGCCGCCAGCGTCCCCACCAGCCCGTCGCCGCTGCGGCCGTGCGAGCCCGTGCTTCCCAGCGGGCGAGCGCCGAATGGTCGCCGGTCGCCCACACCTGCGACAGGAGCGACAGGGGAAGTCCGATGGTCTCGGCGAGTTCCGCACGCTGCTGCAGAACCCCGGCGAGCTGTACCTCGCCTTCGACCTGCCGGCCGGCCTGGTCGCGCAGAACGGCGGCCCGAGCGCGGAGGTTGCGCAGCTCGCCCGCCACCGTCGCTGAGCTGCGGCCGGGCTGAGGAGGCGCATCCGACAGCAGCCGCTCCAGCTTCTCGGCTTCTTTCACCAGGGCGTCGACGTTGCCGGTGCGCATCAGCAGTCCAGGGGCGATGTCGTCACACCGCTGGGCGACGACGTCGACCGCCTCGTTGTTGGTGGAGGCCACGAGAACCGATTCGCCTGCCGCGACGCACGTGGCCACCACGGAGGTGACGACCTCGCTCTTTCCCGTGCCGGGCGGACCGGTGGCCACGGTCAGGGGCTGCGTCATCGCTGAGATGACCACCTGTTCCTGGCTCTCGTTGGCCGGTCCGGCGGCGATCACAAGGACCGGATCGGCTTCTGGACCAGGGGCGGCCGCGTTGAGCAGGGCGTCCAGAGCCGTACCAGGGATCTCGTCCGTACGCGTGGAGATGGCCAGCAGATTCTCCACCAGGCCATCGGTGGCGAACCGCTCCACGCTCGAAGGGGCGAGGATGACCGCGGCGTTGTGCGCTCCCGGGCGCAACGCCTCGTTCACGGATTCCGCGCGGAGAGCGGAGGGATCGAGCGGTTCGAGTTCCGGCAATCCCAGCGCGCCGAGCAACTCCCGTACGGCTGTGAGCATCTGCGCGTCATTGCCGTGCTGCCATGTCGGTTGCCAGCGGGCGAGTAACTGGGCGGCCTCGTCCTCGGAGAGGAGCTCGGTGACCACTTTGGTGTGGAGGGAGGGCACACCGCTGGCGCGGAGTACGGGTCGCCCGCTCTCGTCCGGAGTGAGCTCCATCTGCTGGATGAGCAGCGGCGCGATGCCCACGTCCGTGCGGCGGCCGCCTTCGCCACGGGAGGGGAGGGTGACGGCGGGATATCCGTACCAGTACTCGTGCTGGCCTGCGTCCTGTCCCGAGCGGCCCTTTGCGGTGCCGGTGCCTGAAGCGTGTGCGCCGGGCAGTTGTGCCGGAGCTGGCAGCGCCGAGCCCAGACCGGACTGGATGGTCTCGGGCCCTTCGGCCACGAGGAAGTACTGCGAGTTCCGCCCGTTGCGGCGATCGGGCAGCATGCTCGCTGCTGCCTGTGCGCTCAGGCACTGGGCGTAGTAACGCAGCAGCCTCTGCCAGTCGTTGCCGTTTTCGGCGTCGGCTGCGGCCCGCTCCCGAGCCTTCAGCTGCGCGGCTGACGGCGGAGCAGGCTCATCGGGCGGAGCGGGAAGACTGACCGGGCGCGCGACGGACCTGGCGAAGTACAGCGTGTGGGTGGCGCGGATGGTGGATTTGGTCGGACGTTGCTCCTTCGGCAGGCCTTTGCGCACCATCTGTGCGGTCAGATACTCGAAGAGGTCGTCCGGCGATATCCACCCGCTGTCCTTGACCCGCCCGTTGCGCAGCCCCTCGATGATTTCGCCGGTGAACCGCGAGGTACCGAGCGTCGATCCTTCGGGAGCCATGGCGGAGGCGGGCTGCAGCGCGTCGGAGGCGGTGATGAAGTAGACGCCTGTGGGCCGCAGCAGGGTGCTGCGCTCCTCCTCGTCAGAATCTGCATCGTCCCGGCCCTTGGCGCGCCAGCCCTGGACGACCGAGCCGCTCGCACAGCAGTCGAGCAGCACGATTTTGGACGCGGCCCGGCAGGACTGCAGGGACCGCTCGAGGAATTCCGCCGACACCGCGGTGCGAGGAAGATCGGTGGGGTCGCTGTCGCGGGTGAGGAAGTACAGCTGGTTGTCGGTTTCGCAGAACTCCCCGTGCCCGCTGAAGTACAGCAGTGCGGTCTCGCTTTGCTGGCGCTCCTCCAGGAACGACTCGATGGCGTGCAGCATCTCGGCACGCGTCGGCTCGGGCACCATTTCGCAGTCGTTGTACTGGCCGATCTCCGTGCTCTGCAGGACTGCCTGCATGTAGTGCAGATCGGCACGCACCGCCGGAAGGTCGTGGTAGTGGTCGCTGTCGTACGTCGAGACGCCGATCAACAGGGCGTATCGGTCGTTGTTGCGCACCCTCGATCAGCCTGCCGCGGAGTTGTCGTCCCGGCCCGCTGCGCCGTCGGCCACGGCAGTGTCCACCGCCAAGGAGCTTTGGGTCAGGAATCGTTCGAGACGTTCGTCGTCCTCGCGGGCCTCGCGGCCTGTGATCCGCAAGGTGGCTCCGCCGGGGCGGGTCGCGATGATCGTGCGCTGAGGTATTTTGGCCAGCCACACCTGAACACAGGATGCGGCGAACGAGCCGGCACTCAGGACCAGACCGACGACGCCTACGACGTCGCCACCCTTGTCGGTGTCCTTACTGGGGCCGGATGAAGGCAGACGCAGCGAGGCCGTCGGATCGGCCCCGGACACCTCGGCCAGCAGTTCGCGGGCATCGCTGCGCGCCCTCAACGGATCGTCGTCGATCACAGAGATCAGCAGCTGAGGCTGGCCATGGCTGTCGCTGTCGTCGCTCACGAGTCCCCCTGCTACGTCGGCCTGCGACTTGAATGCTTCGCGAAAGTACCGGAGTAGATGCATGGTGAATCGTGAACTTTCCGAATTCTGCCGGTAGTTGACGCGAAACAGACTTCGCCGCCACCGCTAGGAGGACTGGCCGATGAAGGCGAGGTTGCCTGACCCTCGCATCGCAATTTTCGTCCGATATGGCGCGTGCTGTGCGGTATGACCGCCGGCAGGTTCTTCGTCTGCTGGCGGTACACGGTCACATGTACTTCTGACCTGCGGAAATGAATGAAATCGCTTGGTGAGGAGCGGAGTTGGCCCGCGCCTGGTCCGGATCTTGCGAGGCGGGATCGGGATGTCGGGCATCAATGGCGGGAGCGTCCCGGTGGTACGACTTGGCGCAGGTTGTAGATCGCGTCTTGTGCGGTCCAGGTGGCCCACGGCAAGGAGAGATGCGCAGGGCAGGTCCCTGTATTTCCGGCGCGTTGCCCCTGTTTGTGAGAGGTGAGGAGCCCCTGTCGACTGATACCGATGGGAGCTCTGTGCGTGGCGGGTTGTGCCGGTGGGGAGCCGTCCGGCGTCGGCTTGGAAGAGGTCGCTCATATTGCTCGCTGGCTAAGGTGGCAGGTGAGGGCTCACCAAATCTTCAGGTGCTCGGTTTCGCGCTCGACTCGGAAGCGTGAGTGTGACGCTCAGTGCTAGTTGTTGCGAGACACGGCGTTGTTGACGGCGTCGACCATCAGTCCGGCCGTCGGGGATCAGGTATCGAGATATCGTGGTGCGTCGGAGTGTCTGGTGAGGGAGGTGACTATGGCCGTGACGGCCGGATCGGGGTCGGGGCCGGATGACCTGATCGAGGTGTTCAAGGCCCTGGGCAACCCTGCCCGTTTGCAGATCATGCAGTGGCTGAAGGATCCCGACACGCACTTCCGCGAGTACGAGCCGATCGCAGACCGCCAGTCGGTCGGTGTGTGTGTCACGCACATTCAGGTGAAGTCTGGGCTCGCACAGTCGACCGTCTCCAGCTACATGAGCACGCTGGAGCGGGCGGGACTCGTGCGTCCCACCCGGGTGGGCAAGTGGACTCACTACCGGCGCAACGAAGAGCGGCTGACGCAGGTGGCGCGGGCGATCAGCACCGCCATCTGATAACGCATCGCAATACGTCGATATGATCTCCCCATGTCGACCTCTGATGCTGCCCCCACCGCCCTGATCGTTCACGCTCACCCTGAGAAGCCCCACTCGTTCAGCACCGCCCAGATGGCCACCGCGGCTCAGGCTCTGCGCGACGCCGGCTACCGCGTCGACGTCCTCGACCTCTATGCCGACGCCTGGGCCCCGGTCCTCGCCCGCGAGGAATTCGCACCGGCGGACGGCCCGTTCAAGCCGCAGGCCGAGCAGATGCGCGCGGTCAAGGACGGGACCCTCGACGCGGCCGTCAAAACTCATATCGATCGGCTGCTCGCCGCTGACCTGCTCGTGCTGTCGTTCCCGATGTGGTGGTTCTCGCTGCCCGCCATCCTCAAGGGATGGGTGGACCGGGTCTTCGTGATGGGCGGGGTCTTCGGCGGGGACCACGGACTCTTCGGCGACGCAGCGCTCGCCGGGAAGCAAGCGATGCTGCTGCTCACGACCGGCGGGCCCAGTGAGTCGTTCCGGCCCGGTGGCACCTTCGGCCCGATGGACGACTTCCTGTTCCACATCCACCGCGGCATGCTCGAGTTCGTCGGCTACCAGGTCCTCGACCCCATAGTCACCTATGGACCGGCCCACATGACCGACCAGGAAAGGGCAGCGGCGCTGGAGGCGGTCAGCGAGTCGGTCGCGCTCATCGCGGCAGATTCGAAGTTCGCCGCGCGCTGACCCCGACGCCGACGAAGGCCAGGAACTCGGACATGTCGCATCGCAATGCGCCTCTTTCCGTTGAGGGCAGGCGCCGTCTGGTCGAGCGCTACCGCACGCGACCGATCGCGCACGTCGCGGCAGAGATGGGAACCTCCAGGGCGTGCGCGTCGAAGTGGGTCAACCGCTATCGCCGCCACGGTGAACTCGGCCTGCTGGATCGATCCTCGACACCGCGCCGTCAGCCGACAGCGACGAACTCCGAGGTCGTGGCCCGGATCGAGGACCTTCGCCGCACTCAGAAGTGGTCGGCGTCACGGATCGCCTTCGAACTCCAGGCCGAGAACATTGCGATCAGCCGCCGCACGGGTCGAACTCGGCGCGGGCACCCACACATTCTGCGTCGGTGGGCTTCCCGATCTTGTTGCCAAGCCGCAGCAGTGACGGTGAAGTGGAACTGATGGATGCCGTGGCCCATGGTGGGGCCGCCACCTCGGTCTCCCCCTTGCCGCGCCAGGGGACCGCGAAGCAGGCGTCGTCTCGATTCCACAGGGTGTGGCAGACCTCGACCATGGGAGCGCCGAGACGAGAAATCCGGGCCGCCCTCACGCTCGTGGCCGGCGACGAGGTCGTCCTCGGCCACCGAGCCCTGGGAACGCGGTTCGCGATGTCCGTCATCAGGCTGATCCCGGCCTTCGTCTTCCTCTTGGTCGGCCAGCACTACCTCGTCAAGGGAATCGCTACCACGGGAATGAAGTAGCCGCACGGCGGGCGATCACGGAACCGAACAGCTGGGCGTCTCGTTGGAGTGGCCAATCATGCCGACCGGGTCCCGTACCGAACCGGCCTGGTGTCAGTTTCACCATGCGCGCGTCCGGGGCGGGGCAACGGACCTGTGGGCGAGCCTCCGGTCCGGACGGCCGTACTCCCTGAGCCGATGGCTCCCGCGAGACGGCCTGCCTCACATCGAGTTCAACGGCCCTGCCCGGCTTCCGTCGGGACGGGGTCCGCGTTCTCCCGCAACTCGCCGAGTATGCGCGCCTGCTCGGCCTGGTAGCGCTCAATGGCCTCGAGTTTGACGCCTTCGTATCCACGGACCGCATCGGGCAGTTCCGCGAGCCGGCGAACCTCGGCCAGGTTCTCCTCGTTCAGGAGCACGAGCGCGGTCTTGATCGACTCCCGGTACCCGGCGATGAGATCGCGCTCGATGCGTCGCATGTGCTGGAGTCCGAACACATCGAGGCGGGTTCCTCGAACGCGCCGCAGCCCACGCAGCAGTTTGAGGACCGGGCGGAACCAGCTTCCGAGAGCGACCTTCCTTTCCATGCCCAGGGTTCGCAGGACGGGCGGATGCAGACGGTAGGAGCGTCGGCTCCCGCTTCCGAATGCCGCGGTGATGTGGTCGTCCACGGCCGGGTCGATGGCGAGTCGTGCAACCTCGTACTCGTCCTTGTAGGCCATGAGCTTGTGGAGGCAGCGGGCGACAGCCTCGGTCAGCTCGGTCGAGCCGTCGGCGGCAGCGCGCTCCGTGGCCGCCACCGTCTGGACGAAGTCGACGTAGGCGCGGGCGTAGCGCCTGTCCTGGTAGTCGATGAGGTCGGCCACGCGCACGGTGAGGAGGCGATGCAGCTCCGATTCCTCATCATCGGTGACCAACGCCACGAGCTCGGTGATCCCGGCGGGCAGCCGCAGTTCCACGTCTGGGAGCGTCGGGTCGGCAAGCGTGGCACTCAGCGCCTCGGGGTCGGCGACCGCCTGGCGGCCTCGCCGGAAGGCCTGCACATTGCGTTCCACGGCGACTGCGTTCAGGGTGATGGCCTCTTCGATGGCTGAAGCCGACATCGGCAGCAGCCCGGTCTGGTAAGCGGCGCCCACCAGGAGCATGTTGGCGTACTGCTCGTCGCCGAACAGCTGCTCGGCCAGCGCGCCGGAGTCCAGAGCGATGAGCTGGCGCATCGCGTCGTGGACGGCATGACGTACGACATCGGGAGCCGGGAAGCTGACGGCGGTGTCGACCACCATCTGCCCGGTGGGTATCTCGGTCGTGGTCATGACGGCGACGGTGCGGTCCGCGGAGGCGACGGAGAGGTACTTCGGGTCGGTCGCGACGAGCGGATCGCACGCGAGGTAGAGGTCGCACTGACCCTCGGCGATCTTGGCGCCCTGTTCGACGACACCCTCGGTGATCTTGATGTCGGAGACGACCGCGCCGCCCTTCTGGGCCAGTCCGGTCTGGTCGAGGCTGCGGGCGTGGCGGCCGTCGATGACGGCCGCGGTCGCCAGCACCTGCGAGGTGGTGACGATGCCGGTTCCCCCGATCCCGGTGATCCGCATGCCGAAGGAGTCGGCGCCGACCGCGCGGGCAGGCTCGGCGATGTCGGTGGCCCCCAGGGCGGGAAGCTCGGCGCGCTTCGGCTTGCCTGCGGGCGTGATGGTCATGAACGCCGGGCAGTCGCCGTCGAGGCACGAGTAGTCCAGGTTGCACGAGGACTGGTCGATCCTGGTCTTGCGGCCGAACTCGGTCGGGACCGGGTGGACGGACAGACAGTTCGACTTGCGGCCGCAGTCACCGCAACCCTCGCAGATGCGCTCGTTGATCCACACGCGCGTCGTCGGCGCCTCGGCCTTGCCGCGCCGACGCGCACGCCGTTTCTCGGCGGCGCATTCCTGGTCATGGATGAGGACGGTGACACCGGCAGTGGCCTTCAGCTCCGCCAGCGCCTCCTCGATCTCGGCCCGGTCGAGAACCTTCACCGACTTCGGAAGCCGGGCCCAGGGGATGCGGGCCCTGTCCTCGGTCGTGATGATCACCTTGGCGACGCCTTCGTCGAGGAGCGTGGCGGCGAGCCGGTCGACCGGCAGGGCGCCGACGGCGTCCTGGCCGCCGGTCATGGCGACCGTTCCGTTGTAGAGCAGCTTGAACGTGACGTTCACCCTCGCGGCGACCGCTGCCCGGACGGCCAGACTGCCCGAATGCATGAAGGTGCCGTCACCGATGTTCTGCACGAAGTGGTCGGCGTCGACGAACGGCTCCAACCCGATCCACTGAGCACCTTCCCCGCCCATCTGGGTCATGCCGACGACCGAGCCGACCTGTTCGGGATCCATGAACACGACCATGGAGTGGCAGCCGATCCCAGCGCCGACCAGTGAGTCCCCGCCAGCGGTGGTCGAGGTGTTGTGCGGACACCCCGAGCAGTAGTACGGGCTGCGGGCCAGAAGCGGCAGCGCCAACGTCGTACGCGCTTTGGGCCGCTGACGCCATGCGCGGGCGGCTTCGATGCCGAGCGGAGCGAGCACCCTGGACAGTCCGGTGGCGATGCTGTCCACGTCGAGCTCTCCTGAGCGACTGAACAGCGATCGCCCGTCCTGGTCCTGTTTGCCGTGGACGACCGGGGCGTTGGGGCGGCCGTAGAGGATCTCCTTGACGGCGGTTTCGAGGAACGGCCGTTTCTCCTCGACGACGACCAGCTGGTCGAGACCGTCCGCGAACTCGATGACGGCGTCGCGTTCGAGGGGGAAGATCATGCCGAGCTTGAGGATCCTGATGCCGTACCGTGCGAGGTCTGTGTCGGTGAGGCCGATGATGCGGAGGCCCTCGCGGACGTCGAGGTAGGTCTTGCCGGATGTCAGGATGCCGATTGTGTCCGACGGCCCGCGCTGGACCAGGCGGTTGAGGCGGTTGAGGCGGGCGTACGCCACGGCACGAGGGAGGCGGATGTCGTGCAGGCTGCGTTCGAGGGCCATGAGGTTGGCGCCCAGGAGCATGGAGCTCGGCTTGTGCGGGCTGGGGCTCCCGTCGCCCTCGGTGCCCGTGATCCGTTCGCGTGCCACGACGGCCGTGGACGCTGAGTCCGCCACGGCGGTGGTGATCTTCAGGCCCGACCACAGGCCGCTGAACCGGGAGAGGAACTGCGCGTGGAGCCCGAAGTCGAGGATGTCCTGGGCATCGGCCGGGTACAGCGTCGGGATCGCCAGGTCCGCGAGCGTCGCCTCGCTGGCACACGGCACGCTGGACGACTTGGCTCCCGGGTCGTCGCCGACCAGCGCGACGGCACCGCCGGAAGGGCCGGTTCCCACCAGGTTCGCGTGGCGGAGAGCGTCGGAGGCGCGATCGAGACCGGGGGACTTGCCGTACCAGATGCCCACGACGCCGTCGCACCGCGAAGCGCCGACCTGGCCGGCCAACTGGCTGCCCATGACGGCGGTCGCGGCGAGCTCCTCGTTCAGACCCGGTTTGTGGACGATGTCGTGCTCGTGCAACAACGCCCCGCGTCGGCCCAACTCGATGTCGTAGCCAGCGAGTGGTGATCCCTCGTATCCCGAGACGAATGTCGCGGTACGCAGTCCGTTCGCGTTGTCACGCCGGGAGCGGTCCAGCAGAACGCGGACGAGAGCCTGGATCCCGGAGAGGTGCACGACGCCTTCCTCGCGGCGGTAGCGGTCATCCAGACGGAAGCGTCGGCTGCCCAGCTGCCCGGTCTCGGTGATGGGTGCAGTCATCGTCCTCTTCCTCACAACAATCTGGGGCTGCTAAAGGTCCCGCCCGTCTGCGCGTGCGGAGAGACGGCTTCCTCGCGGTCAGGCTGGTTCGCCCAGCCGAGCAGTCGCCCAGCCGAGCAGTGCGCCGCGGAACGCCGATACCAGTCGGCGCGTGATCTGAGCGGGCGGCAGTGAGAGCGTGTCACGCAGGTCGAAGATCTCCCGAGGGTCGAAGAGGACGTTCCACAGGAAGGCGGCCTCGTCCTCGACGCCGGCGAGCTCGCCCACCCCGAGAATCGTCACGAGTTCGCGGATGGGGCGGGCGAGGGCCTCCGCCTGGCCTTCCAAGTACGGCTCCTGGGCCTTGTACCGCGCGAGGAACCCTTCCGAGGACCGGCGGTGCACCAGCGCCGCGCCTTCGGCGAGGATGAGGTCCACCCAGAAGCCGCAGACACTCTCGAGCAGGGCCAGACCGTTGCTCGGCTGCTCGAGACTGTGATCGCGGAACTTGCTCACGATGTCCCGTCGGTAGGCGCTGAGGGCGTCGTCCGCGGACTCGAAGTGCCGGTAAGCCGTCGCGACCGACACATCCGCCTGCCGAGCGATGTCGGCGAGGCTGATCGGCTGCTCGCAACGCTTGAAAAGCTCTGCGGCGGCCTGGATCAGCTTGGCGTTGTTCAACCGCTGATCCCTGCGCATGAGCGTCCTCTTCATCTACGCGGCTCATTTCGTGGGCGCTTGCTTGGCCTGCGTGCGCATGCCCTGCTCGGATTCCGCGATCCGCGCCAGCTCGGCGGCGATTTCATGCGCCTTCTTCAGGGGCAATGCGACGACGCCGTCGGCGTCGGCCACGACCACGTCACCGGGGTTGATGACGACACCACCGATGGCGACGGGCGTCCCGACGGCTCCCGGGCCGTGTTTCCAGGGCCCTGCCGGCGTGACCGAGCGCGACCAAACGGGGAACTGCTGCTGCCGGATCTCGTCGCGGTCCCTGACAGCGCCGTCGACGATCGCTCCCACGGCTCCCCGCGAGGAGAAGTATTGGCTGAGGATGTCGCCCATCACGGCCCGGCCCGGGTAACCGAATCCGTTGATGACGAGGAAGTCGTCGGGTTCGATGTGCGCGACGGCGTCGATCACGGCCAGATCGTCTCCGGCGACCGTCAGGACCGTCAGGGCGCTGCCCACGGCACGGCAGCCTTCCCAGAGAGGTGTGATGCCACCGTCGGGCATACCGAGGCGCCCGAGTGCGTCTCCGATGTTCGCGACCGAGTGCCGCTGGAACTGCGCGAGCAACTCCCCGTCAGGGCGCTGCCACTTCGGGCCGACCTCGATGTTGGGCGAGCCGGCCGATGTCGGCGCGTAGGTCATTTCTGTCCTTCCCCTGTCACGTGATGAATGGGTGCCTGGACGACGTCGATCTCGAGGGAGGCGTCCGGGAGTCCGTGTGCCCGGCCTGTGACGGTGATCCGTCCCGTTTCCCCGGTGGCCCGGACGATCGCCAGGGCACGTCCCTTGAACGACGTGGCGGAATCGTCGAGGAAGCTCTCCTCGGTGGCCGGAGCTCCCGTACCGAATCCCTGGAGGACCCCGGGACCGTCGACCCGGATCGTGATCTTCGTGTCCCGGGCCGGGTTGAGCACACCGTTGCCGTCGACCAGGGTGATGCTGATGTGGGCCAAACGCTGGGGATCGGCGGTGAGTTCGGAGCGGTCCGTCTCCAGGCTCAGGCGCGTGGGCTCGCCGGCGGTGCGCAGCGCCGAGCGTCCCACTTCCGCTCCGTCGCGGTACGCCACGACCTCCAGGACGCCGGGCTCGTAGGGCACGTCGGCTTCGGCGACGAAGTTCCGCTCGGTGCCGACGGGCACGGTCGCGACGGTGGTGCCGTTGAGCCGGAACTCGACCTCCTCGGCCTCCGCGTAGGCCTCGACATGGAGCGGCGAACCGACAGGAACGTCGAAGGTCCAGCTGGAGAAGACATCGGTCCAGGTCCATGCCCTGGGCTTGATGACGTAACCGTCTTCCCGGGGGCGTCGCACAGCGAGGTAGGGCGTCCTGGTGAGCCCGTAGACGATCTCGCGGTAGTAGGAGATCGGGTGACGCTGTCCGATGATGTCGATGTCTCCGCACTCGGCGGTGAGCCACGGGTAGGGGGCGCGGTGCACCTGCTGGTCCTCGGGATAGACGTGCCGGCCCGTTCCGACCTCCCCGAGGAAGTCCCATGCGGTCCAGGTGAAGTCGCCGATGACGTGGGAGTTCTCGGTGACGAGCTGCCACAGCCGGTCGATCTTCGTCGGGAACGTCTCCGAGCCCACGACCACGCGGTTGGGGTGGGCCTCCTTGTCCAGCACGTACCGGCTCTCGCCGTAGTTGAGCCCCACGACGTCGAGCACGGAGGCGGGTTCGGCGAGTCGCTCTCCGACGACCGGCGAGGCCATGAGGGCGTCGATCAGATGCGTCACCTGGCCCAGGTAGTCGTTCAGCCCCCGGACAGGGACGGCGTCCTGCCCCAGTTCGGCCTTCAGCGCGGGGATCTTGTCGCGAGCGATGTACATGCCCTGGAGCGCGTGGGTGACCAGGCGGGTGGAGTCCTGCTCGCGTACCCGGTCGGCGATGCGGCGGCCCAGGCGCGTACCGTGGGGGGTTCCGGCTTCGATGATCTCGTTGCCGATCGAGTACATGATCACGCTGGGGTGGTTGAAGTCCTTCGCCACGAGCGAGTCGACGTCGCGTTCCCACCACTGCGGGAATCTGCGCGAGTAGTCGTCACCGGACTTCGCGACCGTCCACACGTCGAACAGCTCGTCCATGACGAGCATGCCGAGGCGGTCGCACGCGTCGAGCAGGGCGACGCTCATCGGATTGTGCGCGGAGCGTACGGCGTTGAAGCCCGCGGCCTTCAGCATCCGCACCCGCCGCTCGGCGGCGTCGGCGAAGTCGGCGGCGCCGAGGATGCCGTTGTCGTGGTGGATCGCACCGCCCCGGAGCTTGACGGTCTCGCCGTTGATCCGCAGGCCGCGGATCGGGTCGGCGGTGACGGTGCGGATACCAAAGTGCGTGGAAGCCTCGTCGAGCGGGCCGCTGTCGTCGGAGAGGCGCACGGACGCGTGGTAGAGGTGGGGTGATTCGACGCTCCACAGTGACGGCCGTTGGACGTACGCCCGCTGGTGGGTGGTGATCCTGTCGCCCGCCAGGAGCGTGACCCGGGCCCGGTCGGACGTCACGACCTCGCCCCCGGCGTCCAGGATCTCGAGAAGCACTTCGACGACGCGAGTGGAGACGTCCTCGTTGACGATCTCGGTCGCCGCCACCACGGTGGCGAGATCGGCGTCGATGTCCGGCGTGGTGAGTCGCAGCCCGGTCGGGGTGACGTGGACGAGGTCGCCGACGAGGACGTTGACGGGGCGGTGGAGGCCACCCCCCGAGTACCAGCGGGAGTCCTGGTGTGCTTGTGCGTCCACCCGGACGGTGTTGACCCCGCCGTACTGCAGGAAGGGGTCCGCACTGACGTGGAAGCGGGAGTATCCGCCTGCCCACTGTCCGGCGAGAGCACCGTTGATGTAGACCATCGCGTCGCGGTAAACACCTTCGAACTCGAAGGTGACTCGCTTCGTCGCCCATTCCTCCGGAACGTCGAACTGCTTCTCGTAGGTCCACTTTCCGTCGCGGAAGTAGCCCGTCTGCGGTCCACCGGAGTTCTCCGCGGACCGCCCTCCCCCCAGCATGGCGTCGTGCGGCAGGGTGACTTCTTCCTCACCGGCGCCGGCGACCACGATCGCCTCGTGAACGGACACGAGAGGGCCGACGCGCCACGCGTCGTTGAACGGGATGCGGATCATTGGAACTTCCTTGCTCGAGCGTTCTAGAGGGTCGCGGCCGTGGGGTCCCAGTTCTCGTCCAGGGGGGCCGGCGATGCCACGGTGGATTCGAGGGTCAGTGGTGTCCCGGCTCGTGCCGCCTCCTCGATGGCGAGGAGCACGTCGAGAACGTGGCAGGCGAGAGCGCCGGAGGCGCGTTCCGGTACGTCGTCGCGTATCGAGCGAGCGAGGTCCAGCACTCCCACTCCCCGGCCCCACGTGGACCCGACAGCGGGTACGTCTTCCGGTTCCGCATGGAGAGGGACGAACCTGCCTGTTCCAGCGAAGCGGTTGGGGTTGGGGACCTCGAGTGAGGCTTCCGTGCCGTGCAGTTCGAGGAGGTCGCGGCGGATCCCCGAATCGAAGCTCGTGACGAGGGTCGCCCGAGCGCCGGAGGCGAACTCGAGCAGAGCCATGTGCTGACTCGGTACGCGCACGTCGAACTCGGTCCCGGCGTCCGCGCCGACGAGGACGCGCCTGACGGCTCGTGCGGTTGAGGAAACCGAGCTCACGCGCCGGACGGCACCCAAGGTCTGCACGAGCGCGGTGACGTGGTACGGCCCCATGTCCAGCAGTGGGCCGGCTCCCTGGTCGTAATAGAAGGCGGGATTCGGGTGGGTGCCTTCCGGCCCCGGGGACTGCATGATCGCCAGCGCGCTCTTCGGTTCGCCGATGCGGCCCGCGAGGACCGCTCGTTGTGCCGTCTGCAGGGCACCACCGAGGAACGAGTCGGGCGCGCAGGCCACGCGAAGTCCTCTCCGACCGGCCTTGTCCAGCAGCAACCGTGCTTCGCGGCGGCTGATGGCGAGGGGCTTCTCGCTCCAGACGTGCTTGCCGCTCGCGAGGATCCGGGCCGACACGTCGAAGTGGGCGGCGGGGACGGTGAGGTTCAGCACGATCTCGATGTCGTCGTGGGCCAGGAGCTCGTGGACGAGCAGGGGCCGCAACCCGAACTCCCGCGCACGAGCACGGGCGCGCTCCTGGTCGAGGTCCGCTATCGCGACCACGTTCAGATCAGGGAACCGCGTCAGGTTCTCGAGGTAGTGGCTGCTGATGACGCCGGCGCCGATGACGCCGACACCCACTCGCTTGGAGTTCACCGGTCGACCTCCACCAGATAACGCAGGCTCTGCTGCACGGCTTCGAACGGGTCGCCCACGTAGTCGTCCAGTTCCACGACGCGGACCGCGTCCGGTGCGGCCTTCAGGATGTCCGCCACCGGCATCGCACCCTGGCCGACCGGCTGCTGCTCCAGGAGGGTTGTGGTGTACGGGCCGTCCTTGAGGTGCAGGAACCTGACGCGCGCCCCGAGCCGGGAGATCAACTCCACGGCGGAAGCGCCACCGACCTCGGCCCAGAAGGTGTCGAGTTCCAGGACGACGTCCTCGTCCAGCGCCTCCGCGAAGACTTCGAGGCCGGTCCTGCCGCCGAAGTCCTGACGGACTTCGTGGTCGTGGTTGTGGTACCCGATGGTGACGCCTGCGTCCCGGGCAAGCCTCGCGACGCCGTTCAGACTCGCAGCCGCCGCTTCGATGTCCGCCCGCGTGGTCCAGCGCTGAGCGATGATGTGCGGTTCGATGAGCGTGCCGATTCCGAGCTCTGCTGCCATGCGGACAGCCGCGGAAGCGTTTCCATCGACAAGGCTCGCGTGTGCGCTGAGCGGGCGCAGCGGTGTCTCGGCCAGCGCACGCCGGTACGCGTCGCGGTACTGCTCGAACCTCCACAGCTCCACGTTCTCGAATCCCATCGCGGCAACACGCGCGAGTGTCCCCGGGAGATCGGTCTCGATGGCGTTGCGCAGCGTATAGAGCTGCACTGAGTACAGGCGCTCCGTCATTCGCGTTCTCCCTGGTCCGGCACGAGTTCTCCCGCATGAGCCGTTGTCACCGTCTCGGCCAGGACAGCGAGCGCGTGGTCCACCGGTTCAACCGAAGAGGGCAGGTTGAGGAAGCCGTGCAGTACGCCGGGCACCGTGACATGCCGCACGGGTACGCCCGACTTCACGAGTGCGGCCGCGAATGCCTCGCTGCTGGCGCGCAGATCGTCGTACTCGGCGTCGAGCACCAGGGTGGGACAGAGTCCGTCCAGGACGGTGCCCGCGGGGAAGGCGTAGCCGTGCGGATCCGGCGTGCCGCCCAGGTAGTTGGCCGTCATCTCGGCCACGTCCTCCGGCAGGATCCGGACCATGCGCGGCAACGGCGCGAACGCCTCGGCCAGCGCCGGCGCGAGGGGCGGCGAGACGGCGTGCATGGTCGCATAGGCCAGTACCAGGGTGGCGGGCAGCCAGTTGTCGTCGTCCCGCAGGCGAAGTACGGCTCCTGCGGCGAGGTTCGCCCCCGCGCTCGCGCCACCGACGGTGATCCGCGCCGGTTCGATGCCGAGCACCGCGGCGTTCTCGCGCACCCATCGGACGCCCGCCACGACGTCGTCGTGCGGCACCGGATACGTCACGCCGTCGACCGCGAGCCGGTAGTCCACGCTCACGACCACGGCATCGGCCCTGGCGCACACCTCGCGGGCGGTCCAGTCGGCCTCGTGCATGTCGAGATCGCCGAAGACCCATCCGCCGCCGTGCACCCAGACCAGGCCAGGGCGAGGCCGCTGCGGTGCTGACGGCGGCCGGTAGACGCGGACGGCAATCGGGCCCTGCGGGCCGGGAATGCTCTCGTCGCTGGTTTCGACGGAGGGCAGTGCCAGTGCCGCCTTCCAGGTCCAGTATTCCTGCAGGCGCAGTTGCACAGCTGGATCGGCGAGTGCCTCGCGCCAGGACGGGAGGTCCTCGATCAGGCTGAGTCGGGCGGAGATGCTGGGATGCAGGGCCATCAGATCAGGTCTCCAGGGGTAACGGGAAGCGGGTTTGTAGCGCGCGTAGGCGGGAGGCGGCGGATGTCCGCTCAGCCGCGTGGCCGGCCGGAATGCCGGGCGGGCAGGCCTACTTCACGCTCCCGGCGGTCAGTCCGGAGCGCCAGAACCTCTGCAGGACGAGAAAAGCGACGATCAGTGGGATCACCGAGAGGAACGCGCCGGTGATGGTGATGTTGTAGGGGATGCCTTGGTTCACCCCTTCCCTCCAGTTGGCCAGCCCGACGGTGACCGGCTGAAGTTCGTCGCTGTTGAGCATGAGCAGGGGCAGCAGGTAGTTGTTCCAGATGCTGACGAACTGGAACAGGAAGATGGTGACCAGTGCGGGGGACATGATCGGCATGGCGACCCGCCAGAAGATCCGGGCCTCGCCGGCACCGTCGAGTCGCGCGGCTTCGATCAGTTCGTCCGGTACCGACGCTCCGGCGTAGATGCGCGACAGGTAGACCCCGAACGGGCTGACGACGCTGGGCAGGAAGACGGCCCAGTAGGTGTTGACGAGGTGGACCTGGCTGAACATCAGGTACAGGGGCAGCGCGAACATGACGTCCGGGATCAGGACGGCGCCGAGGATGACGTTGAAGGTCAGGTCGCGACCGCGGAAGGGGTACTTGGCCAGCGCGTACCCGGCCATGGCGGACAGCGTCGTGCTCACCGCCGCGCCGCCGATGCTGTAGAGGGCGCTGTTCAGCAGCCACCGGGCGAAGATGCCGTCCTGTTCCTGGAAGACGTCACGGATGTTGGTCCACAGGTCGAAGTGGGAGAACCACAGCCCGTTCGTGGTGAACAGGTAGCCGCTGTTCTTCGTCGCGGTGACCAGCAGCCACCAGACCGGGATGAGCGTGTACAGGGCGAAGAGCGCCATGACCGCGAACACGCCCGCCCGGCCGGCCAGCGATGACGTACGCAGTCGCCCGGGAGGCCCGGCGGCGGCACGTGCTGCTGAGGGAGTGACGGTCGTCATGCGAAGGTGCCCTTCCGCTGGGTGAACTTGAGGAAGCCGAACGACAGCACGAAGGTCAGCAGGGCGAGGATGACCGACTGGGTGGCCGCGTAGTTGTAGTTGTTGATGTCCGCCGACTGCTGTGTGGCCAGGATCGGTGTGTAGGTGGGGGAGACGGTCGGGGCGACCTGACTCAGCACCGCGGGCTCGTTGAACAGCTGGGCGGTACCGATGATGGAGAACACCGTGGTGAGGATCAGCGCCGGCCGTACCGCGGGAATCTTCACGTGCCAGGCGACCCGCCACCCGGAACAGCCGTCCATCACAGCGGCTTCGGTGAGTTCGCCCGGGATCGCCTGCAAGGCCGAGTAGATGATCAGCATGTTGAAGCCGGTCCAGGCCCACGTCATCATGTTGCCGATCGAGGCGAGCACGAGGTCGTCGGACAGGAAGTTCACTTCGAGCCCGACGTGCCGCAGCGCGGCGGTGAACGGGCTGACGCTCGGTGCGTACAGGAACGACCACATGATCGCGGCGATCACGCCCGGCAGCGCGTAGGGCAGGAAGTAGATCTGCCGGAAGACCTTCTTGAACACGGCGCCACGCGAGTCCAGCAACAGCGCCAGCAGGAGCGCCAGGCCCAGCATCACCGGCACCTGCACGATGCCGAGCGTGAACACCCGCAGGAACGACGACATGAACCGGCTGTCGTGCAGAGCCGTCACGTAGTTGTCGAACCCGGCGAAGACAGTCGTCGACGGTCCCAGTCCGAGGCCGCTGCGGCGCGTCCTGAAGAAGCTCTGGTACACCGCGTAGCCGATCGGTGCGAGCAACATCGCCGTGAACAGCAGCCCGAACGGTGCCAGGAAGAGCACCGCGGAACGAGTGTGGCCACGGCCGGGGACACGCTTCGCTGCCGAGCCGGCGATGGGGTGGGCGAGAGCGTCGCCAGGCGTTCTTGTCGCCATGCCTGCTCCTAGCTCGTGAAGTGGTCCCGTGAAGTGGGGACCGGCTGGTCGTTGGTGCTGGTCGGGCTGGTCGTCGCCCTGCGGGGGCGCGGGCGGTGGTGGCACGGGGGAGGACGGACCCCCGCATGTCGGGGCAGAGGGCGTGGAGCGGCGGCACCGGCGCCCGGCAGGTCAGGAAGGCCGCCGGGCGCCCGCCGTCGTTCTCCGCGCGCGTCACTTCCCGACGCTCAGCCCCTGGCTCTTCATGGCCGCGACGGTGCTGTCCTGGACGTAGGTCACGGCCTTCGGGATGGTGCCCTGCCCGGCTCCGGCCTTCTTGAGCCCGTCCTTCATGTCGGACTGAACCTGGCTCATCGTCGGGCCCCACACCCAGCCCGTGCTCGTGTTCGCGGCCGCTGTCTTGAACACGTCGTAGATGTTCTGTCCACCGAAGTACGCCGACGGCTGGTCCACGGCAGGCAGCTGCTGTCCGCTCGTAGCGGCCGGGTAGATGCCCGTGTTCTTGATCAGACTGGTGACGCTGTCGCTGTCGGTGCTCATCCAGGTCGCGAACTCCGTGGCTTCCTTCGGGTGCGCGCACCCCTTGAGCACCACGGTCGCCGAGCCTCCGCGGTTACCGGCCGCCTTCTGCCCGGCGGACCACTGGGGCATGGGAGCCACGGCCCACTTGCCGGACAGCTCGGGCAGGTTCTTGGAGATCAGCGGAGCCGCCCACACGGCGCTGACGAGCGACAGCAGCTGCCCGTCCTGCACCTTCTTGAACCAGGCAGTATCCAGCATCGGGTCACTGGTGACCAGCTTCTTGTCCAGCAGGCCCTGCCAGTACTGCGCGACCTTGCTCGTCTGCGGGTTGTCGATGGTCACCTGCCACCGGTCGTTCGCGGTGCCGAACCACTTGCCTCCGGCCTGCCAGGTCAGCGCCCCCAGGTCATAGGCGTCCTGCGGCGTGGTCGTCAGGTAGGCCGAGGGGTTGGCGCTGTGCACCTTCTGCGCGGCCGCGGCGAAATCGTCCCAGGTCTTCGGTGGCGAGATCTTGTACTTCTTGAACAGGTCGGTGCGGTAGTACATCGCCATGGGCCCGGTGTCGACCGGGATGCCGAACACCCTGTCGCCGACGCTGGACATCTGCCAGGTCCACGGCACGAACTTGTCCTTGCCGGCGTCGGCGTACTGGGAGATGTCCTCCAGCGCGCCGGTGGCGATGAAGTTCGAGAGGGTGTCGTAGCCCACCTGTCCGAGACAGGGTGCGTTGCCGGCCTTCACCGCGTTCTGCATCTTGGCGTAGCCGCCGATGCTGCCCGCAGGGATCTGGCTGTACTTGACCTTGATGTCAGGGTGGGACTTGTTCCACAGCGCCACGGACTTGTCGAGGCCGACCGCCGCCCCCCAGAACTCCACCGTCACCGGCTTGCCGTCGGAACTCGAACCGCCCGAGTCGCCGGAACCGCTACAGGCGCTGAGCGTGACGAGCGAGGCAACGGCCAACATGACCCCAGCCTCCTTCACCCACCGTGAAGCCATGGGAACTCCTTCCGTCGGCCGTCCGCCTTGCGGAGCCTGCCGGTTGATCTGCGAGCGGCGTGTCGCGCACGGAGTCGTTGAGAGCTTCCCGTCATCGGGGACTCATCCCTACGAACACTGCCGAACGGCTTGCGATTGGGGTTTCACTTGAGGTGTGCGCCAGCCCTTGTTGGCCCGTCTGGCCTACGTGATGCGCTGGCCCCGCGGAGCAGGGTCCGAGGCTCGGAGTGCTTGCGTTCGAACCGAGCGGCTCACTCTGAAGTGCGAAGCAAATCTCAGGTGCGTCGACTATGGGGCCGGGTGTGCCGCCTGTCAACGCTTTCTCGTCGACTTTTGGTAAAGAGCTTGGCTCTTCACTGAAAGGGGTGCTGGGTAGCACGGAATTCGGGACCTCTGTGACGCACTCGAGATCTCCGGGGTCCATGTGTATGCGCGCTGTCGGCCGAGCTGATATGTGATCGAAATCGAGGGGGCAGTGCTAAAGCGCGTTGATGACGTGCGTAAAGCGGCGCAGACCCTCTTCGAGTGCAACCTCGTCCGTGGCGAAGGACAGGCGTACGTGTCCCTCGCCCGACGGGCCGAATTCGGACCCGGCGCGTACGAGCACGCCTCCGTCGGCGAACCGTTGCACGAGTTCGACGGAGGACAGGGCGCTGTCGATACGAGGGAATGCGTAGAACGCTCCGAGAGGCCGAACGACGCTCACCGCGTCGAGACCGTCGAGGTGCCGCATGACCAGATCTCGGCGCCGCTGGAAGCGCGCCGAGAGTGCGTGCAGATCTTTGTCGGGAATGCGTAGCGCCTCGACGGCCGCGTCCTGGATGAAGGTGTTCAGAGGCCCGTTGATCGTTCGGTGAACGAGGCTGATCTTTTCGGCGACCGCGGCGGCGGCGCAGATGAATCCGATGCGCCAGCCGGTCATCGAGTACGACTTGGAGAACGTGCCGGAGAGCACCACTCGGTCCCGCACGGAGATCAGTTCAGATGCCGAGGTGAACGCGATCTCGTCGAAGACGATGTCGCTGTATGCCTCGTCCGACAGGAGGTAGAGGTCGGGGTGATCGCGGAGAATGGCGCCGACTCCTTCGATATCGGCTTTGGGGAACACCATTCCGGTGGGGTTCACCGGGTTGCACAGGATGAGCATGCGGGCTCCCGCTGCGGCCGCCGCGAGTCTGTGCAGGTCGATGGAGCCGTCAGGCCGCGTGGAGATCCACTCGACCTTGGCCCCTGCCATGGCCGCGTGGTCCGCGTACAGGGAGTAGGTCGGTTCGGGGAGCAGCACTCGATCGCCCGGGTTCAGCAAAGCGAGGGCGGTGGCTGCGAGGCCGGCGCTGCCTCCGTGAGTGACGACGACATTCGCCGGGTCGATCCCGAGGCCCTGGAAACGCGCCAGGTGGGAGGCGATCTCCTGCCGGAGATCCGGCGACCCTGTGATCTGCGAGTAACGAGTGCGACCGGCGCGCAACGCCCGGACGGCAGCTTCCACCACTGGCTGCGGCGTGTTGCTGTCCGGTTCACCCATGGCCAGAGAGATGGCGCCCGGCACCGCACCGCCCAGTGTTTTGGGCCGCCTCGAAGCTGCTCTGATGCGTTCCGGGAGAGAACTGGCCGTTTGGGAGGGGAGGGCGCTCATCCGATCTCCAGGGGGTCACGACGGATGTAAAGTGCGAGAACGTTCTCACATCGTGGTGAGCGGTTCAAGGGTGGGGACGCGGCTGGATCGGCCGGAGGTAGGTGGTTGCACATGCCCGAGCGGGTGCGCGGTGGGCGCGCTGCATGCGCGCTGTGGTCCGGTGGGCATGCCTGAAGCCCACCGCAGACGCCGTGGGTGGTTGGTTCCTGGTACTGAGGGGGCGGCCCCCGCGGGGGAGCCGCCCCCCACCGGCTGCCGATCGTGTGCCTCAGGCGCCTGCCCAGCCCTGGAGAGCCCCGTAGTAGGCCGCCGTCAAACGGCTGATCGCTACCTCCTCCGGGAGGCCGGTGCTGATCAGGTCCAGGATCTCGCGTGGATCGAACATGACGTTGTACAGGAACAACGCGTGATCGAAATGATCGTCCGGCACGTCCAGGTGCCGCATCACCGTGCGAATGGGGCGCTCCCAGGCGTCCCGGACCGGGGTGATCACCTCGTCGTTGTCGCGCAGGCGGGTGAGGAAGCCCGTGCGCGACCGGATCTGGACCATGGCGGGGCCGTAGCTGCGGACCAGACGAGCCCATTCCCGCACCACGTCCTCGAACAGGGCCGGGCCGGTCTTGGGGCAGTCGTGGCTGTAGTTGCGCAGCTGGACGATCACGCCGAGCAGGTAAGCCTTGAGGAGCTCCTCGACCGACGGGAAGTACCGGTAGGCCGTGGCCAGCGACAGGTTGGCCCGCTCCGCGATGACCGCCATGGTCATCCCGCCGGGCTCGGTCCTGAGCGCTTCTCCCACGGCCTCCAGGAGCTTGCGCCGGTTACGGACCGCGTCGCGGCGCATGCCGCGCCCAGCACCCTGTTCCTCGTTCTTGACCGTCAGGGGGAGCCTCCCGGGATGCCTCATCGCAGAGAGGTGTCTCACCTCTGGGCAAGACGATAGTGACGTCCGTCCGAGTCGCTCAAGCGGCGGGGCCTCGCCCGGTGCCGGGATGTGCATGAATGGCTCTGCTGATCTTCCTCGGTGTCCCCCGGGCCTCTGACCCGGAGGGCTGGGCGAGCGGATCTCAACGCGGGAGGATCGTCACCTCGACCCGGTTGAAGTGGGAGCTGTTACCCCTGGTGTGGAACGGCACGTCGTCAGGGCTGGGGCCCGTACTCGACGACTCGGCCCGCGGCGAGTACTGCTGGTGCGGGTTGCCGGTGCCCAGTACGAGGGGAATCGTCAAGCGCCCCTGGGCGTCGGCGGTGGCCGACCGCGCTGAAGCGCCCTCGTGGCCGCGGACGGTGACGCGATACCGCGTGCCCGGGCCAGCCAGTGAGGGCGTCCGTACCGTGGCCGAGCCGTTCCCGACCACCGTGAAGCGGCGCTTACGGGCCACCTCCAGTGCACTGAACTCGGTGACTTCCCGCCGCATTCGTACGGTCCAGTCGTAGGCGCTGTACTGCGGCCTGATCGACGAGAAGGTGAACGACCGGGGAGTGGCGCGGTGCCGCGCGTGGCGGGCGAAGTAGGCCTTCAGGTGCGGTATCCAGGCGCGGAGGTCGGCCTGCCAGTAGGGCCATGTGTGGCTGCCGGGTCCGTAGTCGTGCCACCGGTGCCGGATGCCGAGATCCAGCAGGCGCTCGTGGAAGGACACGTTCTCCTGCTGGATTCTTTGTTCCGTGGGGTCCACGGCCTCGCCGTCGTGCCGGGGCCGGCCGTCGCCCGTGTACAGGGACACGTCCGTGTGGGCCAGATTGGCCGCCAGGTCCCAGGGGTTGTCCCCGCGCCAGTGGACTTCCTGCGTCGCCCACGGGCCCCAGAGGGAAGGGTGGAGCTGCTCGATGATGGTGCGCATCTGGACGTTCTGGTGGTCGACGTCTCCGGAGAACGAGCCGACGGCACCGAAGAGGTCGGGGTGCCGGGCGGCGTACGAGACGGCCCCGAACCCGCCCATCGACAGTCCGGCGGCAGCCCGGGCCCCGCGCTCGGGGATCGTGCGGTAGTGCTCGTCCACCCAGGGGAGGAGCCTGTTGATGTGGAAAGTCTCCCACATCGGCCGGCCGCGGTGGCCGTTGTTCCACCAGTCGGCATACCACTCCGTGGAGCCGGCGTCCGGCATCACCACGATCGCGGGCAGGCCGGCCGTGATCTCCTCCGCGTCACCGTCCTTCGTCCAGCTCGAAGCGCTCTGCCCGCCACCGTGGTAGAGGTACAGGACGGGATAACGGCGCCCCTTCTGCGCGTCGTAGCCGCGGGGGAGCATTACGCGCACCTTGGTCGTGCCGTCGAGAGCGGACGAGGTGAAGGTCAGCTCGCTGAGCCGCGGCGAGAGTCGCTTCTTGTTCACCAGCGCGATGCCGGTTTCGGTGCGGGTTGCCGCGGCTGCCTCGGCTGTCCGGGCTGCCTCGGCTGTCTGGGCGGGAGGGTGACCGCATCCGAAGACCATCACCGCCCCCAGAGCGAGTGCCGCGGGAATCCTCACGCGCCTGCCGTTCAAGATGGTCCGTCTCCTTGTGGTCATGCTTCGCTTCTCTGTCCGTGCCGGGCTCGCGGCGCCCGGGGACACGGGACGGCGGCTGTCTCCGGGGTCGGCGTGCCGCCGTCCCGGTGCTCGGCGATGATCGGGGGCGCGGCGTCCGTGGATGTCGTAGCCGCGCGCTGCGACCGTCTCCGTGACCCGCCGCCGTCGATGCCGCCGCGGCATCTGGCGTCGTGCGCTCAAGCCGCTTCGAGACGGGTCGGCCGACCAGGCGCGAGCACGCTCATGGCTCGCCTGGTCGCCGACAAGGAGCCGGATCCCGGTCTCGCCGGTGCGCGGGCACACAGGTCGGCCGCGCCCGGAGGAGCCTCGGCGGCCTTCAGCGGGAGCGTCGCCGGGGTCTTCGATACGTGTCGGCAGGCTGCTCGTCGACGAAGGCATGTCCAATCCGATCGATGCCTTGGTCGCCTGCGCCTTCGGATGTGCCGTACCCGGGGGAAGTGTTCGCCGGCCTCCGCCACGCGGGGTGCGGTCGGGGTCGCGCGCCGACGAGGCCGGCGGAGAGCCGGGCGGCCGGTTCGGGGCCTTCGCCGCAGACCGGTACCGGACGAGGTCACATCGTGGACCGTGCTCGGGGCGGGCGTGGCGGCGTCGGCCAACGGCGCGGATGCAGCGGATGTCTCGGCCGGGGTGCGAGCCTCGGATGGCCGAGAGCGAGGCATGTGAGGTCTCCTTGACTGCGCGTGCGCGATCGGCGAACCGACCACCTCAATCTCGAAATTAGATTCGCGTTTCGAGATTGAGGTGGACGCTAGCACACGGTTTCAGTCGCATGGAAGTTCTCAGGCCTCGTCGTCGACCACCCCTGCGAGGAAGGCCTCGATGCCTGTCGACACGTCCACCGCGCCCGGGTTGTACAGCCACTGCATCTGAAGTCCGTCGATGGATGCGATGAGCAGGTTCGCGATGACCTCCGGCCTGGTGTCGACCTTCAGGCGTCCGCGACCGCGCAACTCGGCGAAGATCCGGGTCAGGTGCAGGCGCAGGCTGTCGTAGCGGGCCCGGTACAGCTCGTGAGCGGGATGCCCGTCGGCGGTGGCCTCGCTCGAGATGATGCTGTGCAGCTGGATCAGTCCGGGTCGGGCCTTGTTGGCGTGTACGACCCGCAGTTGAGTCTGCAGAACATCCAGGTCATCGGCTTCCCGGACGATCGCGGCCGTCTCCCGCTCGTGTGCGGCGAGAACCTCGACCAGCAGTTCCGCCTTGCTGCCGAAGTGGTGCAGCAGGCCGGTCTGGCTGATGCCGGCTCGCTCTGCGATGTCCTTCATGGTGGCGCCGTGGAAGCCTCCGGCGCCGAATGCCTCGACGCAGGCGTCGAGGATCTTCTGCCGCACCTCCGCGGTCTTCGCATAGGACCCCCGGGGGCCGCGGGCCCCGCCGCTCGCTGCCTTCGCCTGCTTTGTCACGGGTCGAGCATAGAGCGGTGCCTTGCCCCTGACTTAATTCATCAACGTGCTTCTGTTTTAGCGTGGCGAGGCGGCGAGGTCGCCGCCCGGACGACCTCCTAGTAGGTGACCACCGCGCGGAAGCGGACGGCGCCCTTGGCGACCTTGTCGACCACCGTGGCCACCTCCTCCTTCGGGAACGTCTCGACCATGGGGGTGACCTTTCCCGCGGCGGCGAGGTCGAGGGCCTCCCGGAGGTACTGCGGCCCGTTGTGGGTGGAACCGATCACCTGCATGCGAGTGCCGATGAACGGAAGGCCCCTGCCGGCGGGCGGGACGGTGAAGGGGGCGGTGGGGTCGATGCCCGACAGGACCAGTCGCCCGCCGGGCCGCAGGCCCGTCAGCGCCTCCGCCGCGGCCGGATACGACTTGCCGGTCGCCAAGATGACGTCGGCGCCGCCCGCTGCGCGCAGTTCGGCGCCGCTCGCCACGACCTCGTCCGCGCCCAGCCGCCGTACCACGTCGTGTTTGTCCGGCGAGTTCGTCATCGCGATCGTCTCGTGACCGCAGGCGTGCGCGAACTGCACCGCCAGATGGCCCACCGCGCCAATGCCGAGCACGGCGACCCGCTCGTGCGACTGAGGCTCCCCGGCGCGCAGGGCGGACCAGCCCGTGTAGCCCGCGCACAACATGGGCGCGGCCAACTCGAAGGGGAGTCCGTCGGGCAGGAGTACGGTCTCGTCGGCGCCCACGACCATGTACTCGGCGTGTCCGCCCTGCACGCTGAAACCGGTCGTGGTGGGCGCCGCGCACGCGAAGGCGGCCTGCCCGGTCATCGGCAGGCCCAGACGGCAGTAGTCGCACCGTCCGCAGGCGGCCCGTACCCAGTGGGTTCCCACCCGGTCACCGACACGCCGCGTGGTGACCCCCGGCCCGACCGCGACGACCTCGCCCGCCGGCTCGTGTCCGGTGATCGCAGGGTCGACCGAGGGGAACCGGATCGCCCCGGTCGTGGCCAGGACGTCGTTGACGCATACGCCGGAGGCGCGCACCCGCATCAGCACCTCGCCGGGCCCCGGCTGTGGAGTAGGCACCTCGCGCAGTTCCCACCTGCCGTTGACCTCGGGTATCACGGCTGCCTTCACGAAGTTCACCTTTCTTGTGCGACGGATGAAAGGAGGGCGCGGACGTCGTCGACCACCGACGGCGCAGGAGGTACGCGCGCGTCACGACAGGGTCACAGCGTGCTGATGTCGGTGCGACGGCGGTCCTCCTTCATGGGCAAGGAGGTGACGGTGGCGCGGAGCTCGCGCTGGACGGTGCCGGGGTTCCCCCACAGCACCGTCACCTCGGTGCCCGGTGTCGCCAGGTCGCGATCGATGACGCAGAGGGAGATGGTGCGGCGCAGGTGCGTGCTGTACGTGCGGGAGGTCGAGACGCCTACCGGGTGTCCGTTGACCAGCACCTGGTCGAGGCTGGCGCCGATCTTGCGCGGCATCTCCATGGGATCGGGCAACGGGCCGTCGCCGAACTGGGAGGCGAACAGGGCGATCACGTCCTCGTTGTTCCAGTGCAGGCCTGCCAGGTGGCGCGCCGGGCCGCCTTCGGCCGCCTCCGCGGCCAGCGCGTCGCGTCCGATGAAGTCGTGGGAGGTGAGGGCTCCGCGACGGCCCCAGCCGAGCTCACCGGGGCGGCGGAAGTACTCCGTCACGTCGGTTGGGATGAAACTGCCGTCCGGCATCCCGCGGGGAAAGAGCTTGGGCGCCCCCGGCGTGATGATCGACGAAGGCAGGTAGTCGATGCCGACGGTCGCGATGCCCGACTCGATGTGGGCCACGAGTTGGGAGCGCATCCCCAGTTGGCGGATGCCGTGCTCGGCCCCGGCCTCGACGACCGCCGTCCAGACCGCGTTGGCGTCGTCGGCGGACCCGTGCAGTTCGTACCCCAGCTCCCCGGAGATCCCCGAGCGCAGAATCCGCACGGGGATGCCGCTGATACTGGTCATGCGGCTCCGGTTGAAGCCGATGTCGCGCAGGCTCTCGCCGGTCGCGGCCTCGAGTGCGAACAGCGACGTCGGCCCCTGGATCTCGAAGATGAACATGTCGGGACTGATCACCTCGCTCTTGGCGTCCCAGCCGCCCTGGTCGATCTGCCAGGCGGTCCAGTCGACGCCGCCGCCGCTGTAGACGAACTCCTCCTCGGCCACCCGGTACAGCAGGCCCTCGGAGGCGATGTGGCCGCGTTCGTCCAGCTGGACGTGATGCTTGATCTGGCCGGGCTCGAAGCGTGACAGGTTGTTCATGCCGATGCGGGTGAGCGCGGTCAGGGCCTCGGTCCCGTGGACGCGGAGCTTGCCGATGGCCGACCAGTCGCCGATGTAGCACGACTGCACATGGGCCAGGCTCTCCTCGCCCCAGTTGGTGTACTCGTACGGGATGAAAACGGGCGTCCACCGGAAGAGCAGACCCTTGACGTTCGCCTCGTCCTGGGCGGCGGCCGCCGGGCTGAACACCGCCGGCCGCTCCACGTCGAAGGGACGGTCGGCCAGTTCCAGCAAAGCCTGGTAGCGGTCGCGCTGCCGGTCGATCAGATGCTCCATGGAATTCCTCCGGCGGTGATGGTGGTACGGCATTTCTGACCCGGAGTTGTTTCGCCGGGAAGCCGTCATTTCGCTGAGCGACATACTCACGAGAAAGCTGGACGGCGCGGCCTGTGCCGCTGCGTCGGCAGGCGACGACTGCTTGGCCGGGTTCGGCGGCCGAGGGGTCTTGCCGTCGATACACCGCACTGGTCGCGCGGTCACGTCGTCACGTCGCCGACTTCCAGACCCTTCAGCTGCTCCAGGTAGGACGCCATCCACTCCATGGAAAAGCCGCCGTTCAGCCGGAGGGCGAAGTTGTAGAGCAGGAAGGGGTGGACACCGAGCTGGAACAACTCGCGGATGTCGGTCCTGGCCAACGCCTCGCGCTCCTGGTCGGTCAGGTCGCGGTCGGCGAGGGCGGCCTCTGGGTCTTCCTTCAGCTGCTGCGCCAGGTCGCCGTCGGCGGCGACCTCCCACAGCACTCGGTTGGTGGCGTACCGGCTCATGGGGCCACCACCTCCGATGCGGGGGCGGACGCATGGTCACCCCAGGCCAGGAAACCGGTCGGCGGGGCGAAGGTGCTGGCTACCTTCTCGGCGTAGTCCGGGGTGACTCCGCCCACAGCGCCGAGCGCGAAGAGGAAGTCGAGGAATCCAGGGGTGCCGCTGCCGATCGCTGCCAGCGACTCGTAGGTGGTCTCCTTGATCAGCGACTCGGTGTCACCGGCGGTGATCTGCCCCCATACCCGTTTGTCCCACTCTGTCTCCGGCTCGGTCTGGAACCGTGCCATGGCCGGGTTGCCGATCGCGTTGGACAGGTGCCCGCTGGCGATGATCGCCACCCGCAGGTCGGCGGGGTGCGCCTCCACCATCTCGACGATGGCGGCGCCGAGGTCGTAGAAACGACGCCCGGTGGCCACCGGCGGAGCCATCACGTTGGTGAAGATCGGAACGACCGGTAGGTCCTGCTCGGGCCTGAGGAAGCTCAACGGGACGGTGAACCCGTGGTCGAGCAGGAAGTCATCGCTGTAGGAGAAGTCGATCCCGCGCTCGAAGCCACCGCGCAGCAGGTGCCGCGCGATGTCCCCTTCCAGGGCGGTGTCGTAGGACCCGATGCCGAACAGCTCCTGCTCGTGCGGGAACGGGCCACGCGCCCGGACCGCCTTGCCGATCAGGAAGGTCGGCATGTTGTCGTAGAACCACTGGTTGAAGTGGTCCCCGGAAACCACCACCAGCACGTCGGGCCGCGCGGCGGCGAGCCGTGCCCGCAGTTCCGCGAAATGGGCTATTGATCGCCGCAGCGGCTCGGGAGCCGCCGATCCGCCGGCGGCAACGCCGGGGAGCAGCGGGTCATGGGGAGTGCACAGCACTTGGACGACGCTGGCCATCGCTCACCTTTCAGCATGGAACCCTCCAGGCAGACCAGCCGTACAGAGGGGGCCTCCACATTCGGTGGTAACAGCGTGAGCGGTGCGACGTCGTTGTGGAATAGCGGAACCGGTATGCGCACTATCCGCGGAGCGTATGGTCCGACGACGTTCGTCATGTGAGAGGGTGCGCCGAAAGTTCGTGGCAGCTGAGGCCGCCCGGTGGAGCATGCCCACCAGCAGCTCGTCACCGAACCGGGGCGCAGCCCGGCCAGGGCATTGTTGGTGGCCGACTGGATGAGCCCGACGACCTCGCCGGCCCGTGTGACGCACCGTTCCCCGGAGCAGCGCCACCAGCACCGGAGGGGACACCAGATCCTTTGATGCCGGCCCGTGACGCGAGCTGCCCCGAAGGGCAGACACGGCGTGCGGCCGGGTATTCATCTGGTCCATGGCTGCGATATGAAACCACGTATTGGACGTGGCCCAGGCCACCCACAAGATGGTGCTGCACCACGGGAGTTCAGGGCATCCGCAGCGGAGCCGCCGGGCCTGGGCCTCCCGGTGCTCACCGACGCTCGTTGGCATTCGGCCCGGACGTCTCTCATCGCCCTGCACCGATCTCCTCAACCTGCCCTGACGCACTCGGGAGTCCTGCCATGACCAGCATCCAGAACGCGCTCATCGTCGGCGGGGGCATCGCCGGCCTGACCACCGCGACTGCCCTGTCCCGTACCGGAATCTCCTGCGACGTCGTCGACCTGGCAGACGGTCCGGCCGGGGCCGCCATCTCACTGCTCAACCGGGCCGTCGACGGTCTCGCCGAGAGTGGAGTCCTGGATCAGTGCCTGGACGAGGGGCTGGCGGTGTCCCCGCAGGACATCTTCGCCTACTTCGATGCGGCGGGGAAACCGGTGTCTACGCCGCCCATGCCTCCCGCACCGACGTCCGCTCTGCCGCACGGCATCCTCATCTACCGGCCGACCCTGGCGAACATCCTCCGGCGAGCCGCGGAGCAGGCCGGCGCGAGCGTCCGGAACGGCGTGGGTCTAGCCGGGCTGCGGCAGACGGAAGACTCCGTCACCGCCACCCTCACCGACGGCTCGGAGCGGTCGTACGACCTGGTCATCGGCGCGGACGGCATCCGGTCGAAGACGCGTTCGCTCATCCTGGGGGACCAGGTGACCCCGACCTACTCCGGCCTCACGATGTTCCGATGGGTCGCCGACGGGGTGCCGGACGTCGGCCCGATCGGGCACTACGAGTCGGAGTACCTCTGCGTGACCCGGCGGCAGCGGGACGGCGGCCTCTACCTCGCAACCGGCCGCGAGTTCCCGGAGCGCCCGCGCATCGATGCGGCACAGGCCCGCCAGATCGTCCGGGAGAACCTCCGCGCTTTCACCGCGCCGCTGATGCGCGCGCTGGAGGAGCGGCTCACGGACGACACGAAGATCATCGTCAACGACTACGACTGGCTGCTCGTGTCCGAGCCCTGGTACCGGGGCCGGGTCCTGCTGATCGGCGACGCCGCGCACGCCACCACCGCCCACCTCGGTGCCGGAGGGGGGATGGCGATCGAGGACGGCGTGGTCCTCGGTCAGGAATGCGCGGCCGGCGGCCCGCTCGAGGACGTGTTCAAGCGCTTCATGACGCGGCGCTTCGAGCGGGCTCGCCTGGTCGTGCAGACCAGCGTCGAACTGGACCGCATGCAGCAGCGGGGAGAGCCGATCGCCGCCCAGAACAAGGTGCGGGGGCGGGCGATGGAGGCTCTCTCCAGCCCCTACTAAGCCCCGTGCCCGGCACATGCGGACCGACGACCACGGGAGCCGGCGAGCATGACGACGCACGACCACCGGACCGGGCGCCGCCCCTGACGGACGGCGCCCGGCGGTGCGCTCATCGACGCGCGCCTTCGCGCTCACCGGACTTCGACCCCCGGCGAAGCACCACGCTCACGTCACCGCCCGCTCACGACAGCCGCTTCCTTGGCCGTGGCCGTGGCCGTGGCCGGGCGGCGCGGACCGGCGGCAGCTGGAGGCTGGGGACGACCCGGTTGCGGATGGTACCGATGCCCTCGACGGTCATCTCCACGACGTCGCCGGGCCGCAGCGGCGGCGGATCCGGGCGGCCACGGAGGCCCCACAGCTCGGCCAGGCAACCGCCGTTCCCGCAGGTGCCCGAGCCGAGGACGTCCCCGGCGCGGACCTCGCTGCCGCGGGATGCGTAGGAGACCAGCTCCTCGAACGGCCAGCCCATGTTGGACAGCAGGTCATGCCCAATCTCGGTGCCGTTTACGGAGACCCGCATCTCGAGGGACAGGAAGCCCTCGTCGTCCCGGTACGGCTCCAGTTCGTCGGCGGTGACCAGCCACGGGCCCAGGGTGCCGGCGAAGTCCTTGCCCTTGGCCGGGCCCAGGCCGACCTTCATCTCCCGGCGCTGCAGGTCGCGCGCAGACCAGTCGTTGAGCACCGTGTAGCCGAAGACGGCATCACGGGCCTGCTCCGGACTCAGCGACGCGCCGCCCCTGCCGACGACTGCGGCGACCTCGAGCTCGAAGTCGAGCTGCTGTGAGCCGGGCGGGACGGCGACGTCGTCATGGGCACCGACGAGCGCGTAGGGGTTGGTGAAGTAGAAGGTGGGTGCCTCGTACCACTCCGGCATCACTCCGCCGTCGGTCATGCTCCGTACCACCCCCTCCACGTGCTCCTCGAACGCCACGAAGTCCCGCACGGTGGGCGGGGCGAGCGGCGGCAGCAGCCGGACGCCGTCCACCGGCACGGCCCGCGTCTCCAGCGCCGTGCCGCCGGTCTCCAGCGCGGCAGGCAGCCCCGCACGTACGAGGTCGAGCACCGTCGTCCCCTCCGGGAGGGCGTGCAGCCCTGCCTCGGAGACGACACCCGAAAACGTTCTGCCCTGGGACTCCCAGGTCGCGAACTTCATCGACCCGGACCGGCGAGGTGGAGGGGCGGCGGAGTGAGCGTGTTCGACGGACGTCGGTCGACGATGACGTCGTGCACCACGGGCACGGTGGGCTCCTTACCCGTCATTTGACGGCGAGGGGGTTGACCGGTGCGCCGACGGCGCCGGTCACGGGTAGGGGGGCGGCCACGAGAAGGAACTCGTAGACGCCGTCTGCGGCGCAGTCGGCGGCCAGGGTGTCGAGGTCCCACAACTCCCCGATGAACAGGCCGATGTGCGGGATGGCGATCTGATGCAGCGGCTGGAAGGCGGCATCGAACTCGTTGGGGCGAACCTCGAAGCCCCAGGTGTCGGTGGCGATTCCGGCGATCTCGGAGGAGTGCAGCCAGTCGGCCGTGGCGAACGACAGACCGGGGGCGGGACCGCCCGCGTAGTCGCCCCAGCCGTCGCCCGCGGCGATGCCACGCCGGGCCCGGGTGAGCTGGCCGGTGCGGACCAGCAGCAGGTCGCCGCGGCCGACCCGGGCGGTCTCACCTTGCGCGGCGATGGTCGCCTCGAGGTGTTCGGCGGTGATGGCGAAGCCGTCCGGCAGTTCGCCCTCGGCTCCGATCGCCCTGCCGACGTCGAGCAGCACGCCCCGGCCGGCGATCCTGTCGGCCACGGTCTCGATGCCGGTGAGCCTGTCTCCCTCGCTGGTCACCACCTGTGAGGCGCGGCGTCCGTTGTAGGCCGTGCCATGGTCGAAGATGTGGCCGAGGCCGTCCCACTGGGTGGAGGCCTGCAGCGGCATGAACACCACGTCGTCCGCGCCGCCGAGCCCGTGCGGGAACTCCGCCGGGCCGAATTCTGCGTCCAGGCCGGAAGAGAGCATGGTGTGCACCGGATTGGTGCGCCGCCGCCACCCCTTCTGCGGACCTTCCGCGTCGAAGCGCTGGGCCAGCGAGAAGCTCACGCCGCGGCGGGCCAGCCGCGCGCCCTGTGCCCGTTTGGCCTCGTCGAGGAAGTTCAGCGTGCCGAGGACGTCATCGGCGCCCCAGCGGCCCCAGTTGGAGACGCGCTTGGCCGCGGCCGCGATGGCCCCTTCGGGATCGGAGCGGTCGAACGTGGTCACAGGTCTTCCTCCGTGGAGTTCCGATCAAGGATCGGCAGCAAGGTCATGGGGGCTTCGTCATGAGTGCGCGGTTCCCACCGTCGGGATCGGACCCAGGAGGCGGGCGGCGTTGCCACCGCGGATGGCGTCAGTCGTGGCCTGGTCGAAGCCGGCCGCCTCCAGGCGGTCGACCGGGTCGACCACGCCCATGTCGAAGGGGTAGTCGCTGCCGAGGGTCACCTGACTCGCGCCCATCGAGCCGACCAGGTGCCGCAGCTGCTCAGTGGTGTAGACCAGCGAGTCGACGAAGGTGCGGCGCAGCAGCGCGGACGGCGGCTCGACGGTGGTGTGCGCGTCGGCGCGGGCCGCCCAGGCGTGGTCGGCGCGGACCATGTAACTGGCCAGGTAGCCACCGCCGTGCGCGGACCAGATCTTCAGCCGCGGGTGCCGCTCGAGCAGTCCGGAGAACACGATCCGGGACAGTGCGAGAGCGGTTTCGGTCGGGTTGCCCACGCTGTTGAACAGGTAGTAGGCATTCAGCCGCTCGCCGAGGGTGCAGCCCCAGGGGTGGATGAGCACGGCGGCGCCCAGTTCCTCGGCGGCGGCCCAGAAGTCGGCCAGCGACGGGTCGTCGAGTTCCTGGCCCGGGCCGGCGGAGGTCGAGATCTGCACCCCCCGCATACCGAGGTCGCGGACCGCTGTCACCAGCTGCCCGACCGCCAGGTCGGGGTGCTGCAGCGCTACGGCTCCGATCGGAAGCAGCCGAGTCGGTTCCTTCGCGCACAACGCGGCGATGCCCTCGTTGCCCATCGCGATGATGCGGGTGGCCAGCTCCCGGTCGGCCCACGCATGGGGCAGCGGTACTGCGCTGACCGCCTGCACCTGCACACGCGCGGCGTCCATCGCGGCCAGCCGCAGCTCGAGGTCGACCAGCTTCGGCCCGAGCTCGGCGATCTGCTTCAGGTTCACCGCCAGGGACGCCCGGCCGAGGGTAGCCGCGTCGATCTCCCGCTGCTGTGCCAGGCCCGGCTGCCCCTCGATCAGCGCGTCGACGGCCGGTACGCCCGCATGGGCGTGCACATCGACGGTGGGCACGCTCACGGCGCCACCACCTCATCCGTCCGAGCCGGCTGGGAGCGCTGATCCCAGCCGTTGTCCCAGCCGATCAACCTGTCCAGGGACACGGGCCCGGGGCGAGCGAGCAGCACGAGGATGAAGCCCGCCATGATGAGGAGTGGAACCTGCGCGCCGATGCTCTCCGCCGTGTTCTCCGGCGCGAGCCCGAACTGCACCTCCCACGAGAGGGCGAGCGCCATGTGCACGATCGCCGGGATCGCGACGATCCGCGACAGCAGGCCGAGGACGAACATGCCGCCTCCGACCACTTGCAGCAGGATCGCCGCCCGGCCGATGAGGCCGGGGAACGGCAAGCCGAAAGCCTGGCGGGCGAGTTGGCCGAACTCTGCGGGAGAGTAGTGGAAGCCGTGCGCGATCAGGGTGACCCCGGCGGCCACGCGTACGACGAGTGGTGCCAGAGGTCTGAGGCGCTGGACAGGTGGCAGGGAAACGATCGCCATGTCTGTTTCTCTTCCCGTGGGGTGACGAGTGGATGAGCGTTGGGAAAGCCGCGCTCGTGGATCGGCGACCGGATCAAGCGGTCGCTCGCGAGCCGCGGCCGCCCACGGGCCGCACAAGAAAGGCGGGTCGGACGAGGGGTCAGTTGTCGTGGTCGGCCGCGCTCCGGAGACGGACCGGCGCCCTCTCGAAGCCCCCGCCCAGCAGGCCCACGTCGTTCTGGGGCTCACCGTCGGGCTCGGTGGACGTCGTCCTGGCCAGGATCTCCTCCAACATGACCCTCATCTCCAAGCGGGCCAGCGGGGCACCGACGCACTTGTGGACGCCGTGGCCGAAGCCGAGGTGGCGGTTCTGGCTCCGGTCGAGGACGAACTCGTCGGGGTTGTCGAAGGCCTCGGGGTCGCGGTTGGCGGCGGCGAAGTTGAGCCCGACGGGGCAGCCCCGCGGGATGGTGCGGCCGTGCAGTTCGACGTCGGGGGCGGCCATCCGGCCGAGTTCGTGGAGGGGCAGGGCGAGGCTGATCATCTCCTCCACTGCCGTCGGTATGAGGTCGGGCCGCGACCGTAGCGTCTCCTGCAGCCCGGGGACGGTGGCCACCCGGTGGATCGCCGACCCGAGTGTCTCCGCAGTCGTGAAGTGCCCGGCGGCGATCGTCGCTATGGCGATTTTGATGACCTGGTCGTCGGTGAGTTTGGTGCCGTTGATCTCGGTGGCCAGGGTGCCGCTGATCATGTCGTCGTCGGGAGCGAGCGGTGCGGCCCGTCGCTGCGCGACGACGACACCGGCGTACTGGGCGGAGACGCCGAACATGACGTCGTTGAATTTCTCGACGTCGTATTCCGTGTCCAGCACGGTCTGCCAGTGGTCGAGCAGCTCCCGCGCGGCCTCTTCGGGAAGGTTGAGCAGCGCCGCCAAGGCCTGGGCCGAGACATGCCTGCAGAGCGTGGGATTCACGTCGGCCTCCCCGGCGGCGAGGAGCGTCTCGATGTGCTCGACGGCGTAGCGCCGGATGAGCGGCTCGAGCGCGGCCATGCGGTCCGGCCTGAAGTAGCAGTTGAGCATGCGCCGGAACAGGCCGTGCTCGGCGAGTGCAAGGTGATGGGGATCTGGTCGCCGAGCGGCATCCCGATGAACGGGGTGGTCGAGGGGTCGCTGCGGAAGCGTGCTGTGTCCAGGGCGGCGGCGCTGACGTCCGTGTACCGGGTCTGGGTCGCGTGCGTTTCGGAGGTGTCGCTGAAGGCGACCGGGCACTCGCGGCGCAGACGGGTGTACTCGGCGTACCGCTCGGGTGAGCGGATCCCACCACCGAGGGAACGGCCCCCTAGGTCCTCCTCCGGGTACCAGTCCGGTTCGACATGTGTCTCGGCGGTGGACGACATGGTGCACCTCGCTCTCCGGTGGATCAGAAATCGCTTGGGTGGGGCCGACCAGGCTGGCCGACCGAGCTCAGTCGGTCGGCCGAGCTCAGTCGGTCGGGAAGCGGCCGAAGTGGGGCTTGCGGCCCTGCAGGACCTCGGCGACGCAGCGATTGCGCTGCCGTCCGAGGTAGGTGATCTCACTGTCGATGACGTCTCCGTCGTGCAGGAAGCGACCGTGGTGCTTGCCGTTCCCGGGCGGAGAGCCCATGAAGATGATGTCCCCGGGCGTCAGCCGGACGTGCTCGGAGGCGTACGCCACGAACTGCGCCGGGTCGAAGATCATGTCGCCGGTCGGCCAGTCCTGCATGACCTGGCCGTTGACCTTCAATGTGGTCCGGATGGTGTCGTCGAGCGTGAAGAACTGTGCGGGCACGACGAACGGCCCCGCCGGCTTGAACGCAGGCTGGTGCTTGCCCATCCAGTCGAAGCCCCAAGGGATGTCGGTGCGGCGGAACTGGTCGACTGTGCCTAGGTCGTTGACGATCGTGTAGCCGGCGATCAGCCCTGTCGCCTCGTCCGGGGTGAGGAACCGACCGGTGCCGCCGACGACGACCCCGAGTTCGAGCTCCCAGTCGGGCTCGTCGCCCAGGGCTGGCAGCACAACGTCGTCGGTCGCCCCCACGAGCGAGGAGTGCATCCCGACCCAGGCGAAGGGAATCCCCTCTCGCGACCGGCGCTCCATGAACGCGAGATTGCGCTGGAAGAACTCCTCGTCGGTCTCGCCCGCTCGGCGGTTGTGCTGGTTGAAGGCGTTCTTCGTCAGCATCTGCGCCGAATGAGTCTTGTAGTTGGCGCCGGCGCCCAGGAGGTTGGGATGGCTGAGCGGCGGTAGCGCACGCAGCTCCGCCAACGGCCGCGTCGGTCGGGAGGAGTCGGTCCACACCTCCTCGAGGAACTGGAGGTTCGTCGTCCAGTCGGCGAAGACCTCGTGCAGGTCGTGGAACCGGTCGGACAGGTCGGTGACCATGCCGTCGGCGGTCACGAGGGCCGGGAAGGCATGCGTCTTGCCGGCGAAGGTACCGAGCGCGAAGGTTCCCGCGCGCAGTCCGGTCGCCGGGTCGACCGGGTGTTCCGGAGCGCGCGTGACAGGGGTGGTCTCAGTCATGGGTCACGTTTCCGTTTCGGTGACGCTGGGTCGTGCGGGACGCACGACACCTGGACGGCGGAAAGTCATGGATCACCTTTCGCCATTGGTCTGTCCGACCGTTCCGGCGGACGGCAAGGAGCCCGGAGGACGGGCCGGCCGGAGGATGATCTGATTGTGAACCGGGCCACGAGGCCTGGGATATGCTCAGCCTTGTATGTGACCCATCGACGGAACGGATGCTCAGCATCGACCGGCCGGTGCGGGTCGTTCGGCGAAGGCATCGGAGCCGCACTGCTGTGCTGGTGGGCTCGCCGAACCGCGCCTGAAACAGAAGCCGGGGGAGGACACCGCGGTGACGTACAACTCGACTCCAAGCCCGACGGCAGGTGGACGCACCCCAGAGCCGTCAGGCCGGATACTGCGCAACCAGGACGTGGCGACCCTGCCCGTGCTGCGTGCCCTGCTGGTCGAGCGCAACGTCACCCGGGCCGGCGAGTCCCTCGGCCTGAGCCAGCCCGCCACCAGCGCGGTGCTGGCCCGCCTTCGTCGCCGGTTCGGCGACCAGCTGCTGATCCGGGTGGGCCGGGACTACGAGCTCACGCCGCTGGCCGCCAGCCTGCTGTCACGGATCGAGTCGGCCACCGAAGCGCTGGAGCGCGTGTTCGGCGACGACTTCGACCCCGCGACGACCAACCGGCAGTTCTCCCTCGCGCTCTCCGACTACACCGTCGCCATCCTGTTCGAGGAACTCAACCGGATTCTGGCCGAGGAGGCCCCCGGCGCCGGACTCGACCTTCGCCCCCTCACCACCAGCTCCCACCTCGACGCCGACGCCCTGATCCGGCACACCGACGGGGTGGTCCTGCCGCACGAGCTGGTGCAGGGCTATCCCGGCCGGCTCCTGCTGCGCGACCGCTGGGTGTGCGTCGTGGCCGACAGCAACACCGTGATCAGCAGCGAGCCGACCCTGGCCGAACTCGCCCTCCTGCCGTGGGTGAGCCAGTTCACCCACTCCGACCCGGCCAGCTTCCCGGCGCTGCGCCACCTGCGGTCGAACGGCATTGAGCCGCACGTGGAGGTGGTGACCGACAGCTTCCTCTCGGTCCCGTTCCTGCTCGCCGGCAGCAACCGCGTCGCCTTCCTTCAGGAGAGACTCGCGCGACGCCTGGCACCCGTGGCGCCCGTGCGGATCCTGCCGAGCCCGGTGGACATCGGACCTCTCAACCTGTCGCTGCGATGGCACCCGACCATGAGCGACGATCCCGGCCACCGATGGTTCCGTGATGCGCTGGGGCGTGCGGCGGAACGTGTCGCCTAGCGAATTCCGGTATCCGACGCATCCGAACGGCGAGCGCGTTGCCGCAGCCGGTGGTGTGCGTCACGTGGGTTCGTCGCCGAGTGTCGCCGCCGCGGGGCCCTGAGGTATGGCCGAGTGTGCACGGCACTTCGGAAGACTCTGTCGAAGTGGCCTCGAGAAGCAGCGCGTGGTTGCCCTCCATGGGCCGTGTGGGGTGCCCCGCGCCGTGCCGCAGGTCGTCGAAGTCGGGGAGCGGATGCTCGGCGAGCGAGATCCACTGCTGCTCGACGTCGGCGGAAGTTGGGCGGCGGCCTGGCGCGCGAGCAACCCGGTGTTCCCGTTGTTGCGGTGACTGCCGAGAACGAAAAGGGAACGACGGGACAATGGGAGGGAACTCCTTGGTCAGCGCGTGGACGACTGCTGTGGGTGAGCAGTCCCGCCGCGTGGTGTCGTGGTCTGCGCGTCCCGGCGTGCCGATCGGGTCGGCGTCTCGGGACACGGTTCACGCCGCGGCGGACGAGGCGCGCCGCTGCTCAGAAGGAGTGCGGCGGCCAGAGGTTGAACACGATCGGCAGCCGCCTCACCTGGATCGGTGTGGCACGACATCCACTGTGCGGCACGTGCTCGATCCAACGAGCAGACGTTTTTGGGACGACTCCGTCAGGTGCCAGCGCCGTTGGTACGTCTGGCAATAGCAGGCAGAGCCGTCCGGCCGCAGACGGCTCTTGGGGCTTGGGCGTACGGCATTGAACAGGCCCTTTATGCCCCTGCCAGCCGGTGGCGACGCGGGCAACGCCTTCCGGACGCCCCCTCGACGTCGCCGAGTGCGTGTACCGCGACGAAGTGACGGTACGGGCAACGTCCGGTCGGCAGGGCTGCTTGTCGTCGGGACGGGCGGCCAGCGCCTCCGCGATCTGACGGCCGGTTCGACCAGGCGTCCCAGAACGATCATGGTCGCCGAGCAGAACCATTGGGGCGGTCACTGCTTCACAGTCAGTGCTGACTGTGAAGGAGTGGAGCCCATGGGCAAGCGGGATCAACAGCGTGATAGGACGCTGGCCCGGATCGTGGACGCCGCTGTGGACTCGCTGATCGAGGTGGGCGTCACGGCGACGACGACCCTGGAGGTGCAGCGACGGGCCGGTGTCAGCAGGGGTGCGCTGCTGCATCACTTCCCCACCCATGAGGACTTGTTCGGGGCCGCGATCGGTTTGCTCGTCACCCGGAACGAGCGGGCGGTACGCGAGGAACTGGCCGTGGCTCGGCCGGACGGTGACCCGGTGTCACGTTCGTTGTGCGTGCTACGAACCGTCATGTGCGGGCCCTCGTTCGGTGCGTAGATGGAGTTGTGGGCGGTGGCGCGCACCAACCCGCGACTGCGGGAGGTGCTGCGCCGTGCCGAAGGGGCGGCCCGTCGGGACCTGTACCGGGTGGTCGACGAGGTGATGGGCCCCGAACTCACCGCTTCGGCGGCATACCCGGCAGTCGCCGAGCTGACCGTGCAGTTGCTGCGCGGCATGGCAATCTCCGACGTGCTCTACCGGGAGGACGCGGACCGCGATGCGCTGCTGGAACGGTGGGGCCGGATCGTGCGGCCGTTGCTCACCGGGTCCTCAGGCTCTGGCGGTCCGGAGGGAGCAGGATGAAAGAAGGCCGACTCCCGCGACAGGTCACGGACTTCGACGTCGTAAGCCGCCCTGCGACGGGCATCGACCGCGTCCGAGGAGCTGAGCGCTCGCCGTCTCCTCCTGGCCTTCTGGGTCTCGGCTCGCGGCCCTCAACCGGCGGTGCACTGGCAAGACGTCAACGACTACCCCGGCGGCCTGCCGGCCTTCGTCGCCCGCGCCGACCGCCTGGCCGCCGCGTATGGCGAGCGCTTCGCTCCCGAAGACGCCGCTGCGCGAGAGAGCCGAGCACGGCGAGACGTTCTGACCGACCGACCACTGCACTCCACCCTTCCCGGAGCGCTCGGCCCACCTCGCCACCGCGGCGCCGGGCCGGCCGACACAGTACGGAGCTCATATGACCGACGATCAACACTCGACTGTCCTGTACGAGGTGAGGGACCGCAAGGCGTACCTCACTCTCAACCGTCCCGACCGGCTCAACGCGATCGACTTCCGGATGCCCGGTGACATCGCGGCCGCCGTCCGGCGCGCCAACGACGACCCCGGCGTGCACGTCATCGTGCTGCAGGGGGCGGGCCGGGCTTTCTGCTCCGGATACGACCTGAAGATTTCCGCCGAGGACGGCCACGGCACCCAGGGCGCCACCGGCGGCGACCGGGTGTGGGATCCCATCAAGGACTTCGCCTGGATGAAGGGCTTCACCGACGACTTCTTCACCCTGTGGCGGTCGCTGAAGCCCACCATCGCCAAGGTGCACGGCCATGCCGTCGCCGGCGGCAGCGACATCGCCCTGTCCTGCGATCTGGTCGTCATGGCCGAGGACGCGCGGATCGGCTACATGCCCGCGCGGGTGTGGGGCTGCCCGACCACAGCGATGTGGGTGTATCGGCTGGGCGCCGAGCGCGCCAAGCGGATGCTGCTGACCGGCGACACCATCGACGGCCGGACCGCCGCCGACTGGGGCCTGGTACTGGATGCCGCTCCGCCGCGGGAACTGGACGCGCGAGTGGAGGAACTGGCCGACCGGATCGCAGGGGTGCCCGTCAACCAGCTCGCCATGCAGAAACTGATGATCAACCAGGCGTACGACAACATGGGCCTGCACGGCACCCAGATCCTGGCCACCCTCTTCGACGGCATCACCCGGCACTCGACGGAGGGGCGCTGGTTCCAACAGTTCGCCGCCACCCACGGCTTCCACGAGGCGGTCAAGTGGCGCGACTCGGGCCGCTGGATCCCCGACGGCGGCGGCCCGGTTCCCACCGCGCAGGACCTGGAGGAGTGACGATGCAAGAACCGCTGACCCGCTCGTACCTGCCTGCGGACGCCTCCCGGCCCGTCCTTGACCTCACCATCGGGGACGTGCTCCGCAACGCCGCGTCGACCGCACCGGACCGCCTGGCGCGGAATGCTGCCTGCCGTCACGAAGATCGCGCGAGCAAGACGTTTCCGAGGAGCAGAGCACCATGTCCTACGCCTTCGATCCCGCGCTGGCCCCCTGGGTCCCGATGATCACCGATCTGCCGTTTTCCGACATCGCCGCCGCCCGTGCGGCAGAGAAGGCGATGACGGCGGACCTTCCCATGTACGAGCCGGACCGGCCGGTCGACGTCCGTGCCGCTGTTGTCCCGGGGCCCGAGGGCGCAGCGCAGGTCCCGGTCCGGATCTACACCCCGGTCGGCGCCGAAGCGGTGGGCAGCGGGCTGCCCGGCCTGGTGTACCTGCACGGCGGCGGCTATGTGCACGGCAGTCCGGACTTCTGCCACTCCGACCTGCTGCGGATCGCCGACCAGGTCGGCGCGGTGGTGGTCTCGGTGGACTACCGGCTCGCCCGAGCATCCCTTCCCGGCCGGACTGGAGGACTCCTACGCCGCACTGGTCTGGACGGCCGGGCACGCGGCGGAGCTGGACATCGACCCGGCCCGGCTGGCCATCGGCGGCGACAGCGCGGGCGGTGGGCTCGCCACGGCCTTGGCCCTGATGGCCCGGGACCGCGGAGGCCCGGCGCTCTGCTTCCAGTACCTGGGAGTGCCGATGCTGGACGACCGAATGGAGACAGCGTCGATGCGGGTCTTCACCGACACCCCTGTGTGGAACCGCCCCATCGCCGAGATCTGCTGGAGCCACTACCTGGGCGGCGAGGGCCGCCGCGGAGGCCCCGAGGTCCCCGAGTATGCGGCCCCGGCCCGTGTCGCGGACCTCTCGGGGTTGCCGCCGGCGTTCGTCTACGTCTGCGAGTTCGATCCCCTGCGGGACGAAGGGATGAGCTACGCGCAGCGGTTGGTACAGGCGGGGGTCACCACCGAGCTCCACCTCTACCCGGGGACGTTCCACGGCTCCGCAGGGCTCCCCTGGCGCGGCAATCAGCCAGGCGATGCTCGCAGGCGTGCTGGACGGCCTCCAGCGAGGACTGCGCGTGCGCTCGGCGGCGCAGCAGCACTTTTCACGGTGGCAGAGTGAGTCTGGAAACGCGCCGACGGGCCCGGTGACCACCTGCTTTCCCGACGGCTTGACGCCACACTTCGACAGGCGGGGCACCGGCGGGCGTGCCAGACGGAGGCGCCCGCCCCGCGTGCACCAGCGGTACGGCGAGCCGGGCAGAGCGGCCCACGTCGAACACGAGGAACCGGGGGTGGCACGCTCGCGTCGGTGGCCTGCGCGGCCACGGCCCGGTGGCGCGACGTGTGAACCTCGGGCGGCGCCGTCGACTTCGCGCAGCGCCGATTGGCGGGCAGCGGAGCTGGAGGGCCGCGTCGTGCTGACGCAGCATCAGGCCGCCGTGAACAACTCCGGCTCCCTCCCGCCCGGGCGGGAATCCCGGCGTGGCCGGTTCAGCGCCACCAGGTGTTCGCGATCCTGGAGGCGCCGCGCCGCCATCGTCATCAACCGGCGGAATCGGGTGCATCCCGCGCAGGGGCGCGTAGGGGAGCGGGGCGTGCCCACTGTAGGTGGTGACGAGGGGCCAGGTCGGCGGACGGCAACTCGTTGTCCACGCTGTCGTCGGACTCCGCCGCCACGCAGACTCAGCGGACCTGGACCAAGGGCTCGCTGGGACAGCCGCGGACGGCCTCCCGCGGCAGGGTGATCGCGTCGTCGCGCCGGATCAGGGCCTTGACATCGACCACGTCCACAGCCGGACCAGCAGAGTGGCGGCGAACGACGTGAGCTCGTAGGCGCGGTCGACGCGGGCGAGCAGGTCCTCACCGAAGCGCCGCCGCAACCGGGTCGGCGCCGCACTCGTCGCGGGTCGGCGCCTCACGGCGCACGTGGACCGAGGCTTGGAGCTGGTCCGCTGGCTGGGGTCCGGTAGGCGGCTCAGTAGGAGGACGTCGGTGGCTCGCCATCCGTCCTGTGGATTGGTGGCATACCAGTTCGACCATTCCGCATCGGTGCGGCTGTTGTCACTATCAACGACGTCGGCGGGACGAGCAGGCACCGAAAGCCCGGCGCGTCGCCGGCGGCCCCACCCCACCTCCTGCCGCCCGGCCGAGAGTCGGAAGGCAGCCCGCCCCAGGAGAAGACGACGATGGTGGTATCCGAAGGGACCCCTGTGCCTCCCGCGCAGGTCGCCGCTGACGCGAGCGGGTCACAACGGCCGCGCAGCCGGCCCGCCGGGACGGCCGCTGGGACCTGGACCGCCTGGCAACCTTCGGTCCACCCGCGGAGGGAATCCTGTACCGGACTTGGGGCGACAGCTACGACGTCAACACCGTCCGGGCCGCCCCGACGGCCGCCTGTGCCGAGCACGGGATGCGGCTCCTCGGTGTTCCCGACCAGCCCGGCGAACCGGCGCGGACCGCCGTCAGCCGCCTGGGTGAGAAGCGCGTCGCGGCGGAGGCAGTCGTGGCTGTGCAGGTCGACGCCACGGGACCAGCCCAGTTCCCCAGGGGGGCGGAGCAGGTCGCCGATGCCGCCGATGGGGATGAAACTGCCGCTCGGCTTCGTCGCCGGAAACAGCATTCACGTCGCTGTTCGCCGCTCAGTTCGGCGACGGACCGGTGCCTGAAACCATTACATGCCGCGCCGAGCCGTTCGGGCCATTCGTCGTGCCGGCGCCCTTGGCCGACCGCGACGCCGTGCGGATCGTCCTACAGGTCAACGGCGAGGTGATGCAGGACTGGCCGCCGACGAGATGGTCCTTCACGGGCGCGGCTCCAGGACCTCGTCCTTGAGGATCTCCGGCCGGGAAACGGTGCCCACCATGGCGGCCGCTTCTTCTCTGCCGTCGACGTCGCCGGCAGCTCCATCATCGGCCCCGGCCGTCAGCGCAACCGCTGCGTGAACGAGGACCTCCGCGGCCGGTGACCAGTGAACGGAGTCGCCCCGAGCATGCCAGGCCCGGGCGGTGCCCTCTCCGCGCGCTCCAGCGCGACGCACTGCCCGGCATCTCGTCGCAGCGACCCCGGGCGCCCCGCCGACCACCACCCACCCAGGAGGCACCCCGTGACCGACCAACCGCACGTCGAGACCCTGCAGCAGCGCATTGACCGCAGCGGGGGCCCGCTGGCGATGCTGCGGACCAATCCCGCCACGCACTACCCGTTCACCTACGCCCAGGAGTACACGAGCTGGCACAACGAGCAGTGGGCCTGGAAGAACGCTTGTGTCCTGTTCGACCAGTCCCACCACATGACCGAGGTGCACATCACTGGGCCCGACGTGAAGCGCTTGATCGGCGACACCGGCGTCAACAGCCCGGCAACCCTTGGCCGCGACCGCGCCAAGCAGTTCGTCGCCGTCGGGCCGGACGGCCGCTACATCGGCGACTGCATCCTGTTCGGCCTCGAGGAGGACCACCTGAGCTTGGTCGGTGTCCCCCAGGCGGCCAACTGGGTGCAGTTCCAAGCTCAACAGGTCGACTACGACGTCGAGTTCAGCGTGGACCCGGCGTCGGTCTACAACCCGCTGGGCCGCCGACAGCACTACCGATACCAGCTCAACGGCCCTCGCACCCAGGAGATCCTGGAACGCGCCGTCGGCGGCCCGATCGACCGCATTCCGTTCTTCCGCATGGGCTCCTTCGAGATCGCGGGGACCCCGGTTCGCGCCCTGAACCACACGATGGCGGGCGTGCCGGGCGAGGAGTACACCGGCCTGGAGCTCTTCGGCCCGGTGGAGCACGGCCCCCGCGTCCTGGAGACGCTGTTGTACGCCGGCGCGCAGAGCGGCCTGCGCCAGGGCGGGGCCGTGTCCTACCTGTCCTCGACGGTCGAGTCCGGGTGGATCCCCGCCGTCCCGTCCGCCGTCTACAGCTCCCCGGAGACGGCCGCCTACCGGCAGCACCTGCCCGGTTTCGGGATGGAGGGCGTGATCACCATCGAGGGCAGTTACGTCTCGGACGACATCCAGGACTACTACTTCTACCCCTGGGAGCTGGGCTACGGCTCCATCGTCAAGCTCGACCACGACTTCATCGGCCGCACAGCCCTCGAGCAGGCGGCCCAGGGACCCAAGCGCCTCAAGCGCTGGCTGGAGTGGGACACCGACGACGTCATGGAGGTGGTCCGGGCCGGCTTCTTCGGAGACGGTCCCCGACCCAAGCTGCTCAGCCTGCCCAACCTGAACCCCGCCACGATCTACCTGGACAGCGTGATGCAGGGCGATCGCCTCGTGGGCCTGTCCACGTGGGGTGGCTACACCGTCAACGTCGGGCGCGTGGTGACCATCGCCATCCTCGACGAGTCCTTGACCGACGGCGACCGCGTCGAGGTCCTGTGGGGCGAGCCCGACGGCGGAGCCGGCCGGCCGCTCAGCGAACCCCACCACGTGCAGACCACCATCCGGGCCACGGTACGGACCCGGCCGCCGGCTCAGCACTGATGTGCCGGACCACTCGACCCCCCCATCCGAGAGGCCGACCGTGAACCGACTCCACTCCCAGCACGACGTGATCGTGCGCGCTGACCTTGTCCGGGCCGTGAGGGGTCTCGGCTACGAGGTCATCCCGTTCGCCAAGACCGAGCAGGCCGTCCGCGACCACGTCCCGACCGACGTTCCGCTCACCGTGACCGCCTCACCGGCCAAGGGACAGGACGCGACCATCGACCTGGCGGTCGCGCTCGCGGGCCACGGTTATGCCGTGTCACCGCACCTGTCGGCCCAGCAAGTGAGGGACCACCAGCACCTGGCCGGTCTCGTCGACAGGTGCCGCGACGCCGGTATCACCGGCGTGTTCGTGGTCGGAGGCGACCGTACCGCCACGACGACGGCGTTCGCCGACGCTCTGGCGCTGCTACGGGCGGTGCACGAACTGGACCACGGCTTCACCGACATTGGGATCGGCGGTCATCCCGAGGGCCATCCGGACGTATCGGAGCAGGTGCTGATGCAGGCGTTGGCGGACAAGGCGCCGCTCGCCACACACATCACGACGCAAATCGTCTTCGATCCCCGAGCCATCCTGGCGTGGATCCACCGGGTCCGCGCCTACGACGTCAACCTGCCGGTCCACATCGGCCTCCCCGGTGCCGTCCACCGGCAGAAGCTGTTGCGCGTCGCAGGCGGACTGGGCCTCGGGGAGTCGGCGAAGTTCCTGAAGAAGCAGCAGACCCTGCTCCGGCGCTTCTTCCTCCCCGGCGGCTATCGGCCGGACGCCTTGCTCTCGGGGCTCGCGCCCCATCTCGGGGAGGCCGACGACGCCGTCGCCGGGTTCCACGTCTTCACCTTCAACGATCTCGCGCCGACCGAGGCGTGGCGCCGGCGTCTTCTCTCGGACCTGACATGACCGACGCCGCGACCAGCACTGTGCCGGCGCGTACTCACCCTGCCCATCAAACCGGAGTCGCCATGTCCGCACCCACCACGTCCGCACGAACCGCGTCCGCGCCCACCACGTCCCAAGGGAGCACTTCGCGTGAGGGCGGGATCCCTGAGGACCGAGCCGACCACGGGCGTCTGCTGATCCAGTGCCCCGACCGGCCGGGCGTGGTCTCGGCAGTGAGCACGTTCCTGGCCGAGGCCGGTGCGAACATCACGAGCCTGGACCAGTTCTCGACGACTGCCGTCGGCGGCACCTTTTTCCAGCGCACCGGGTTCCACCTGCCCGGCCTGTCCGCAGCCCGGGACGAATTGGACCGTGCGTTCGAAACCGGCGTCGCTCAGCGCTGGGGCATGACTCACCGCCTCACCGAGGCCGCCCGGCCCAAACGTGTGGCCATCATGGTGTCCAAGACCGACCACTGCGTGCTCGACCTGCTCTGGCGTCACCGTCGCGGCCAACTGGACATGAACGTGGTCATGGTCGTGTCCAACCACCCCGACCTCGCCGACGAGGTCCGGCCCTTCGGGGTGCCTTACATCCACGTCCCCGCCACCCGGGACAACCGCGCCGAGGCGGAGAGCCGCATCCTCGACCTGCTGCGCGGCAACGTCGACCTCGTCGTGCTGGCGCGGTACATGCAGATCATCACGCCCTCCTTCCTCGAAGCGGTCGGCTGTCCGCTGATCAACATCCACCACAGCTTCCTGCCCGCCTTCATCGGGGCCGGCCCGTACCAGAAGGCCAAGGACCGCGGCGTGAAGCTGGTCGGTGCGACCGCTCACTACGTCACCGCCGATCTGGACGAGGGCCCGATCATCGACCAGGACGTCGTCCGGGTCGACCACCGGCACACCACCGCCGACCTCGTACGCCTCGGCGCCGATGTCGAGCGCGCCGTTCTCTCGCGCGCCGTGCGCGCGCACCTGGAGGACCGGCTCGCCGTCCACGGCAACTCCACCATCGTCTTCTGAATCGTCTTCCAAGGGATTCTCGTGACCGCGCAGCTCATCGACGGCACCGCCGTTGCCCGGCAGGTCCGTTCCGACGTCGCCTCCGGCGTCGCCGCACTCGTGGACGCTGGGGGGAACGCGCCCGGCCTGGCCACCGTCCTCATAGGCGACGACCCGGCGAGCGAGGTGTACGTCCGGAACAAGCGCCGCGCCTGCACCGCGGCCGGCATGACCGACCTGCACCGGCATCTTCCAGCCGAGACAACTCAGGATGACGCTGCCGCGCTCATCGACGAACTAGCGGCCGACCCGGCGGTCTCAGGGATCCTCCTGCAGCTGCCGACACCGGCCCACCTGGACGCCGCCGCCCTGCTCGCGCGCATCCCGGCGCACAAGGACGTCGACGGCCTGACCACCGTGAACGCCGGATTGCTCGCCCAGGGCAGCCCCGGCCTGCGACCCTGCACTCCCTCTGGGGTGATGGCCCTGCTCGACGCCCACCGGATTCCTCTCGAGGGGGCCGAAGCCGTCGTCGTCGGCCGCAGCACCTTGGTCGGGAAGCCGATGGGCCAGCTGCTGCTGGAGAGGAACGCGACCGTCACGATCTGCCACTCACGCACCCGCGACCTGGCCGCCGTGTGCCGCCGCGCCGACGTCCTGGTCGTGGCGGCCGGCATCCCGGGTCTCATCGGCATCGACGCGGTCAAGCCCGGCGCCACCGTGATCGACGTCGGCATCCACCGCTCCCCGGCGGGTCTGTGCGGGGACGTGGACACCGACGCCGTCGTCGGCACCGCGGCCTTCGTCACTTCCGTCCCCGGCGGCGTGGGCCCGATGACCATCGCCATGCTCCTGGCCAACACACTCATTGCCGCGCGAGCACAGCAGGCGGATCGGTGTGGCCATCCTG
>NZ_JARAXF010000016.1:0-234373 GCF_033793745.1 Streptomyces sp. ME19-01-6 | reverse complement strand
ACGACAACCGCACACGCGACCGCCCCTTCCTCAGCGGCCATCCACCCCGGTGACCCATGGGACGGATGTTCGCTTTCCTGTCTGCCCGGTGGCCGTGCGGGCGCGCCGCGCCCGTGGAAAAGCGGATACGGCGACGCTCCGCATCGCCAGGACGGAAGGCGATTCCTCCCCGGCGTGAACGCCGGGGCATCCTCGCCAGAACCAGGTGAATTTCAACGGGTCCGGCGGGTCGAGGTAATGACGGCACCGCGTAGCGCTCTGCCCGTGGCGCTGGAATGGCTCACCGGTCGGCACGCGGAAAGCCGACCGGTGAACGGTGGGCGGGGCGGTGCGGCCGCCTTGGAGTATCTCGCCGAGCGCATACAGGCCGGCCTGGATGACCGCACCCGCACGCATCTGGTCAACTTTGCCATCCGGGTGGGTGTCCGGCGCCTTGCGGACGCGTCGGTCTGGCTGGGCGCGGTGGACGAGACCCAGGCCGCCACGGTGGCTGACCAGCAGGCGCGACTGCTCGGCAGCGTGCAGTGCAGCCTGGTCACGGGTGATGTCGGCACGGCGGCGGCAGCGCTGCGTCAGATGGCGGGGACCTATGACCGGCTCTGCACTGCTATGGCCTCACCAAGCACGACATAGCGCTCGACGTTCACGTCGGCCATCTCAGCGCAGGCTGGTCCGGTCGTAACGGCGGTAAGCAGTAGACAGCGTGCGCCCGCCGCTCGACGCCAGCGGTCCACGGTGTCCCGCACCCTGGGCAGGCCGCCCCCACAGCTGGGCGGGGGCGGCCGGGCTCAGACCGCCGCCGCCACCGGGGCCTCGCGTCGCGCCTCGCGGCGGCGCAGGACGGCCCCCAGGCCGAGCGTGGCCAGCGCGACGAGCATCATCAGCGCGCTGGTCCACACCGGCGAGCGGAATCCGAGACCCGCGTCGATGGCGAGCCCGCCGAACCACGGGCCTGCCGTGTTGCCGACGTTGAACGCCGCCGTGGTGAACCCGCCCGCGAGGGTGGGGGCGCCGCCGGCCAGGTAGAACGTGCGCGAGGTCAGGATCGGCGCGATGCCGAACGCGAGCAGGCCCTGGACGAAGACCAGTGCGAACACGGCCACCGCGGCGCCGGCCGTCAGGGCCAGCACGGCCCAGCCGAGCGTCAGCGCGCTCATGCCGGTCAGCAGGATCAGCTGCGGCCGGACATCGGCGATCCGGCCCCCGACGGTGATGCCGATGAACGCGCCCACGCCGAACAGCACCAGCATCGCGGGCACCCACCCGGCGCCGTAGCCGCCGACCTCGGTCAGCAGCGGCGCGAGATAGGTGAAGGTGCAGAAGGTCGCGCCCTGGACCAGGGCGTTCATGGCGTAGGCGGTCAGCAGCTGCCCGCCGACCAGCGAACGCAGCTCGGCGCGCAGCCCGGCCGAGGGCGCGTCGGGGCGACCGGCCGGGATCGAGGCCAGGACGGCGGCGACGCCGACGGCGGACAGCACGGCCACCGCCCAGAACGCCGACCGCCAGCCCCACAGCTGACCCAGCACGGCTCCGCCGGGCACGCCCGCCACACAGGCCACTGTGACCCCGCCCACGACCACGGACATCGCGCGGGCCTTTTTGTCCGGCTCGACCATGCTGACCGCGGCCCCGGCGGCCACCGCCCAGAAACCGGCGTTGGCGAGCGCGCCGACGATCCGGGTCGCCAGCAGCACGCCGTAGTCGCCCGTGACCGCCCCGACGACATGGGCGGCGGCGAACGTCACCAGGAACGCCACCAGCGCGGTCCGCCGTGGCCAGCGCAGGGTCAGCATCGCGAGCAGCGGCCCGCCGACGACCATTCCGATGGCGAACGCCGAGGTCAGAAAGCCCGCCTGGGGGATGGAGACCCCGAGGTCGGCGGCGATGTCCGGCACCAGTCCGGACAGCATGAACTCAGAAGTGCCTTGGGCGAATACGGCCAGCCCGAGCATGTAGACGGCAAAGGGCATACGGGAACTCCCCGAGTGAAAGTAACGGAATCTGCGAGCGGGCAGCGTTCGCCGAGGGGAGGGTTCGCCAGGTGCGCTCGCCAGGAGGCGTCACCGCACGCGGGAGAGGCGTGCGCGACGGGAAGGAGCGCGAGGGAAAGGTGTGGGAATCGAGTCCGGTCGGAGTCGTCCGCTGCCCATGATGCGGAGATCCGGCCGCCGGGGCGGCGCCGTGGCGGCCGCACGGCCTCAAGAGGGCCGGTGTGTGCGGCTCATCGGCGGTACTGCCACCGGACGCGGCCGGTGGCTAGGGTCTGTCGGACTCCGGGCTGCTCATGATCCCGCACCGTAGCAGCCCCGTCCACACCTCTGCCACGTAGATACCGGTGGGTTCATCGGTGGGGCCGCCATCGGGGCGGCCCCGCCGGTCACCGTACGAGGAACTCGTCGAGGATCCCCGGTGCCGCCGCGTGCGCGAACGCAGCCGCCTCCCCAGCCGCCATATCGGGGATGCGATAGCCGTCCTCGCCCGCGGCGACGGCCGCCGTCACGGTCATGACCCCGGCCCGACGCGACATCGGGGTGTCGGTGAACGTCCAGGCCAGCACGGCCCGGCGGTCCAGGGCGACCGTGTCGCGGCTGAAAGGGCCGGAGCGGATGAGCAGATGGCCGTCGTGACCGCCCGCCAGGCCGTGGCCCAGTGCGCGGTACGCGTCGCGCGCCAGGGCATAGGCGACGGGGGTCGCGACGAGGAGGAAGCCCCCGGCGCAGTACAGCAGTACGGGCGTCAGCAGCGCCCCGAGCACGGCGAGAGCGACCGTCACCGGCGCCACGGCCCACACCATTCCGCGCACGACCCGCCGGCGGAGCGCGGCGCGCGGGTGCCCGGTCAACTCCGGCCGGTCGAAGAGCGCTTCGCCGATGGGCGCGTGAGCAGGCCGGGCGGACGAGAGAGGCCGCGCCGGCGACGCAGGCCGGACGGGCGACGCAGGCCGGACGGGCGAGACGGGCGGCGCGGACGAGGCGGGCCGGGCCCGGGCTGCCGGGGCGTGCCGGCCGCGCGGCGCGCCGGGGCGCGCGAGCATGCCGGTCAGCACCCGCAGAGCCTCCGCGCGCGGGGCGGGCGGGAGCACCGTGCTGCGCGTACGGTTCTCCTCACGGGTGCCGAGGCCGCTCGCCACGGCCCGTACGGCCGCGCCGCCGCCCGTGCGCAGCAGCATCGGCTCGCGCAGCACCGCGCCGCGCAGCCGGGCCCGCTCGATGGAGACCGAGCGGGTGGTGAGCAGCCCGCGCCGCACCCGCAGGGTGCCCTCGTCCGCCCACTCCAGGCGGTACCGCCACCAGTTCTCGGCGTACAGGGCAACCGCGCCGACGCTGCCCACGGCGGCCACGGCCAGCAGAGCCAGCGGGATGGTCAGCCACAGGAAGCTGTTGCCGAAGTCCTCGAAGGTCGGCCCTGCGCGGCTTCTTCGCCGACCAGTTGAAGGCGGCCATCGCCCGGGGGGAGGTCCCCGCGGACCGGGATCCCGTCCGCGAGGCGACGCTGCTGATCGCCCTGACCGAGGGGCTCTCCAGTGAGGTGTTGATGGAGACCTACCCGCCGCAGGACGCCCTGGCCCTGGTCGAGGAACATCTGGCGCGCCTCTTCAGCGGCACCGGTCAAGGCCCTGCGCACGAGGTCCCCACATGACGCTCCGCGCAAGGCCCCGCGCGACGTCCCCGCGTGAGGCCGGGCGCTAAGTGTGCCCGCCCCGACCGGGCTTGACCGCGAGGGCCTGCGGCAGATCGTCCAGCGCCTCCACCAGCAGCTCGGCGCCGCGCACCGCCACCCCCGGCCGCTCCGCCTCCTGATCCTGCCACCGCTCCAGGGCCTCGTGCACCGGGCCCCACTCGGGCGCCCGGCGCTCCCGTACGGCCGTGACCGCTCCCGGCAGCGCCCCCCGCAGCGCCGCCGCGAACTCCTCGGCCTCCTTGGACGCGGGCGCTTCCGGGGCGGGCAGATGCGCCTCCACCAGCATCGTGACCCGCCCCACCGTGGACAGCGCCGTCTGCGCCGCGCGGGCCGCGCCGCGGGACAGCCCGCGGTGGCGCACCGGCTCCTGGTGGGCCCGCGCCTCGCCCTGCTCCCAGGCCGCCCGCGCCGCCCGCGCGTCCAGCAGCGCCTCCCGCACCTGGCGGGGGCGGCGGTCAGCGGGGCGGGCGTGCGCGTCGAAGACGGCGACGGCGTAACGTCCGTTCGTCTCCAGCCAGTCGGCCAGCCGGTCCCGCAGCAGCGGCGTCTCCCAGGCGGGGAAGACGACATACGCGGCCATCGCCAGCACCCCGCCCAGCAGGGTCAGCGCAACCCGTGCCGCCACCGTCTGCGACCAGCCCTCGCCCGCGATGCCCAGCAGGAAGACGACATACCCGGTCACGCAGGCGGAGGCGACGATGAAACCGGTGCGCAGCAGGAGGTAGAGCGCGGCGGCACAGACCACGGCCAGCGCGGCGCTCACATACGGACCGGGGTGGGCCAGCGCCATCACCGCACCGCCGAGCACCACGCCCCCCAGGGTGCCCATGAAGCGCGCCACGCCGCGCGAGAAGGTCTGGCCGAAGTCAGGCCGCATCACCATCACCGAGGTGAGCGGCGCCCAGTAGCCATGGCCGAACGGCAGCGCTGACCCCAGCAGATAGCCGCAGGAGGCGACAGCGGACACCCGCACGGCGTGCCGCAGCACGGGCGAGGACCAGCGCGCCTCGCGCCGCAGGGCGCGCAGCGCCACCGGCACCATGCCGGGGACGGTGGGCCGGGGCAGATACCGGCGGTCCTTGGCCCCCTCGGCCGTCACGGCCTCCACCGGCTCGTCGGAGGACTCCACGACATCCGCCACCAGCGCCATCAGCCGCAGCGCGGCCCGGCGGCCCGCGCCGCTGAGCATCGGCCCGGTCGGAGGCACCTCCAGCACCGCCATGGCGTCCGGCGGCAGCAGCACCGGCTTGCCCCAGCGGATCGCGTGCGCCACGGCGTCCAGCACGGTCGCCGTCGCGCCCAGCAGGGCGAGCGCCCGGTCGCGCTCGGGGCCCTCGGGCGCGGCGCCGACCACCGGGTCGGCGAGCGAGGCCAGCACCGGCCGGATCCGCTCGGCCAGCAGCCGGTAGCCGCGCAGCTGGCGCGGGCGCCGCCGGGCCTGGCGAGGCGTCAGGGCGGCGGCGCTCCGGGCCTCCATCAGCGGCTGCGGGTCGAACGGCGCCACCGGGTCGTGGCGCAGCCGGCGCGCGTAGTCGGCCACCGCGGCGAGCGCGTCCGCGAGGGCGTCGCGCTGCACCCCCCACGGCCGGACCGGGAACAGCACGATCAGCGCGGCCTGCACCACTCCGCCGAACCCGATCAGGGCGGCGTGCTGCAGGGCACCCAGCGCCGAGGTCGGAAGGGTGACGGTGACCAGCATCACCGCGACCATCTGGGTGGACACCAGCCCGGACACCGGGCCGACCGCCCACGCCATCCCGGTCAGCAGCGTCCAGGCGGCGACCATGACCAGGAAGGTGACGGTGTGGGCGGCGGCCAGATAGCCGAGGAACGTGGACACCGCGAGCCCGCCCGCGGCGGCCAGCGCCAGCGCGGGGCGCGGCCGCCAGCTGCGCTGGAAGGTCGCGATCCCCGAGGAGAAGGCGCCGAACGCGGAGGAGACGGCGAGCGTCGGCGAGCCGAGCCACATGGTCAGGCCGATGACCAGCGCGACCCCACACGCGCCGCGCACCGCGACCAGCGGTTCCAGCCTGGTGCGCTCGATCGCAAGCCCGCCGCGTGCGGTCGCCTTCAAGGCGTGTGACCAGGTCATACGCCGAGACTACGGCCTTGATCCGCTGAAGCTGAACCAGTCGTTCCGCACTGGTTCATCACACCTGCCGCATCACACCCGCCGCATCACACCCACCGCGTCACACCCGCGGCATCGCCTCGTCCGCTTCGCGTCCGCGCGTCATCAGCCCTCGATGCCGCACTCGACGTTCAGAAGCTTCATCGGCTTGCTGCCGTCGAGGTCCACATACGCGGTGAAGGACGCGGTCTGCGGCGAGCCGTCCCAGGTGGTGGTGATCGTCGCCCAGCCCACCCGCGCCGACTGGGCCGTGGTGACCGCCCCGACCTCGATGTCCCGCGGCGTGTTCTGCGCGCACAGCAGCACATCGAAGCCCGGGTTCTCGGCGGCCTTCTCCTTGAGCTGGTCCGAGACCAGGTGCTTACGCTCCCAGGCGGTCGGGCCGTGGTTGCCGTAGAAGCCCTCCAGGAAGTGGTGGATCTCCTCCGCGGTGTAGCGGCCGTTGGGGTCGGTCTGCGCGGACGCGGCCGCGGGCGAACCGGCGGCGAGGACGAGACCGAGGCCGAGCGCGGCCACGCAACCCCCGGCGAGGGCGGTCGAACGACGAAGAGTACGAAGCATGAGATTTCCCCCTGTGCAGTGCTGTGTCAGCCTGTGTGCGTGCTTGTGACCATTGATCGGTCGAACATCAAAAGAGACCCGCGCGGAGATCGGAAGGTTGCCCTGTCGCTGTGCAACAGGGGCGTAACAGCGCGGCGTCCAGGTGTCAGCCGTCCTTGGGGCAGGCGAACTCGTCCTTCGGCCCCCAGCGTTCGATGCGGCCGGTGTTCTGCGCGAACGCGCCGCAGAACAGGACCGGTTCGGAGCCCTTGGCCGTGTGGTGCAGGATCACCAGCGGCTTGTCGCGGGAGGTTTTGGCGCCGCGCCCGAAGTCCAGGTAGCCACTGGCCCCTTCCTTGTTGATGCCGTTGTCGAGGCTGATCTGCACATTCGACCGCTCCACCCCGCCCGTGCTCGCAAACGCCTCGTTGGCCGCGGCGGCCATCAGCTGCATCGCGTCATGGGCCAGCGCCGCCCGGCCGTCGTTGCGCCACAGGTCCTTGGCGCCGAACACCGCGGCGTACTGGGCGTTGAACTCCTTGGTGATGTCGCTGCCGCGCGGATGCCCGGCGGGCAGCACATGGGCGGCGTGGTAGAGCCGCAGCCACGGCCGGTCCTCGTACTCGCCGGAGAGGGCGGCGGTGGTGAGCTCATTGCCGCCCAGGACCGTCAACTTCCGCCCCTCGCAGGAGGTGTCGTCCCCGAAGACATCGAGGAACGCGGTGAACTCGCGCGCCCGGGAGGCCCAGTACAGAACCGTGCGGGGCCGCTCCTTGATCCGCTCACACACCGCGTCGGCCACGTCCTCGATGCTGTCCTTCCGCGAGACGCGGTCGCTGCCCGGCTCCGGGGCACCGCCGGACCGGCCGCCGGGCGCATACTCCAGCTTGGACCAGTCCCCGCCGAACTGCGCGGCGAAGCGATCTCCGATCTCGTTGCTGTACAGGTCCTGGGGGTCCTGGACCACCACCGCCGCCTCGGCCGGGGCGCACCGGCCCGAGCCGCTGTCCATGATGTTTCCCCGGTGGGCGAAGTCGGCCTCGATCCGCGCCTCGCGGCTGTTGGTCGGCGCCACGCGGCGGTAGTAGCGGCTCACGTCCATCGCGTCGGCCGTGGCCGTGGTGCCGACCACGGGAATCTTCGCCCTGCCCAGCTCGCGGATGGCCGCCTGGGTCTGCTTCAGACTCTGTGAGAAGCCCACCACGCCGATGATGCCGGAGTCCTTCCGCCCCGCCTCCTCGACCACCTGCCCCGCGCGGCTCTCGGCGTCCTTGAACCCCTCGCCCGCGTTGAGCATCCGCACGCGCAGCCATACCTTCCGCGAGTCGTTCCTCGCTTCCTCGTTGAGCGCGCGCTGGGCCAGCGCGATGCCGCGCAGTTCCGGCACGGCGCCGTTGTATCGCTGGCCCTCCTGGTCCCTGGCCACCTCCGCCCCGATGTGCACGACCGTGCGGGCCTCGGCTCCGCGCCGCCGCACCGCGTCGGCGACCCGCTCGTTCTCCTTCTCGATCATGAGCGCCGCGGCCTCGTACTGCTGCCGGGGCGGCGCCGCGCTCAGCTCCGCCCGGCCCGAGAGCGGGCCCCCGGCGACGCCGCCGAGACAGGTCTCGTCCTCGCCACCCGGCATCTTGGGGATCAGCCACGACGCCAGCACGCCCAAGACGGCCACCAGCGCCACGCCCTCCAGCACCACCTCGGTGACCGGGCCCATCCGGAAGTCCGGCGGCGAGACCGGACCCGAGCGGGGCGCGGAACGCGGTCGGGCGCCCGGAGGCAGCGGCGCCACCGGCACCAACGGCGCCAGCAGGGGTTCGAGGTCGCCCTCGGGCGCCCCGGCCGCGTGGTCCAGCGCCGAGGCGGCGTCCGACAGCCTGGCGCAGCGCTCCCCCGGCGCCGCCGTCCCGGCCGGGCCCGTGGCCACCACCACGACGGCCGCGCATGCCAGCTCCTCGGCCGCCGGCCCGTACTCCCGCAGAAAGCGCGCCGCCGGATCGCCGCTTCCGCCGTCCGCCAGCTCCAGCAGCACGGTGAAGCGGGTGGCCCTCCGGCGCCGCCACGGCGAGATCCGCCCCGGTCGAACGGCGGCCTTCAGATCCGCCAGCAGGGCGCGCAGCAGAAGCTGCTCCAACTCGTCCCGCGCCTCGCCCCCCGTTCCCCCGCCCGTCCCGTCCCCCGTTCCGTCCCCCGTTCCGTCCTGCAGCGCTGCCGACTCCACCAGCTGTGCGGCGCTGCCGAAGAACTCCTCGGCGCGCCGTCCATGGCCGATCTCCCGCCAGTCGGCGAACCACCCGGTGGTGTCCGACCACAGCAGCCGACGGGTGCGCCGGCGCGCCCACCACCAACGCGGAAAGACCTGCAGCAACGGGCGGGCGACGGCGCCCAGCGCGAGCCCGATCCAGCCGGGGCTCTGCGCGGCGCCACCCTGTGCGGCGCCCTGCGCGGTCGGCGGATCACCGCCGCCCAGCCGCCACAGCGCCCGCAGCACCGGGCCTCGTTGGCGACGCCCCTCATAACAGCGGTCGCGCAGCTGCTCGCCGGTGAGCGGCGCGGCCTCGGGCCCCTGCTCCAGGGCGCACTCGACGACATCGCGCATCAGCTGGAAGTCCCGCAGGCGCAGCCGCCCGGTCCTGGGCGGGACGTCCTCGCCCAGCCGCTGCCCGACGGCCAGCGTCAACGGACGGCCACCCCGCGCGGCACGGGCGGCCTCCGCCGCTCCCAACGCCGCGTACGGCACCAGTTTGCCGCCCCGCTCGCGGCGCAGACACCGCTCCAGACCGCGCATGGCCCGGTGCGCCCGCCCGCCCGGATCACCGCCCGGACCACCACCCGGACCACCACTCGGATCACCACCCTGACCGGCGCCCTGACCGGCGCCCGGATCGCCGTCCCCCTCGCCGCCCTCCGCGAGCAGCACCACCGGCGGCAACACATCGCGCGACAGGGCCCGCCGGTCCTCCGGCGCCACAGCCCGCTTGAACGCCCCCATGAAATCCTCGGCGCCGTCCCCCTCCAGGAACCTCGCGCCCGCCGCGCGCCCTCTGCCCGCCACCGGCATCCCCCAAGTCCCTCCGCGCGCCCGTCCCCCGTGCGCGATGTCCGTTTGCAATCCCCTTCCTTGATACACACGAAACCTCCCGCCGGATCCATACCGGCGGGAGGCTTCACCCGAACGAGTGCTCGATCGAAACCGACGGGCTCTCAGTGGTTCTTCGGGAACCCGAGGTTGATGCCGACCTCCTCCGACGGCTCCGGCCAGCGAGTGGTGATGACCTTGCCGCGGGTGTAGAAGCGCACCCCGTCGTTGCCGTAGATGTGCTGGTCGCCGAAAAGCGAGTCCTTCCAGCCGCCGAAGGAGTGGTAGCCGACGGGCACCGGGATCGGCACGTTGACGCCGACCATGCCCGCCTCCACCTCCAGCTGGAAGCGGCGGGCGGCGCCGCCGTCACGGGTGAAGATGGCCGTGCCATTGCCCCACTTCGAGCTGTTGATCAGCTCGATCGCCTCGTCGTAGGTCTCGGCGCGGACCACGCACAGCACCGGGCCGAAGATCTCGTCGCGGTATGCGTCGGCGGTGGTGGGGACCTTGTCCAGCAGCGAGACGCCGATGAAGAAGCCATTCTCGTGGCCCTCAACCATGTATCCCGTCCCGTCGACCACGACCTCGGCACCCTGCGCGGCGGCGCCGTGCACATACGAGGCGACCTTGTCGCGGTGCTCCTTGGTGATGAGCGGGCCCATCTCGGAGGCCGGGTCGTCGCCGGGGCCGATGCGGAGCCTGGCGGCGCGGTCGGCGATCTTCTTCACCAGCTCGTCGCCCGTGTCGCCCACCGCGACCACGACCGACACGGCCATGCAGCGCTCGCCGGCCGAGCCGTACGCCGCGTTGATGGCGTTGTCCGCGGCGAAGTCCAGGTCGGCGTCGGGCAGTACCAGCATGTGGTTCTTGGCGCCGCCGAGCGCCTGCACCCGCTTGCCGTGCTCGATGGCCTTGGACTGGATGTACTTGGCGATCGGCGTGGAGCCGACGAAGCTGACCGCGGCGATGTCCGGGTGCTCCAGGAGCCTGTCCACGGCCACCTTGTTGCCGTTGACGACGTTGAGCACACCCTCCGGCAGGCCCGCCTCGCCGGCCAGCTCGGCCAGCCGCCAGGAGGCCGAGGGGTCCTTCTCGCTGGGCTTGAGCACGAAGGTGTTGCCGCAGGCGATGGCCACCGGGAACATCCACATCGGCACCATGGCCGGGAAGTTGAACGGCGTGATGCCGGCGACCACGCCGAGCGGCTGGCGGATCGAGGCGACGTCGACCCCGGTGGAGACCTGGGTGGACAGCTCGCCCTTCAGCTTCTCGGCGATGGAGCACGCGAGCTCGACGATCTCCAGCCCGCGGGCCACCTCGCCGAGGGCGTCGGAGTGCACCTTGCCGTGCTCGGCGGTGATCAGCCGGGCGATCTCGTCGCGGTGGGCGTCGAGCAGTTCGCGGTACTTGTAGAGGATCGCGGTGCGCTTGGTCAGCGAGGTGGTGGCCCAGGACGCGCAGGCCTCCTTGGCGGCGGCGACGGCCGCGTCCACCTCGGCCACGGAGGCGAACGCCACCCGGGTGTCCTGCGCGCCGGTCGCAGGGTTGTAGACCGGGCCGAACTCTCCCGACACGCCCTCGACGGGCTTGCCACCGATCCAGTGGTTGACGGTCTTCATGGGTGCGGAGCCTTTCTCTTCAGTCACAAGTCGGCGGTCAGAGGTGGCGGCGGCGGGCCGCGGCCTGCCGGTCGTAGGCCTCGCGCGCCTTGACGGCTGCCGGGCGGGTCGCGGTCTGGGCGACGGGCACATCCCACCACGCCTGCGCGGCGGGCGCGCCGGACACTGTGTCGGCTGTTTCGGTCTCCACATAGACACATGTGGGCCGCTTTGAGGCGCGCGCGGCGGCCAGCGCCTCGCGCAGCTCGGCCACGCTCCCGGCGCGGATCACCTCCATGCCGAGCGAGGCGGCGTTGGCGGCCAGGTCCACGGGGAGCGGGTCGCCGCTGTACGTGCCGTCGGCGGCGCGGAAGCGGTAGGCGGTGCCGTAGCGCTCACCACCGGTCTCCTCCGACAGGCCGCCGATGGAGGCGTAGCCGTGGTTCTGGATCAGCACGATGTTGATGTTGACGCCTTCCTGGACCGCGGTGACGATCTCGGTCGGCATCATCAGGTACGTACCGTCCCCGACCAGCGCCCACACCGGGCGGTCGGGTGCCGCGAGCCGGACGCCGATGGCGGCCGGGATCTCGTAGCCCATGCACGAGTAGCCGTATTCGAGGTGGTACTGGCGCGGCGAGCGGGCCCGCCACAACTTGTGCAGATCTCCGGGGAGCGAGCCGGCGGCGTTGATGACGACGTCCTCGTCGCCGACGATCTGGTCCAGGGCGCCCAGGACCTGGGCCTGGGACGGCCGGGCGGACTCGTCCCCGGCGGCGTACGCGGCGTCGACCCGCTGCTCCCAGCTCGCCTTCCCGGCGGCGTACTCCGCCTCGTACCCCTCCTCGACGCGGTGCCCGGCCAGCGCCTGGGTGAGCGCCTCGAGCCCGGCGCGGGCGTCGGCGACCAGGGTCGTCGCGCTCAGCTTGTGCGCGTCGAACGGCGCGATGTTGAGGTTGAGGAAGCGGACCTGGGGGTTGGCGAAGAGGGTCGCGGAGGCGGTGGTGAAGTCGCTGTAGCGGGTGCCCACGCCGATGACCAGGTCGGCGGTGCGGGCGAGGTCGTCCGCGACGGCGGTGCCGGTGTGTCCGATGCCGCCGATGTCGGCGGGATGGTCGTGGCGCAGCGAGCCCTTGCCCGCCTGGGTGGAGGCGACGGGGATGCCGGTGGCCTCGACGAGCGCGCGCAAGCTCTCCTCGGCCTCGCTGTGGTGGATGCCGCCGCCCGCGACGATCAGCGGCCGCCGGGCGGAACGCACGGCCCGCGCGGCCACGGCGAGCTCGGCCGGGTCGGGCGCCGGGCGGCGTACGTGCCAGACGCGGTCGGCGAAGAACTCCTCGGGCCAGTCGAACGCCTCGGCCTGGACGTCCTGCGGGAAGGCGAGGGTGACGGCGCCCGTGTCAGCTGGGTCGGCGAGCACCCGCATGGCCTGCAGCGCGGCCGGGATCAGCGACTCGGGACGGACGATCCGGTCGAAGTAGCGGGAGACCGGCCGCAGGCAGTCGTTGACCGACACATCGCCCGCGGAGGGAACCTCCAGCTGCTGCAGCACCGGGTCGGCGGGGCGGGTCGTGAAGATGTCGCCGGGCAGCAGGAGTACGGGCAGCCGGTTGACGGTGGCCAGGGCGGCGCCGGTGACCAGGTTGGTGGCCCCCGGGCCGATGGAGGTGGTGACGGCCTGGGCGGCGAGCCGGTTGGACTGGCGGGCGTAGCCGACGGCCGCGTGCACCATGGCCTGCTCGTTGCGGCCCTGGAGGTACGGCATGGCGTCCTGGCCGGTCTCGAGCAGCGCCTGGCCGAGGCCCGCCACATTGCCGTGGCCGAAGATGCCCCAGCAGGCGTTGATGAGGCGCTGCCGCTTCCCGTCGCGCTCGGTGTACTGGTGGGCCAGGAACTCCACCAGGGCCTGGGCCGTGGTGAGCCTGCGGGTGGCTCCACTCATCGTGTGTCTCCCGTGGGGGCGTCGTAGAGGGGGAGTCGGGGGTCGACGGGCTGGTCGGGCCAGGTGGCGCGGATCCAGGCGTGATCGGGGTGGTCGCAGATGAGCCAGTCGCGGTCCCGGCCGGGGCCCGCCATGACATTGAGGTAGTACATGTCGTGGCCGGGGGCGGCGATGGACGGGCCGTGCCAGCCGTCGGGGATCAGGACCAGGTCGCCGGAGCGGACCTCGGCGAGCACGTCCGTGCCGCGGCCGCGGCCGGAGGGGGAGACCCGCTGGTAGCCGATGCCTTCGCTGCCGTGCGCCTCGGCGATCTCGAAGTAGTAGATCTCCTCCAGCTCGGACTCCTCGCCCGGGCGGCATTCGTCGTGCTTGTGCGGCGGGTACGAGGACCAGTTGCCGCCCGGGGTGAGGACCTCGACCGCGATCAGCTTGTCGCACTCGAAACCGCCACGTGATTGTCCGCCTCCGGCCGGGGCGGCCGCGGCGAAGTTGTTCACCTGGCGCGAGCAGTTGCCGCTGCCGCGCAGCTCGACGGGGACGGCCGAGGCCGGTCCGTAGCGGGCGGGCAGCCGCCGCTCGCAGCGGGCGCCGGTGAGCGCGAACCGCCCGCCCGCCGCGCTGGCGATCTCGGCGTGCGCGTCGCGCGGCAGATACGCGAAGTCGCTGACGCCGCTGAACACGCTCTCCCGGCCGTGCAGTTCGAAGGTCTGGCCCTCCGTCATCACGCTGCAGCCGCCGCTCAGCGGCAACACGATCCACTCGCTGTCGCCGGTGGCCAGCTGGTGCGAGCCGCCGGGCGGCAGGTCGAGAACGCGCAGCGAGGAGTAGCCCCATCCGGCCCGCGCGGGGTCGATGTCCACGGCGTACGGTCCGGCGGCCGCCTTCCCGGCCCGCAGATGGAAACTGGTGGAAGGGTCGGTAGTGGTCATGTCGTCAGTCTCCGCCTTGTCAGCGCCTTGTTCCGTGCTTGCCGCGTTCCGCGCTTGCTGCCTGGGCGCGGCCGTCACAACAGGCCGACGGCCGTATCGACGGCCTGCTCGACGCTGCCCTCGGCCGGGTAGAGCAGCGCGCGGCCGACCACCAGGCCCTGGACGGTGGGCAGTCTCAGCGCCTTGCGCCACTTCTCGTACGCGCCCTCCTGGTCCCGCGGGCTCTTGCCGACGTCCCCGCCGAGCAGCACCGCGGGCAGCGTGGAGGTCTCCATGACGGCGGCCATGTCGTCGGCGTCGTCCGTGACCGGCACCTTCAGCCAGGTGTACGCCGAGGTCCCGGCGAGCCCCGAGGTGATGGCGATGGACTTGGTGACGGCCTCGGCGCTCAGGTCGTTGGTGACCTTGCCGTCGATCCGGCGGGAGATGAAGGGCTCGACGAAGACGGGCAGCCGGCGCTCGGCCATCTCGTCGATGGCTCTGGCCGTGGAGAGCAGGGTGGCCAGCGAGCCCTCGTCGGAGTAGTCGATGCGCAGCAGCAGCTTGCCGGCGTCGAAGCCGAGCCGGGCGATGTCCTGGGGGCGGTGGCCGGTGAAGCGGTCGTCGAGTTCGAAGGAGGCCCCGGCCAGACCGCCGCGGTTCATCGAGCCCATCGCGATCTTGTTGTCGAGGGCGCCGAGCAGCAGCAGGTCCTCGAGAATGTCGGCGGTGGCGAGCACTCCGTCGACGCCGGGGCGGGACAGCGCGACGCACAGCCGCTCCAGCAGTTCGGACCGGTTGGCCATGGCCAGCTTGTGGCCTCCGACGGCGAGGGCGCCGCGCGCGGGGTGGTCGGCGGCCACGATCATCAGACGGCCGCTGTCGCCGATGAGGGGGCGCCGGACGCGGCGGGCGGCCGCCTCGGCGATGGCCTCCGGGTGCCGGCTCCGCACCTTGACGAGGTCGGAGATGCTGATGCTCAAGACGTGCTCCTCGCAGTCGCATTCATGAGATCACCCCATCCCCTCTGGTCGCGCGGCCTGGGACGGCCGGGGTCGAGGGGCGAGTGATCAAGAGAAGGGGTGGCTGGTCACCGGTCAGTCCCCGGCGAGCAGGGCCTCGACCTCGGCTTCGGTGGGCATCGCGGAGGAGCAGGCGAGGCGGGACGCCACGATGGCGCCCGCGGCGTTGGCGTACCGCATGATGCGCTCCAGGTCCCAGCCGGACAGCAGGCCGTGGCACAGTGAGCCCCCGAACGAGTCGCCCGCGCCCAGGCCGTTGACGACCTCGACGGGGACCGGCGGTACCTCGGCCGTGGTGCCGTCGCGGTGTACGGCGAGTACGCCCTTGGGACCCTGCTTGACGACGGCCAACTCCACCCCCGCCTCCAGCAGGCTCTCGGCGCAGGCCGCGGGGACCCGCACGCCGGTGGCGATCTCACACTCGTCGAGATTGCCGACGGCGACGGTGGCGTGGCGCAGCGCCTGGGCGTAGTACTGGCGGGCCTCGGCCGGGTCGGGCCAGAACATCGGCCGCCAGTCCAGGTCGAAGACGGTCGGGCCGGCCTTGGCGCGTGCCTCCAGCGCGGCCAGGGTGGCGGCGCGGCTGGGCTCTTCGCTGAGGCCGGTGCCGGTCATCCAGAAGATCCGGGCGGCGCGCACGGCGTCGAGGTCCAGTTCGCCGGGGCGGATCTCCAGGTCGGGGGCTTTGGGCCGACGGTAGAAGTACAGCGGGAAGTCGTCGGGCGGGAAGATCTCGCAGAAGGTGACGGGGGTGGGATAGGCGTCGACCGGGGTGACCCAGCGGTCGTCCACGGAGAACTCGCGCAGCGCCTGGTGGATGTACTCGCCGAAGGGGTCTGCCCCTGTGCGGCTGATCACCGCGGTGCGGCGGCCGAGCCGGGCGGCGGCCACCGCGACATTGGTCGCGGAGCCGCCGAGGAACTTGCCGAACGTCTCGACCTGCGGCAACGGGACGCCGATCTGCAGGGGATAGATGTCCACCCCGATCCGGCCCATGGTGATCAGGTCGTACGGCTCACTCATGCGTACCCCTTCAGGAAAGACGCAGCTCAGGCTCACGGTCCGCGCATCGCCCAGGCGGCTGTGGCCCTCCAGGTCTAGAGGTGTTTCCCATCCCCTGTCAAGCATTTGTCCTTACATTCGGACCTATCGAGGATCACCGCGAGTGGCGTTATCGCCTCGCTACATCCAGACGAAAGGTTGTCATGACAATCCTTGACAGCCGGCCGCCCCGGGGAGTTGGCTCCCCTTCACAACGGCCGTGTCATGGCGGCCGGGGCCGAACCGGCCGCACTCAAGCATGAGCTCGCACAGGTCCGCGGGGTCGATGTGGAGGAGCTCCCCGAGACGGTGCAGACCCCCCTCCATCTGAGATCCTGATCTGGCATCCTGACCGGACGTCCGAATGTCCTGACGAAATCTTGACGGATGACCATCCAGGCCACGAAGCTGCCCAAAACAGCATGACCCGGGCACCACAGCTCACCACCCGCACCGCACGCCCCCCTTCCCCGGTCGACGACGACCGGCGAGAGGAGATCGCTCCATGACTCCCGCCTCCCCCGTACCCGCTCTGGATCGCATCCGGGTCGGCTCCGCCCCCGACTCCTGGGGGGTGTGGTTCCCCGACGACCCACAGCAGGTCCCCTGGCAGCGCTTTCTCGACGAGGTCGCCGAGGCGGGCTACGAGTGGATCGAGCTGGGCCCGTACGGCTATCTGCCGAGCGACCCGGCGCGGCTCGCCGAGGAGGTCGGCCGGCGGAATCTGAAGGTCTCGGCCGGCACGGTCTTCACCGCCCTGCACCGCGGCCCCGGCGTCTGGGACGCCACCTGGGAGCACGTCTCCCAGGTCGCCGGGCTCACCCAGGCCATGGGCGCCCGCCACCTGGTCGTCATCCCCTCCTTCTGGCGGGACGACAAGACCGCCGAGCTGATCGAGCCCCCGCGGCTGACCGCCGAGCAGTGGCGCGACCTGTCCACCGGCATGGAGCGGCTGGGCCGCCAGGTGCGCGAGCGCTTCGGGCTCGACATCGTGGTCCACCCGCACGCCGACACCCACATCGACGGAGAGGAGAACGTCGCCCGCTTCCTCGACTCCACCGACTCCGACGTGGTCAACCTCTGTCTGGACACCGGCCACTACGCCTACTGCGGCGGCGACAGCGTCAAGCTCATCGAGACCTACGGCGAGCGCATCGGCTATCTCCACCTCAAGCAGGTCGACCCCGAGATCCTGGCCGATGTCGTGGGGAACGAGGTGCCCTTCGGACCCGCCGTCCAGCGCGGGGTGATGTGCGAGCCGCCGAACGGCGTCCCCGCCCTCGAACCGGTGCTGGCCGCGGCCCAGAAGCTGAACGTGGACCTGTTCGCCATCGTCGAGCAGGACATGTACCCCTGCCCGCCCGACAAGCCGTTCCCGATCGCCCAGCGCACCCGCCGCTTCCTGCGCTCCTGCGGCGCCTGACCCGCACCCACCACCCTCCCCCACCCGAACACCGGGACACCGGAACAGAAAGAGAAGACACACCATGACGCAGCAGGGGACGCTCGGGGTCGCCGTCATCGGGACCGGCATGATGGGCGCCGACCACGTCCGTCGGATCAACGACGTGGTCAGCGGGGCGCGGGTGACCGCCGTCGTCGACATCGACGAGGCGCGCGCCAAGCATGTCGCCCACAGTGTCGAGGGCGCGCAGGCCTACACCGACCCGGCCGCCGCCATGGCCGCGCCGGACGTGGACGCGGTGCTGATCGCCTCACCCGGCCCGGCCCACGAGGCCGCGCTGCTGACCGCCTTCGAACACGACCTGCCAGTGCTGTGCGAGAAGCCGCTCACCCCGGACCCGGCATCGGCGCTGCGCGTGCTGGAGGCCGAGCAGCGGCTGGGCCACCGCCGGGTCCAGGTCGGCTTCATGCGCCGCTATGACAGCGAGTTCATGAAACTCAAGTCGCTGCTCGCGGGCGGCGAGCTCGGGCGTCCGCTGCTGCTGCACTGCCGCCACCGCAACGCCTCCGTGCACTCCTACTTCACCAGCGACATGCTCATCACCGACTCGGTGGTGCACGAGATGGACCAGTCCCGCTGGCTGCTGGAGCAGGAGATCACCGCGGTGACCGTGTTGCGCCCGACCCCCAGCGCGGACGCCCCCGGGGGGCTCAGCGACCCCCAGTTGGTGATCTTGGAGACCGACGGCGGCGCGATCGTCAATGTCGAGATCTTCGCGACCTGCGGCTTCGGCTACCAGGTGCAGGCCGAGGCGGTCTGCGAGCGCGGCACCGCGCGGGTCGGCGACGCCCACGGCATGCTGATCAACCGCGCGGGCGGCTGGGGCGGCGAGATCGCCCCCGACTTCGTGGCCCGCTTCGAGGAGGCGTACGACCGCGAGGTGCAGGCCTGGGTGAACGCCACCCGGCGCGGCGAGGTGGAGGGCCCCAGCGCCTGGGACGGCTATGCCGCGGCCGCCGTCAGCGCGGCGGGGGTCCGGGCCCAGACCACGGGGGAGCGCACGGCCGTCGAGATGATCGAGCGCCCCGCGTTCTACGCCTGAGCCACCCGGCGGTTCCGCACCCGAGTCACTCGGCGTTCTTCACCCTGAGTCACTCGGCGTTCCGCGGCTGAGTCACTCAGGTGTCACGGCCGTCACATCTCGGCGATCCTTCCGTCACAGCCCTTCAACAACGCCTATCCGGGCGTCACTCACCGTCGTTGACCGGGCACAGGCTGAGTGATCACAGGCGGTCGCGCCGCAGCTCCTCCAACGGCCCCTGGCGGACCGTGACTGCGGCGCCCGCAGGAAGGGCGCGAGAGATGACCGACCGGAGGCTTTGGTCGTACAAGGAGATCGCCGCGCACATCGGTGTGCGGACGGACACCGTACGGTCCTATCGCAAGCACGGCCTGCTGCCGCCCCCCGATCTCGTGGAGGGCGGCAAGCCGTATTGGTACGCGGACACCATCCGGACCTGGGTGACCCTCAGACCCGGCAACCGCTCCCGGCGGGAACCCGAAGCCTAGGGGCACACCTGGGCGGGCGGCGTCAGGCGGAGCGGTTGACGACACCGGGCCGTCCGGCCGCGAGCGGCGTCCGGTCGGCCCCCTCCGGGGCTTCGGGGTCGGCGGAGGTGTCCGTGCCGGTGCCGGTCGCCGGGCCGGCGGACTCCCCCTCGCTGAGGCCTATACGGGCGTGCAGCCGGCGCAGCGGGCCCGGGGCCCACCAGGTCGCCCGGCCGGTCATCCGCATCACCGCGGGCACCAGCAGGCTGCGCACCACCATGGCGTCCATCAGAACGGCCAGGGCGATACCGAAGCCGAGCATCTTGGTGTTGGTGACCCGCGAGGTGCCGATGGCGACCATGACGACGGCGAGGATCACCGCCGCGGCGGTGATCAGTCCGCCCGTGCGCCGAACGCCGAACTCGACGGCCGCGCGGTGGTCGCCCGTGCGGTCGTACTCCTCCTTGATCCGGGAGAGCAGGAAGACGCCGTAGTCCATGGACAGTCCGAAGGCCACACAGAACATCAGCACCGGCAGCGTGGTCTCGATGTCCCCGGTACTGGTGAAGGACAACGGGCCGGAGAGGTGTCCCTCCTGGAAGACCCACACCACCGCCCCGAACATCGCGGTGAGGCTGAGGGCGTTGAGCACCACCGCCTGAAGGGGGATCAGCACGCTTCCGGTGAGCAGGAAGACCAGCAGCAGGGTGACGACGACGATGATGGCCAGGGCCCAGGGCAGCCGGTCGGCTATGGAGTCCTTGCTGTCCACCAGCACCGCGGCGATGCCGGTGACCGAGGCGGTGAACGGCGGGTGCTGGGCGCGGATGTCACGCACCAACTGCTGGCTCGCCTGGTCCACGACCTCGCCCTTGGCCAGCACGGTGACATACGCCGCCCCGTCCGCCGCGCGCGCCGCCTGCGCCGGGCCGGGCTCCGCCACCCGCCGACCGCCCGCGAACTGGCCGGCGGGGCTGTCCACGCGCTCCACTCCGGGCAGCGCGGAGACCTTGCCGCTGTAGTCGGCGAGGCTCGCCTGATCGAGCCGGGAGCCGGGCCGGGAGTCGATCAGGATGTCGATCGCTCCGCCGGGGCTGCCGGGGAAGTTCTCCCTGATGTGCTGCTGGACCACATGGGACTCGGCGCTCGCGGGCAGCTGGCGGTCGTCGGCGGTGCCGAACTCCACCCGCAGGAAGGGCAGTCCGAGGACCACCAGACCGGCGGTGGTGGCCAGCGCGAACAGCGGCGCCCGGCGCATCACCAGCCGGGCCAGCCGGCCCCAGCCCGCCCCCGGCTCGCCCCGGGCCGGGCGGCCGCGCCGGAACAGCCGGGTCAGGTCCAGCGCGTTCACCCGCTGGCCGAGCAGGGCGAGGGCGGCGGGCAGCACCACCAGCGCGGCCGCCGCGGCGATCGACACCACGGCGATGCCCGCGTAGGCGAAGGAGCGCAGGAAGTACTGCGGGAAGACCAGCATGGCGGCGAGCGAGACGGCGACGGTCATCGCGGAGAACAGCACTGTGCGTCCCGCGGTGCGCAGCGTGGCGGCGATGGCGGGCAGCGTCCCGGCGCCCTGGCCCAGCTCCTCCCGGAAGCGCCGCACGATGAACAGGGCGTAGTCGATGGCGAGCCCGAGGCCGAGCGCGGTGGTCAGGTTCTGTGCGAACACCGAGACGTCGGTGAACTCGGTGAGGCCGCGCAGCACGGCGTCGGTGCCCAGGATCGCGATGATGCCGACGCCCAGCGGGAGCAGGGCGGCGACCGCGCTGCCGAAGACCATGACGAGCAGCAGCAGGGTGATGGGCAGGGCGATCATCTCGGCCCACAGCAGATCCTCCTGGATGGTGGTCTGCAGCTCATGGCGCACCGCGACCGGGCCGCCGATCGTGACCTTCACCGGCCCGTGGTCGCCCCGGTAGGCGGGGGCTATGCGGTCCAGCACCTTCGCCGCGGCGCTCTCGTCGCCCACGATCCGCGCGGCGATCAGCGCTTCACGCCCGTCCCGGTCCCGCAGGGTGGCGGCCCCGTCCCAATAGGAGGTGACACCGGTGACCGACGCCTCGCCCGCGAGCTTCCTGGCCAGCGCGCGGCCCTCGGCGGCGACCTCCGGGGCGTCGACCGTCGTCGTGCCGCTGTCGACCAGCAGGAGCAGATTCGGCTGCGAGGCGGGGAAGTGCTTCTCGAGCGCCTTGGTGGCGTACGCCGACTCGGCCGCCGGGTCCTGCCAGCCACCGCTCCCCAGCCGGTCGGCGACCCCGCGTCCGGCCACGACGGCCAGCGCCGTGAGCAGCAGGACGAGCAGCAGGGTCAGCCGCGGGCGGGCGGTCACCACTCCCGCCCAGCCTCGCGTCCGGCCCCCGTGCGGCCGTTTGACAACGGTCATAGCGCGGTGTCCCCTTCACCTGTGTCCATGCGCCTCGCCGGAGTTCCGGCAGGCAGGCAGCATGGGCCGACGATTGCCCAACATGTGGCAAACACGAGCTGCCGCTCGCGTTTCTCCAGAATGCGAGCGGGTACTCATGTTTGTCAATGGAACACTGAGAGCTGGGGATTGACGCGTGACCGAGACCAAGGCAGCACAGCCCGCCGGCGAGGCGAAGCCGCGCCGCAGGCAGGCGCGCGGCGAGCGCCGCATCCAGCAGCTGCTCGACGCCGCGGCCAGCGTGTTCAGCAGGACGGGCTACACCTCGGCGAGCACCAACGCCATCGCCCGCGAGGCCGGCGTCTCCCCCGGCACGCTGTACCAGTTCTTCCCGAACAAGGAGGCCATCGCCGTCGAGCTCGGCGAGCGCCTCACCCACCGGATGCGCGAGGCCCACGGCGCGCTGTTCACCCCCGAGTACGCCTCGCTCCCCCTCGGCGAGATGCTGGACGCGGTCGTCGATCCGATGATCGAGTTCAACTGCCAGAACCCCGTCTTTCTGACGCTCATCCATTCGGGCGACATCCCCGGCGTGATGACCGAGGAGCACCACGCGCTGCACGCGGCCCTGCAGGCCCGCCTCGAGGAGCTGATCGAGTTCATCCAGCCCGAGCTCTCCGCCGAGCGCCGCGCCCGCACCGCGACGATGGTGTTCTCCCTGTTCAAGGCGGGCCTCGAGCTCGTACTGGCCCATGAGGGCGAGGAGCGGGACGCATACGTCGAGGAGTTGAAGGCCTCCCTCCACGGCTACCTCGCCCCGATCATCGGCGCCGAGACCCCGCCCCGCACCCCCTGACGACACCCTCGCACCCGCGGCCGATCCCCCCTCCCTTCATACCCCCTAGGGGTATTATGCTGTCATCGTCGGGGGACACCGGGCATCCCGCGCCCCCTGGACACCGATGGACACAGCCGTATCCCGCCTGCTCACCCCACAGGAGAAGCCATGAGCTCCGAGGCCACCACCACGTCCGGCGTCACCACCGTCTACCAGGTGACCGGCATGACCTGCGGTCACTGCGAGGGCGCCGTCTCCGAGGAGCTCTCCGCCATCGACGGCGTCAGCTCCGTCAAGGCCGTCGCCGCCACCGGCCAGGTCACCGTCATCTCCGCCGCCCCGCTGGACGACGAGGCCGTGCGCGCCGCCGTCGACGAGGCCGGTTACGAGCTCACCGGCCGGGCCTGAGCACCCGAGGACACCCCCGCCGGGCCGCGTGCGGCGGCCACCCACCCGCACGGCCCGGCCCTCTTCCCAGGGAGACCGAGAATGAGCAGCACGGCCCCGGAAACCGCGAAGGAGAAGACACCGACGGCGGACCAGGCCGCGCCCGCGGCGGCCGCGACCTCCCAGGTGGAGCTCGTCATCGGCGGCATGACCTGCGCCTCCTGCGCGGCGCGCGTCGAGAAGAAGCTGAACCGCATGGACGGCGTCACCGCCACGGTCAACTACGCCACCGAAAAGGCCAAGGTGACCTACGGCGCGGAGATCGAGATCGCCGATCTGATCACCACCGTCGTCAAAACCGGCTACACCGCCGAACCGCCGAAGCCCGCCGAGCCCAAGCCCGAGCCCAACCTCGAAGCGGCGTCCGGCCACGCCACGGCGGAAGCCCCGGCCCGGGAAGCCGCGGCCGGCCGCCCCGCCGACGCGGACGCGGACGCCGACACCGACGCGCAGACCGGCGCGCTGCGCCAACGCCTCCTGGTCTCGCTCGCCCTGTCCGCACCCGTCGTCCTCCTGGCGATGGTGCCGTCGCTGCAGTTCGAGTACTGGCAGTGGCTGTCCCTCACCCTCGCCGCGCCCGTCGTGGTCTGGGGCGGGCTGCCCTTCCACAAGGCCGCCTGGACGAACGCCCGGTACGGCGCGGCCACCATGGACACCCTGGTCTCCCTCGGCACCCTCGCCGCCTTCGGCTGGTCGCTGTGGGCCTTGTTCTTCGGCGACGCGGGCATGCCGGGCATGCGGCACGGCTTCGACCTCACCGTCGCGCGTACGGACGGATCGTCCTCGATCTACCTGGAGGCCGCCGCGGGGGTGACCGCCTTCATCCTCCTCGGCCGCTACCTGGAGGCGAAGTCCAAGCGCCGGGCGGGCGCCGCACTGCGGGCGCTGATGGAGCTGGGCGCCAAGGATGTGGCCGTGCTGCGGGAGGGACGGGAGGTCCGCGTCCCGGTCTCCCGGCTGGCCGTCGGCGACCGCTTCGTGGTGCGACCCGGCGAGAAGATCGCCACGGACGGCACGGTGGTCGAGGGCGCCTCAGTCGTGGACGCCTCCATGCTGACCGGCGAGTCGGTGCCGGTGGACGTCGCGGTGGGCGACAGCGTGGCGGGCGCGACCGTGAACACCGCGGGCCGCCTGGTCGTCGAGGCCACCCGCGTCGGCGCCGACACCCAGCTGTCCCGGATGGCCGCGCTGGTGGAGGACGCGCAGAACGGCAAGGCGGAGGTGCAGCGCCTCGCGGACCGCGTCTCCGGCGTCTTCGTACCGGTCGTCGTCCTCATCGCCGTCGGCACCCTGGTGGCCTGGTCCCTGCTGACCGGCGACGCGACCGCCGCGTTCACCGCCTCCGTGGCCGTACTGATCATCGCCTGCCCGTGCGCCCTGGGCCTGGCCACTCCGACCGCCCTCATGGTCGGCACCGGGCGCGGCGCCCAGCTCGGCATCCTCATCAAGGGCCCCGAGGTCCTGGAGTCGACCCGCCGCGTGGACACCGTCGTCCTCGACAAGACCGGCACGGTGACGACGGGGCGGATGCGGCTGCACGGCGTGCACACCGCCCCCGGCGTGACCGAGGACCAGCTCCTGCGGCTGGCCGGGGCCCTGGAGCACGCCTCGGAGCACCCCGTGGCCCGCGCCGTCGCCGACGGGGCGGCCGCCCGGACGGGCACCCTGCCCGAGGCCCGGAGCTTCGGATCCGTCCCCGGCCTCGGCGTCCAGGGCGTCGTGGACGGGCACACCGTCCTTGTCGGCCGAGAGAAGCTGCTCGCGGCCCATGGGGCCGAGCTGACCGAGGAGCTGGCGGCCGCGAAGGCGGCGGCCGAGGCGGAGGGGCGTACGACCGCCGCCGTGGCCTGGGACGGCCGGGCCCGGGGCGTGCTGGTGGTCTCCGACGCCATCAAGGAGACCAGCGCCGAGGCCGTGGCCCGGCTGCGCGGGCTCGGCCTGACCCCGGTGCTCCTGACGGGCGACAACCGGCTGGTGGCCGAGTCGGTGGCCCGGGAGGTCGGCATCGAGAAGGTCATCGCCGAGGTGCTGCCGCAGGACAAGGTGGACGTGGTCCGGCAGCTGCGCGCGGAGGGCCGTACGGTCGCGATGGTGGGCGACGGCGTCAACGACGCGGCCGCCCTGGCCACCGCCGACCTGGGCCTGGCGATGGGCACGGGGACGGACGCCGCCATCGAGGCGGGGGATCTGACGCTGGTACGGGGCGATCTGCGGGTGGCAGCGGACGCGATCCGGCTGGCGCGCCGGACCCTTGCCGTCATCAAGGGCAATCTCTTCTGGGCCTTCGGCTACAACGTCGCCGCGCTGCCGCTCGCCGCGGCCGGGATGCTCAACCCGATGATCGCGGGCGCCGCGATGGCGTTCTCCTCGGTTTTCGTGGTCACCAACAGCCTGCGACTGCGAGCCTTCACCGAATCTCCATAGATTCACCAAGTCCCCATAAGCCGCACAACACCCATACACCGGGTCCTCGATCTTCAAATAGAGGCTCTTGCCCTTTTACGCCCCCATATGGCAGGAGACGCAGATCACAGGCGACCGAACGTAACCATCGCGGGGGGTGGGGAGTCTAATGGGGCGGTGAGGGTTCGTCTTGGGGGACGGATCCCGCTACGCGTGGCCGGGGCGACGTACTCGGGGAGCTTTGAGCGGCCCTCCCGTTGCGTACGCGTCCCGGCAGATCGCGTCATGACACTGAGGGCTTCTGTGGGCTTGTACGGCCGACAGACCCCCGGCCGGATCCCGTGGGGGGAATCCGTAACCGGGAATGGAAGCGCCCCGCTCCGACCCGTGGGGGGATCGGCAGCGGGGCGCTTTCTGCCTTTTTAAGGCTCGGTCCGCCTCCGGGGCGCCTCAGCCCCTGTCGACGGTCGATCGTGCTCGGCCACTCGTTCCTCGCGGCCTCCGCGCGTTCTCCCTTTCGACAGGGGCGCGCCCCTTCGGCTCACTCGCCCGGGGCCGGCGTGGCACTGGGTGTCAGCGCTGCTCGACCGGGACGAAGTCGCGCTCGACGACGCCCGTGTAGATCTGGCGCGGACGGCCGATGCGCGAGCCCGGCTCCTTGATCATCTCGTGCCACTGGGCGATCCAGCCCGGCAGCCGGCCGAGCGCGAAGAGCACCGTGAACATCTCGGTCGGGAAGCCCATCGCCCGGTAGATCAGACCGGTGTAGAAGTCGACGTTCGGGTAGAGCTTGCGCTCGACGAAGTAGTCGTCGGCGAGAGCGTGCTCTTCGAGCTTGAGCGCGATGTCGAGCAGCTCGTCGGACTTGCCGAGGGCCGAGAGGACGTCGTGCGCCGCCGACTTGATGATCTTCGCCCGGGGGTCGAAGTTCTTGTAGACGCGGTGCCCGAAGCCCATGAGCTTCACGCCGTCTTCCTTGTTCTTCACCTTGCGGATGAAGGTGTCGACGTCGCCACCGGCGGCCTGGATGCCCTCCAGCATCTCCAGCACGGACTGGTTGGCGCCGCCGTGCAGCGGGCCCCACAGGGCGTTGATGCCCGCCGAGATGGAGGCGAACATGTTGGCCTGCGAGGAGCCGACGAGGCGGACCGTGGAGGTCGAACAGTTCTGCTCGTGGTCGGCGTGCAGAATCAGCAGCTTGTCCAGGGCGCTGACCACGATCGGGTCGAGCTGGTACTCCTGCGCCGGGACCGAGAAGGTCATCCGCAGGAAGTTCTCGACGTAGCCAAGGTCGTTACGCGGGTAGACGAACGGGTGGCCGACGGACTTCTTGAACGCGTACGCCGCGATGGTGGGCAGCTTGGCCAGCAGCCGGATCGTGGAGAGGTAGCGCTGCTTCTCATCGAACGGGTTGTGGCTGTCCTGATAGAACGTCGACAGCGCGCTGACCACGGAGGACAGCATCGCCATCGGGTGGGCGTCACGCGGGAAGCCGTCGTAGAACCGCTTGACGTCCTCGTGCAGCAGCGTGTGCGTGGTGATCTGGTCGCGGAACTCGGCCAGCTCGTCGACGGTCGGCAGCTCCCCGTTGATCAGCAGGAAGGCCGTCTCGAGGAACGTGGCACGCTCCGCCAGCTGCTCAATGGGGTAGCCGCGGTAGCGCAGGATCCCCTGCTCACCGTCGAGATAGGTGACCGCGGATTTGTAGGCGGCGGTGTTGCCGTAACCGGAGTCCAGGGTCACCAGACCGGTCTGGGTGCGAAGCTTGCCGATGTCGAAGCCCTTGTCGCCGACAGTGCTGTCGACCAGCGGGTAGGTGTATTCGCCGTCCCCGTACCGCAGTACTACAGAGTTGTCACTCACGTCATCCCTCACCGACGTCTGGTTCTCTTCTTCGAGGTGCCCTGACTCCCCCCACCTTCCCCCATTCGGACGATGAACGTGCACTCGGGGTCGGCCGAAGGGCCTTTTGGCGGCACTGAGTGCCGCTTCCACGCCCATCCTGCCCCGTTCGTGACGGTCCGGAAACCCTCCTGACACGTTCGCCCCGAACCTCATATCCGAACTTCATATCCGAACCTCATGTGCCGGATGCGCCGAGCCGGTGGTCCAGCGCGGTGCACCTCCTGCCCGCCGACACCGTGCGCACCGCCTGTCCCAGGGCGCGGCGCGAGCCGACGAGCACCACCAGGCGCTTGGCGCGGGTCACCGCCGTGTAGAGCAGATTGCGCTGCAGCATCATCCAGGCGCCGGTGGTCACCGGAATGACCACGGCCGGGTACTCGCTGCCCTGGGAGCGGTGGATGGTCACCGCATAGGCGTGCGCCAGCTCGTCCAGCTCGTCGAAGTCGTACGCCACCTCCTCGTCCTCGTCGGTCAGCACGGTCAGGCGCTGCTCATCGCTGTCGAGGGAGGTGACGACGCCCACCGTGCCGTTGAAGACCCCATTGGCCCCTTTCTCATAATTGTTGCGGATCTGGGTCACCTTGTCGCCGACACGGAAGATCCGGCCACCGAAGCGCCGCTCGGGCAGATCCGGCCGGGCGGGGGTGACGGCCTGCTGAAGCAGTCCGTTGAGCGTTCCGGCGCCCGCCGGGCCACGGTGCATCGGGGCCAGAACCTGCACGTCACGGCGCGGATCGAGGCCGAACTTGGCGGGGATCCGACGGGCCACCACGTCCACTGTGAGCTTCCCGGCGGCCTCGGTGTCCTCCTCGGCGAAGAGAAAGAAGTCGGGCATGCCGTGAGTGATCGGCGGCACGCCGGAGTTGATCCGGTGGGCGTTGGTGACCACGCCGGACTGCTGGGCCTGCCGGAAGATACGGGTCAGCCGCACCGCCGGGACGGGGCTGCCCTCGGACAGCAGATCGCGCAGCACCTCGCCCGCGCCCACGCTCGGCAGCTGGTCCACATCCCCGACGAAGAGCAGATGGGCGCCCGGCGGGACCGCCTTGACCAGCTTGTTGGCCAGCAGCAGATCGAGCATGGACGCCTCATCCACCACCACCAGGTCGGCGTCCAGCGGCCGGTCCCGGTCGTACGCCGCGTCCCCGCCGGGCTTGAGCTCCAGCAGCCGGTGGACCGTGGACGCCTCGGCGCCGGTCAGCTCGGCCAGCCGCTTGGCGGCCCGGCCGGTGGGGGCCGCGAGCACCACCTTGGCCTTCTTGGCGCGCGCCAGCTCCACCACGGACCTCACCGTGAAGGACTTGCCGCAGCCCGGCCCCCCGGTCAGCACCGCGACCTTCTCGGTCAGCGCGAGCCGGACGGCCTGGCTCTGCTCGGGGGCCAGGTCGGCCCCGGTGCGCCGGGCGAGCCAGGCCAGCGCCTTGTCCCAGTCCACGTCCCGGAAGACGGGCATGCGGTCCTCCGCGCCGCGCAGCAGCCGCAGCACCTGACCGGCGAGCGAGATCTCGGCGCGGTGGAAGGGCACCAGATACACGGCCGTGACCTTCTCGCCGCCGTCCGGGCCCGGCACACTCTCGCGCACCACGCCCTCCTCGTCGGCCAGCTCGGCCAGGCACTCGATGACCAGGCCGGTGTCGACCTGGAGCAACTTGACCGAGTCCGCGATCAGTTGCTCCTCGGGGAGGAAGCAGTGGCCGTTGTCCGTCGACTGGGACAGCGCGTACTGCAGACCGGCCTTGACCCGCTCGGGGCTGTCGTGCGGGATGCCGACGGACTGGGCGATCTTGTCGGCGGTCAGAAAGCCGATGCCCCACACATCGGCGGCCAGGCGGTACGGCTCGTTCTTCACGACCGAGATCGAGGCGTCGCCGTACTTCTTGTAGATCCGCACCGCGATCGAGGTGGAGACCCCGACGCCCTGCAGAAAGACCATGACCTCCTTGATGGCCTTCTGCTCCTCCCAGGCCGCGCCGATCATCTTGGTGCGCTTGGGGCCGAGGCCCGGGACCTCGACCAGCCGCTCGGGCTGACGCTCGATGACATCGAGGGTGTCCACGCCGAAATGCTCGGTGATCCGGTCGGCGATCCGCGGGCCGATGCCCTTGATCAGGCCAGAGCCCAGATAGCGCCGGATGCCCTGGACGGTGGCGGGCAGCACGGTGGTGTAGTTCTCGACGGTGAACTGCTTGCCGTACTGCGGATGGGAGCCCCAGCGGCCCTCCATCCGCAGCGACTCGCCGGGCTGCGCGCCCAGCAGCGAGCCGACGACGGTGAGCAGATCGCCGGAGCCGCGGCCGGTGTCGACCCGGGCGACCGTGTAGCCGTTCTCCTCATTGGCGTAGGTGATCCGCTCCAGGACCCCTTCGACCACCGCGAGTTTGAGCATGTCCCGACGGTACCGCCGGACGCCGACACGCCCCCGGGGCCTGTGCACAAACTGTGCGCAACCCCGCGCAGGACCCTCGCGGCGGCCCCGGCAGGCCCGCGACAAGTCGGACGCGACCGCATACATCATCCGGAATATTACGATCCGGTTTCAGCCACTCCCCGGCCCTTGCCCAACCTTCGTGTAATCGATTCCAATCCTCTTTGTAATCGATTCCACGAGGAGGTGGAATGGCGAGCATCAAGGACGTGGCGCACCACGCGGGAGTGTCCGTGGCAACGGTCTCCCGCGTGCTCAACGACCATCCGTCCGTCCGCGCGGGCACCCGTGACCGGGTGCTCACCGCCGTCGCCGAGCTCGGCTACCGCCCCAACGCCGTGGCCCGCTCGCTCCGTACCGACCAGACCCGCGCCCTCGGGCTGGTGATCAGCGACGTACTCAACCCGTTCTTCACCGAGCTCGCCCGCTCGGTCGAGGACGAGGCCCGCGCGCTGGGCTACAGCGTGGTCATCGGGAACGCCGACGAGCGCCCCGACCTCCAGGACCACCATGTGCGCACCCTTATGGACCGCCGCATCGACGGCCTGTTGGTCAGCCCCACCGACGGCGGCTCCCCGCTGATGCTGGACGCCGTCCGCGCGGGCACCCCCATGGTCTTCGTCGACCGCTGGATCAAGGGCGTGGACGTGCCGGTGGTCCGTACGGACGGCCGGGACGCCGTACGCGACCTGGTGGCCCATCTGCACGCGCTCGGCCACCGCCGGCTCGCCATCATCGCCGGACCGGCCGCCACCACCACCGGACGTGAACGCGTGGAGGCCTTCCGGTCCGCGCTGCGCGAGTTCGGCCTGGCCCTGCCGGCCGACTTCATAGACCAGGGCGACTTCCAGGCGGACAGTGGACGGCGGGTGACCGCCCGCTTCCTCGACCTGCCAAAGCCCCCGGACGTCATCTTCGCCGCGGACAACCTCATGGCGCTCGGCGCGATGGACGAGATCCGCGCGCGCGGCCTGCGGGTGCCCGACGACGTGGCGCTCGCCGCGTTCGACGACATCCCGTGGTTCGTCCACACCGATCCCCCGATCACCGCCATCGCCCAGCCGACGGGCGAACTCGGCCGCGCCGCCGTGCGCGCGCTGATCGACCGCGTCGAGGGGCGGCCCGCCGAGTCGGTGATCCTGTCCGCCCGCCTGGTCACCCGCCGCTCGTGCGGCGAGCCCGAAAGGAGCAAGCCATGAGCACGCCGAGCGCGGACAAGCCGCTGAGCGTGAAGACCGCGGGCGCGGCCGAGCTGCTGCGCATGGAAGGCGTCCGCAAGACCTTCCCCGGAGTGGTCGCCCTCGACGGCGTCGACTTCGACCTGCGCCGCGGCGAGGTGCACGTCCTGCTGGGCGAGAACGGCGCGGGCAAGAGCACGCTGATCAAGATGCTCTCCGGCGCCCACCGCCCCGACGGCGGCCGCATCCTCGTCGACGGCTCCCCGGTACGCATCCACGGCGCCCAGGACGCCGAGCGGCTCGGGATCGCCACCATCTACCAGGAGTTCAACCTCGTCCCCGACCTCAGCGTCGCGGAGAACATCTTCCTGGGCCGCCAGCCGCGCCGCCTGGGACTGATCGACCGCAAGGCGATGCACGAGCGGGCCGCCGCACTGCTGACCCGCGTCGGGGTCGACGTCTCCCCCACCGACCGCGTCCGGGACCTCGGCATCGCCCGGCTGCAGATGGTCGAGATCGCCAAGGCGCTGTCCCTGGACGCCCGCGTCCTGATCATGGACGAGCCGACCGCGGTACTCACCACCGAGGAGGTCGACAAGCTCTTCCGGATCGTCCGCACCCTGCGCGCGGACGGCGTCGGCGTCGTCTTCATCACCCACCACCTGGAGGAGATAGCCGGCCTGGGCGACCGCGTCACCGTCCTGCGCGACGGCCGCAGCGTCACCCAGGTCCCGGCCACCACCGAAGAGGACGAGCTGGTCCGGCTGATGGTGGGCCGCTCCATCGAGCAGCAGTACCCGCGGCGGCCCGCCGAGGCCGGAGCGCCCCTGCTCAAGGTCCAGGGCCTGACCCGGAACGGCGTCTTCCAGGACGTCGCCTTCGAGGTGCGGGCCGGGGAGGTGGTGGGGCTCGCCGGACTCGTCGGCGCGGGCCGCACCGAGGTCGTACGGGCCGTCTTCGGCGCCGATCCGTACGACGCCGGCACCGTCGAAGTCCTCGGCGAGCGGCTGCCCCGGCACGACGTGGGCGCCGCCATGGGCGCCGGCATCGGGCTCGTCCCCGAGGACCGCAAGGGCCAGGGCCTGGTCCTCGACGCCTCCGTCCAGGAGAACCTGGGCCTGGTCACGCTGCGCTCCGCCACCCGCGCCGGGCTCGTCGACCGGGCCGGGCAACGCCGCGCGGCGGCCCGGATCTCCGAACAGCTCGCGGTCCGGATGGCCGGTCTCGGCCAGCGCGTACGCACCCTGTCCGGCGGCAACCAGCAGAAGATCGTCATCGGCAAGTGGCTGCTGGCCAACAGCAAGGTGCTCATCCTCGACGAACCCACCCGGGGCATCGACGTGGGCGCCAAGGTCGAGATCTACCAGCTCATCAACGAACTCACCGCCTCCGGGCACGCGGTGCTGATGATCTCCAGCGACCTCCCCGAGGTGCTGGGCATGAGCGACCGCGTCCTGGTCATGGCACAGGGCCGGATCACCGGCGAACTGGGCCGCCACGAAGCAACCCAGGACGCCGTCATGGCCCTGGCCGTGAAGGACGTCAAGGCCGTCGAGGCGCTCGACGACACCAAGGAAAGAGAGGGCTCCCGTGGCCACTGACACGATCAAGACTGGGGAGAGCTCCGGGGGCCCGGCGGTGCTGCGCCGCGTGCTGCTCGACAACGGCGCGCTGAGCGCCCTGGTACTGCTCCTCGCGGCCATGTCGCTGCTCTCCGGCGACTTCCTCACCACCGACAACCTGCTCAACGTCGGCGTCCAGGCGGCGGTCACCGCGATCCTCGCCTTCGGCGTCACCTTCGTCATCGTCTCGGCCGGCATCGACCTGTCGGTCGGCTCGGTGGCCGCGCTGTCCGCCACCGTGCTCGCCTGGTCCGCGACCTCACAGGGCCTGCCGGTGTGGCTCGCGGTGATCCTCGCGCTCGCCACCGGCCTGGCCTGCGGCCTGGTCAGCGGCGCGCTGATCTCCTTCGGTAAGCTGCCGCCGTTCATCGCCACCCTCGCCATGCTGTCCGTCGGCCGCGGCCTGGCCCTGGTCATCTCCCAGGGCAGCCCGACCCCCTTCCCCGACTCGGTCTCGCACCTCGGCGACACCATCGGCGGCTGGCTGCCGGTCCCGGTGATCGTCATGGTCGTGATGGGCCTGATCACCGCGGGCGTCCTCGCCCGTACGTACGTCGGCCGCGCCATGTACGCGATCGGCGGCAACGAGGAGGCCGCCCGGCTCTCCGGCATCCGGGTCAACCGCCAGAAGCTGGCCATCTACGCCCTGTCCGGCGCCTTCGCGGCCGTCGCGGGCATCGTGCTCGCCTCGCGCCTGTCCTCCGCGCAGCCCCAGGCGGCGGTCGGCTACGAACTCGACGCCATCGCCGCGGTCGTCATCGGCGGCGCCAGCCTCTCCGGCGGCGTCGGCAAGGCGTCCGGCACGCTGATCGGCGCGCTGATCCTCGCCGTGCTGCGCAACGGGCTCAACCTGCTGGAGGTCTCCGCCTTCTGGCAGCAGGTCGTCATCGGCGTCGTCATCGCGCTGGCCGTGCTGCTCGACACCGCACGCCGCCGCGCCGGGTCCCGCCCGGGCGCGCCCGGAGGCGCGGCGGTTGGCTCCGGCGGCCCCGGGGGCAGGATGACGCCCGCCCAGATGGGCAAGTACGCGGTCGCCGCGGTGGCCGTGGTGGCGGTCGTGATCGGCGCCTCGGTGTGGCGCTCCGACTCCTCCGGGAGCGGCGGCAAGATCAAGGTGGCGCTGTCGGTCTCCACCCTCAACAACCCCTTCTTCGTCCAGCTGAAGCAGGGCGCGCAAGCGGAGGCCAAGGCTCAGGGCATCAGCCTCACCGTCACCGACGCGCAGAACGACGCCTCCCAGCAGGCCAACCAGCTCCAGAACTTCACCAGCCAGAACGTGAAGACGATCATCATCAACCCGGTGGACTCCGACGCCTCCGGCCCGTCCGTCCGGGCGGCCAACAAGGCCGGCATCCCCGTGCTCGCCGCCGACCGCACCGTCAACAAGGCGAACATCGCCACCCTGGTCGCCTCCGACAACATCGCGGGCGGCAAGCTCGCCGCCAAGACACTGGCCGAGCAGCTCGGCGGCAAGGGCCGGATCCTGGTCCTCCAGGGCACGGCCGGCACCTCGGCCTCGCGCGAGCGCGGCCAGGGCTTCGCGGAGGGCCTCAAGGCCTACCCCGGCATCCAGGTCGTCGCCAAGCAGCCCGCGGACTTCGACCGCACCAAGGGCCTGGACGTGACCACCAACCTGCTGCAGGCCCACTCGGGCATCGACGGGATCTTCGCCGAGAACGACGAGATGGCGCTCGGCGCGGTCAAGGCGCTGGGCTCCAAGGCGGGCAAGTCCGTCAAGGTCATCGGCTTCGACGGCACCCCGGACGGCCTCAAGGCGGTCCAGGACGGCACGCTCGCGGCGACCGTCGCCCAGCAGCCCAAGGAGCTGGGCAAGATGGCCGTGCAGAACGCGATCCGGCTCGCGAAGGGGCAGAAGGTGGACCAGATGGTGAAGGTGCCGGTGAAGGTCGTCGCCGCGAAGTGACCCCTCACCCGGGCTGCCCCACCCCGCCCCCTCCCGCCCCACAACTGGGGGCGCCCCCGGCCCACGGGGGCCGGTGGCCGACCCCCGGCCGGCCCGCTGGGCCGGGGCGGAGGGCCGGTTGTGGGGAGGGGCGGGGCGGGGCAGCGTCCGGTTGGCGGCTGCGCCGCCGGGCCGAGCAGTAACACCAGCCACCTGAAGGGACGTACACGCATGCACGACTACGACCTGCTGGTCGTAGGGTCGGCCAACGCCGACCTGGTGATCGGAGTCGAACGCCGACCGGCCGCCGGGGAGACCGTCCTCGGCTCGGACCTCGCCGTCCACCCGGGCGGCAAGGGCGCCAACCAGGCCGTCGCCGCCGCCCGGCTGGGCGCCCGTACGGCCCTGCTGGCCCGCGTCGGCGAGGACGGATACGGCCGTCTGCTGCTGGAGTCGCAGCGGGACGCGGGCGTGGACACCGCGGGCGTTCTGGTCGGCGGCGCGCCCACCGGGGTGGCACTGATCACCGTGGACCCGTCCGGCGACAACAGCATCGTGGTCTCCCCCGGCGCCAACGCCCGGCTGACCCCCGCGGACGTACGGGCCGCGGCGGACCTGCTGGCCTCGGCCCGCGTGGTCTCGCTGCAGCTGGAGATCCCGTTGGAGACGGTCGCGACGGTCGCCGAGGCAGTGCGTACGGGTACGGCGGGCGAGGGCGCGCAAGGCGTCGGGCCGCGCCTCGTCCTCAACCCCTCGCCCCCCGCCGCCCTCCCCGCCGAGGTGCTGGCCGCCTGCGATCCGCTGGTGGTCAACGAGCACGAGGCGCGTTTCCTGCTGGGGGACGACCCGGCGGGCCGCGAGGAGGCCCCCGACGCCTGGGCGGCCGCCCTGCTGGCGCGCGGCCCGCGCTCGGTGGTGGTGACCCTGGGCGCCGCGGGCGCGCTCGTCGCCGACCGCGACCGTACGGTTCTCGTCCCGAGCCTCCCGGTCAAGGCGGTGGACACCACCGGCGCCGGGGACGCCTTCACCGGCGCGCTGGCCTGGCGCCTGGGCGTCGGCGACGACCTTGAGACGGCGGTGCGGTTCGCCGTACGGGTCGGCGCGGCCGCGGTGACCCGCGACGGCGCGCAGGAGTCCTTCCCCACGGCCGAGGAGGTCGCGGCGCGGTGAAGCGATCCGGGATCTTCAACCGCCGGCTGAGCGGGGCCATAGCCGAGTTGGGCCACACCGACACGGTGATGGTCTGCGACGCCGGACTGCCCATCCCCGCAGGTTCCAACGGTCCGGCCGTGGTCGACCTCGCCCTCGTGGCGGGGGTGCCGTCCTTCGAGCAGGTGCTGACGGCGCTGCTCGACGAGCTGGTGATCGAGGGCGCCACGGCGGCCCTGGAGATGCGGGAGCACAACCAGTCGGCGACCGCGCTGCTGGACGGCCTCTTCCCCGGGTCGGTGCTGGAGCTGGTGCCGCACGAGGAGCTGAAGGCGCGGACGGCGACGGCGCGGCTGGTGGTGCGGACGGGGGAAGCACAGCCGTACGCGAATGTGCTGCTGCGCTGCGGCGTACCGTTCTGAGCATCGGCCTGCGCAACGCACAGGCGACACAGGCGCAGAGGCCGCACAGGCGGCACAGGCGCACACATTTCGAGGGGCCCGGTCCATTGGCCGGGCCCCTCGCTTCCCCCTCCGCAAGGCTTCCTCTTATTCCCGATTCCCCCCGGGATCCCCCCCCGGAATCCCCCCTCCAGGAAGCCTGACGCCACATACGACCCACGTGGGGCCGGAAGGGTTGCACGATTTTCTGGAGTTATCAATCCGTGACGTCTCGTCAGTCACGGGATGCGGCCGGGGTCGGCACACTGACCGGAACCGCCCCCTCCAGCGGCCGGAACCACCCCCTCCAGCGACCGGATACGGGCCGACCGGCCGCCGCTGCCGGTCGTGGCGCTCAGCCGTTTGACCGACGCCCCGCGCCGCATGTGGTCGGGCTGCAGGAGGTGTGGGCGGGCGGCGACGAGAACCTCGCGGGCCGACGTGCGCAGGAGCTCGGCATGCACTGGACCTGGGCCGCCTCCGGCTCCCCCCAGAATTGACCTCCTCCGATCGCCGTGACGGGCGAGGATTCTCCATCTGCGGGCAGTCCTCGTAGAGTGAGGATTGCCTACTCCGGGTGGGTTCCTGGTTCCTCCCCACGCGAGTGGGGGTTGCTCGCACTGCCAGTCACGGGCGACCTTGACGAATTGCCGTCCACGCCGGGTCGCCTTGTACTCGCAGAACAGCAGGAACTGGGACCAGCCCGCGTCGTGCACGCTCTTGGCCAGACGGCCACGCGCCATTCCACGCACGTTCAGGGTCTCAGCGAAGACGGCTTGGTTCTCACTCGTCAGCTTGTGCGCCCACTGGTGATGGAAGTTCCGGCGCGCATCCGCCACTGCCGCGTGAGCGCGGGCGACCTTGATGCGGGTCTTGTCCCGGTTGTTGCTGCCCTCCTTCTTCCGCGGCAGCTCCCGCTGCCGCTTCTTCAGCTTCTTCTCTGCCCGCCGCAGGTGCCGGGGTGAGGCGATGTGCGTGCCGTCGGAGAGGACCGCGAACCGGGTGAGACCCAGGTCGAGGGGAGATCGCGGGTCCACTTGACCCGCACATCTCCGATCTTCGGCAGCCGGAGCCTGCCGTCACCAAGCAGGCGGAACCGGTCCGAGTTCGTGAACCGGGCAGTCTGCCGGTTGTCCTTGCGGGACTTTCGGCGCGGCGGCTGAACGCGAGGACCAGGCCGCTTGCCCGTCTTGGAGTCCTCATGTGCCTTCCATGCCCTGTCCAGGTCACGGAAGGTCTGCTGAAGGACGCCGACCGGCGCATCGGCGAGGAATGCCCGCTCGGGGGTCTTCTTCGCAGTGGTGATGAGCAGCTTGCCCAGCTCGGCGGCCTTCGGGATCGCCCAGTACGGGCCTTCGGCCGCGCGGTGCCTGGGATTGCCGAGCCGCTTGTTCGACAGCTTGCACGGCTTGGTGATCGCAAGCGCGTCGTTCCAGACCACGCGTCGGCACCCGAACACCCGGGCAGCGTGAATGCGCTGGGCGGGCGTCAGGGTGACGCGGTACTGGATGCGAAGCTGCATGCCAGCATCGTACGAATGTTGGCTTACGGCCGAGCACCGAAGATCAGAACAGGCAAGTAATGCCCTTTTCCTCTCTATGCGCTTGATTTTCTTTACGAAGTACCGGCATAACGTGTTCGCCGAACCAGCATGTGCGGCGCATGGAGGAGACTATGCGGGCCGTGCGCACGGATCTCGAGACCGATCTCGCCGATTTCAACGGCGAGGCAAACCACGGCCCGCCGAGACCCGACGGCCTCGGCCACGTCGGCTCCGTATACCGCGCGGGCGACGGTCCCGTCGACCGGCGTCTGGCCCTCCGACCACGCGGTGGTCGTGGCGGATCTGGCGACGGGCAACTGGTAGGCCACCCGGCATCACCTCTACTGCTCCGCCACCGGCTTGCCACCCTCGAGGAGGGTCTTCAGGGACGAGAGGATCATCACCCAGCCGCCGCTCACCCCCTCCAGCATCTTGCTGTCCCGGCTGTCGAACCCGTCGTGCGTGATGGTCAGCTTCACGCCCAGCGCCGGCTCCTCCGCCGGCTCGATGTCGAAGGCGACCCTCGACTTCTCCTTGCGGGCCTCCTCGTACTCCTCGTCCGAGCCGAACATCTCCCGGTGCATCGGGAAGATCCGGTGCCAGCTGTACGCGAGCCGCTTGCCCGGCTCCGCCTCCAGCACCTGTTGGTCCAGGTCCTCGTAGTCCCCGTCCGGGCCCATCTTCCACAGCACCGGCGACCCCACCCGCCAGTCGGACTTGGGTCCCCACCCACCGAAGTACCGCTGGGCGAACTCGGCGTCGGTCAGCGCCTCGTACAGCCGCTCCGGCGTGGTCTGGATGTAGATCGCATAGACGAATTCGGGCTTGCTCACGGTTGTTCCTTCCAGGGTCCGCTTCAGATGGCCGAGGGCGCTCAGCCGCCCGCGCTCGTATTTGCCGATCCACCGATCCGATATCTCCTGGATGGGCACCGGATTCAGGTAGTGCAGCTTTTCCCGCCCCCGTCGGACGGCCGTGACCAGCCCGGCCGTCTCCAGCACTGTCAAGTGCTTGCTCACGGCCTGCCGACTCATCTCCAGGCCCTCGCACAACTCCCGCAGGGTTTGCCCGTTCCGCGTGTGAAGCCGGTCCAGCAGACGCCTGCGACTGGCGTCGGCGAGCGCCCGGAATGCGTCGTCCATGTGGTCACCCCTCGGTGACCCAGAATGGCAACCATCCGGTTGCCTGTCAATCGGCGGCGGATCCGTCCGCCGCCGTCCCGGACGGCCGCCTCGCACGTCTGTGACCAGGTCGGACACGGCTGACCGGCCCGGGACGGCGGCGGACTGTCCGGGACGCCGCGGATCCGTTGTTCCGCCCGGGCCGCCTTGGTAGGCATGTGATTGCCGGCCATCGAGCGACATCACGGTCCGCTCGATCCCGACGAGCTGGAAAACGGGGAGAAGAGAAGTGACAGCCACACAAAGCGAATGGGAAACGGCCACCCTCTCGGCCATCGACCGAGACCCGCGCGCAGAGGAAAGTCTTCTGCTCTTCAGGGTTCTCGGCCCCATGAAAGTCCGCGGCGGAGAGGGACCGGCCTCGCCACTCCGGCGAGCCATTCTCACCGCCCTTCTGCTCCGCACCGGACAGGCCATCACGGTGGCCGAGTTCACCGAATTGCTGTGGGACGAACCGCCCGCCTCCGCCACGGCCAACATCCGCAGCCACCTCACCGCCCTGCGCCGCGACCTCGACCAGATCGAACCGGGCCTGAGCCGGCGGGTGCGGACCTGTCGCGGCAGCCAGAGCGGCTACGCGCTGGACGCCGCGCCCGAGGAGTTCGACGTGCCGATGTTCATGGTGTCCGCCCGGCACGGCCGGAACCTGCTGCTGCGCGGTGACGCGGACCGGGCGCTGGCCGCGCTGGAGAAGACGGTGGCGCTGTGGCGCGGTCCGTTCGGCCCGAGTCTGCCGCCGACCCGCTGGTTCGGCGCGCATGTGGCCGGGCTCAACAGCGCGCGCTTCGACGCGTACCAGGATCTGTTCACCGCCGCCGTCCTGGCCGACCGCACCGAGACGCTCACCTACCGGATCGAGAGCGCCATCGCCGAGGCCCCCTATCGGCAGCGCTTCTGGGAGTTGCTGTCCGCGGTGCACTGCATCAACGGCGACGCCGTCGGCGCCCTGGACGTCATCGGCCGGTGCCAACGCCTGTTCGCCGACGACCTGGGGCTCGATCTGCCGCCGAACGTCGCGGCGATGCGGGCCGCCGCCCTGAACTGGGACCGCCAGGCGGCCCTCCGCCTCGTCACGGCCCAGGCACAGACACAGACACAGACACAGGCCGCCTGACGCCTGTGCGGGCCGTATGCACAGCCTGTGCGCGGACCCCGCTCTTCGCGGTGCAGCCAAGCAACAACGGCCCCGCAGAATGAATTCACGGGACGCCGGAAGAGCGGGGCAATCGACACCCGCATTCAGTCCGATGAAGGAGACAGAAAATGCAGCCGGAATTCGAGGGTGACATTTCCCTCGTGGAAGAACTCGCGGAGCAGGACTTCCACGACACCACACAGAACGGCGGCACGCTCGCCGACGTCTTCACCAGCCGGTACCTCGGGGGAGGCGCGTACGGGTGGTTCTGCACCCTGACCAAGGAATGCCAGCCCAACTGCAACTGACGAAAAACCGGAGAAGGGAGTTGTCATGGACCAGGACACGAACATCCTCGGCGCATGGGACGAGGCCGAGCTCGTCGAACTGAGCGAGGCAGACACCCACGGAGGCACCGGACCCGTCTGCGTCCTCCTCGGCATCACCGGCATCGCCGCCGGGGTCTCCGCGGCGGTCTGCCCCACCACCAAGTGCACCAGCAGGTGTTGAGCGCCGGACATCCCGTTCGGTGAGTGCGTAAGCACATCGAGACGGAGTGGGAGCCCGCCGACGGGCTCCCACTCCGCCGGCTCCACCGCATTCCAGTGCGTCCCCGCAAATATGGAGTATTACGAGTCGTGAAATCCTCAGCCCTGTACTATCCGGAACTGAGCGAAGCTCAGATCGCGAATTCCATTGCGCCGCTGGCGCAATTCGATGAACAGACCCTCGAAGTATTCCGAGGCACCGAAAGCACCAGGGCCGCCGTGTCTCCGGGCGCCGCCACTCGCGGCGCGGTCGCACAGTGGTGCGCGGCCACCGAGCGTTATCCGTTCCAGAAAATCATCAGGAACGCCGCCGCCTCGCTCGCCGACCCCGATCCCATCGCCCCGTTCGCGCCGCTGTTCGCCGACCCCCTCGCCGTGCTGCGGCAGGTGCTGGAACGTGCCGAGGCCCGGCTGCGCGAGGTGTACACCAGGCCGTTGGTCGCCGCCGTCAATCAGGCGCGTCAACGCGGTCGGCTCGTGGGCACGAACCCGGCTGTGCGGTACGAGTATTTCGTCGACCAGTCGATCCGCGGTTCCTTCGAGGAACTGAGCGGGCTGTCGTTCCCCGTGCTGCGGAATGTCACGCGCGTCGTACTGGCCTACGAGGTACACAACTTCCTGGAGCTGTGCCTGCGGCTCATAGCCGACCGGGACGCCATCGCGGACACCTTCGGCATCGACGCGGCGGACCAGATCGTCTCCTGCGGGTTCGCCGACGGCGACGCCCACCACCACGGCCGCAGCGTGTCCGTCCTCGAGTTCCGGTCCGGCAGGAAGCTGGCCTACAAGCCGCGGGACGTGTCCTGCGAGGCCGCGTACGCCGTCATCGCCCGCGAGGCCAACGAATGGCTGGGCACCTCCCTGGTCGCCCCCGAGGTCCTGGAGCGGGCCGGCTACGGATACGTGGAGTACGTGGCGGCGGCGGACGTCGCCGACATGTCCGCACGGTTCATGGAGGCGAGTGGCGAGCTCGCCGCCGTGATGTACCTGCTCAACGCGCAGGACATGCATGTCGAGAATGTCGTGGCCACCCGTCGCGGCCCGGTGCCGATCGACCTGGAGACGATCCTCCAGCCCGTCAGGATCCACCTCGGTCCGCCGGAGGAGACACCGGGCAACGCCCACCACAGGATCGCGCAGTCGGTCTACGGCATCGGGATCCTGCCGCTGCTCATGGCCGGGCGGGACGAGGACTCCGGCTATGTCGATCTCGGCTTCCTCGGGGAGCAGGGAGGCGGCGAGTCGCCGTTCAAGTCCCTGCGGTTCGACGCTCCGTTCACCGACGAGGTGCGGCTGACGCTGCGCAAGCAGGCGGCGGAGAAACGGCGGACGGTCGTGGGGACGCTGAGCCAGGACGAGGTCCACGCGCTGGGCGAGCGGATGGCGGCCGGATTCACCCGGGTGTGCCGCGCGGTGATGTCGGACAAGGGACGCTGGACGGCGCTGGTGCGCGAGGCGGCAGCCGGCGTGCGCGTACGCTACCTGCACCATCCGACGATGGTGTACGCGCAGACGCTGCGCACGGCATCGAGCGCCCGGGCCATGAGCGACCCCGCGTCCTATCTGGCGGTGCTGAAGCGGGTGGCCATTCCCGGCGGGTCCGCCACGCGCGCGATCGTCCGGTCCGAGCTGCGGCAGCTCGCGGGGCGCGACGTCCCCTACTTCACCGTCGGCGCGGCGGACGTGGCCCTCACGGACGGCGAGGAGACCGAGGTCGGGGCGTTGCTGGCCGGCTCCCCGCTCGATGTGGCCACGGCGAAGGTCGCCGCCCTGACCGAGTTCGAGGTGGGTGAGCAGCTCAGACTCATCCACTCCGCGTTCTCCTGCCGCTTCCCCGACGACCATCTGACCTCGGCCGACAGCTTCGGCCCCGGGCTGCCCCGCAATACGGCGAGGGGACGGCCGACGGGGCGGCCGGGCGACACGCTCGCCGGGGTCGTGACCCGGCTGTGCGACACCATGGTCGCCTCGGCCCTGCCCGACCGGTACGCCCGCCTTCCCCACACCTGGATCGGTCCGCTCGCCTCCGCGCAGGCCAACCGGCCGTGGCCGCCCGCGGTGCTCGGATACGACCTGTACACGGGGAGGGTCGGCCCCGCGCTGGCCCTGGCGGCGGCCGGCCGTGTCCTGGACCGCTCCGCCTACCGCGACCTGGCCACGCAGATCTTCTCGGCCACCGCGGAGGGCCTGTCCGATCCCCCGTCCGGGACATCGGACACGCGGCGGGCGGCGCCCTTCTCGGCCTACGCCGGATCGGCCGGCACACTGCTCACGCTGGCGTTGGCGGGCCGGCTGCTCGGAGCGCCCGGTTGGGTCCGCGTCGCGCAGCAGGCGGTGCCAACCGTGCTCGACCTCGTGGACGACCAGCCGACGGCGGACCTGCCCCTGGACGTGATCAGCGGGCTGGCGGGCGTCCTGTCCTGCGTGACCGCGATCGGCGGACCGCACAGTGACGCCTCGGCCGCCGCGCTGACGGCCATGCTCACGGACGCCCTGCGGCAGGACGCGCACCACCCCGTACTCGACCAGTCCGGCTTCGGACACGGGGTCAGCGGCGTCATCCACGCGCTGAGCCGGGCCTACCCAGGCCTGCCCGAGGGCCGGCGAGCAGCCGTCGAGGCCACGCTGTCCCGTCTGATCGGCCGACTGCGGGACTTCTACGACCCCGCCGAGGGCGACTGGTACTCCAACGTGGCCACCCCCTGGTCCTTCGCCACCGGCTGGTGCCACGGGTCGGCCGGTATCGCGCTCGCCCTCACGGCATACGGCGCGGTGTCCGAAGACGCGTCGGTGGAGCGGATGCGGAAGGTGGCCGTGGGGAACATGCTCCGCCGTGGCTTCGGGCGGAATCTGACCTGGTGCCACGGCGATCTCGGCAACCACGACATCCTGTCCGCCGTGGCGAGCACCGAGGAATCGCTGCGCGCCGCGGTCGAGGAGGTCGAGCGGACATGGCTGCGCCCCGAGGTGTTCGCCCGCAAGGCCGGTGACACGCGGAGCCGGTACGCGCACACCAACAGCCTCCTGGTCGGGACCGCCGGGATGGTGATCCATCTCGTCAACCGCCTCGATCCGTCCGTTCGTCTGTCCCCCGTCGATCTGACAGCGGAGGGCCGATGACATGACGTGGAACATCATCGGCCGTCGGTCCGCCCCGGCCCGGCGCGTCCCGACGATCACGCAGGTAACCCAGACCGAATGCGGCTTGTGCTGCTGCGTCGCGGTCCTGCGCTACCACGGGCGCGCGGAGGAGATCTCCAGCGCGCGGCAGGTCATGGAGGCCGGCCGGGACGGCCTCAGCGCCACCCAGCTGGCCCGCTTCCTGCGGGAGCGCGGCATGGAGGCGAAACTTTTCCGCGTCAAGGACGTGTCGGCCCTCGCGAAGTTCACCTCGCCGGTGATCCTCTACTGGGAGGACTACCACTTCGTGGTCCTCGAGCGGTTCGACGGCCGCAGGGCGGTCATCATGGACCCGGCGCTCGGGCGTCGGCACCTCAGCAGGGAGGAACTGGAGGCCGCCTTCAGCGGCATCGCGGTGGCCGCCGAGCCCGGCCCCGACTTCGAACCGACGCCCCGGAAGTTCATGGCGGAGTGGCGGGGCATCCCGCTCTTCGCGAAGGGTTCGCGCAGGCGCATCGCGCTGGTGGGACTCCTGTCGCTCGGTGGATACGGCGGAACCCTCGGCATACCGATGCTGACGGAATGGGCGGTCGATCGATACGCCCGCTGGGGAGGTCTGGACGACCTGGCCACGGTCCTTTCGGTCATCGTCGCCGTAGCCGTCGGGTATTTCGCGCTCTACCTGCTCAGAGTCGCCGTTCTCTCGTCCGTGGTGGCGATGATGGGCGAGCATCTGATGATCCAGACATTCTCCAAGCTGCTCTCCCTGCCGTACAAGTTCTTCACGACACGACAACCCGGCGAGCTTCTGTTCCGGCTCAACAGCGTGAACGTGATCAGGGATCTCCTGTCCTCACGCGTGGCCCAGGGCGTGCTCGACATCGGAACGCTGCTGTGCGTGAGCGGCTATCTGCTGATCGCCGAATGGCGCCTCGGCCTGATAGCGGCCGGCCTTTCCCTGGTCAACGCCCTGTATCTGGTGAAGACCCGGGTCCAGGTGCTGGAGTCCGTGGACGCGGAAATGACTCAGCTGAGCAAGAGCCAGTCGGCCCAGCTGGACGCGATCGTCTCGGTGCCCACCATCAAAATGGGCGGCTATGCCGCCGAGTTCCTCGCCGGCTGGAGCAAGGTGTACGCCTCGTCGCTCAACGCGATGAAGGACCGCATGCGCCTGCAACAGGGCCGGATCTCGGGTCTGACCTCCACCACCCAGATGTTCGGCCCGCTGATCCTGCTGCTGTCGAGCCTGTACCTCGTCGGCCACGGGCATATCTCCCTGGGCCAGGCCATGGCGGTGCAGACGGTGTCCGGCACCTACTTCGCGCTGTCGACCTCGGTGTTCCAGACCTGCACCGAGTTCGCCGAGGCGTCCCGCTACATGGCGCGCCTCAACGACATCACCGAGACGCCCTCGGAGGACCGCGGCGGCGACCTCAAGCGGCTGCCCTCGACCTCCATCCGCCTGACCGACATCGGCTTCCAGTACACACGCCACAGCGACCCGGTCCTGAGCGATGTCTCGATCGACATTCCGGCCGGGGCCAAGGTCGCCCTCGTCGGCCCCTCGGGCTCCGGTAAGTCCACCCTGGGACGGATCATCTGCGGACTGTACGAACCGACCCAGGGCACCATCGAGTTCGGCGGGCGGGACATGAGCGAATACGACAAGGATTCGCTGCGCCGCTCCATCGGATACATCCCCCAGGAAGTGCATCTGCACAATCGCACGATCCTGGAGAACCTCACGATGGGGCAGGACATCCCCGAGGAACAGGTACGTGAATTCTGCGAGAGCGTCGGAATCCTCGACTTCCTCGAGGACCTTCCCATGGGGCTCAACACGGTGGTCTCGGAAATGGGCGCCAACTTCTCCGGCGGTCAGCGGCAGCGCCTCGCCATCGTTCGGACCCTGCTGCAGCGGCCCTCGATCCTGGTGCTCGACGAGGCGACGGCCTCGCTGGACACCATCAACGAGCGACGCGTCACGGACATCATCCAGGACATCGGGGCGACACAGATCATCATCGCCCACCGACTGGCGACCATCAAAGCGGCCGACCGCATTTACGTGCTCGACGGCGGGCGCGTCATCGAGCAGGGCACTCACGAGGAATTGCTGAACGGAGGATCGGTCTACATGAATCTCTACGCGGACAGTGACCCCGATGTCCTGGTATCGGGGCGGGAAAGCACGACCGGCCCGGAGGGCCCGATCCCCGACCCGGACGTTTCCATCCCCGCCTTCCTCCCGTTCTACCAGCACCTCGTGCCCAGGAACTCCGTGGCCTCGGCACTGCACGAGGTGATGGCTCCGGCCACGCGCCCCGAACGACGCGAGGCGGTGGTGGACACCATCTGGGGGGAGCTGCTGACGGCTGTCGAGGGCCACTCCTTCCGGACGCTGATCGGCGAGTTCCACACCTTCCGCGAGGGCCTCGGGCTGCCCATGACGACCGACGGTGACGAGGCGCTGCAGCGGTTCCGGAGGCATCTCGGCGCGCCCGGCACCTGCCGGCGCATCGCCGACGCCTACCCGGTGCTGCGGCAGCGGCTGACGACTCTGGCGGACAACTCGCTCGACGCCTACACCGACATGTTCGCCGCGTACGCAGCGGACCAGGAGGCACTGCTGGCCGACGGTCTGACGCCGCGCCCGGCGGCGGCCGGAGAGCTGATCGAGGACATCTTCCTCACCGGCTCCGACCCGCACAACGACAACCGTCAGGTGATCGGCGTGCGGCTGACCAGCGGCACCAAGCTGGTCTTCAAGCCGCGCGCCCTCGCGACGGACCGCTTCGTACGGGTCCTGTACACGGCCGCCGACCCCTACCTCACCTTCTCGCTGCGGGACTGCCTGCCCGTCTCGGTGACGTCCGGATCCCATGGCTGGCAGCAGTTCGTCCCGTCGGAGCCGATGACCTCACCCGATCAACCGGCCCGGTACTTCTACCGGTTCGGCGCGCTGTGCGCCGTCCTCTCCGCCATCGGCGCCTCCGACCTCCACGACGAGAATCTGCTGGCCCGCGGCGAACACCCTTGCGTCATCGACACCGAGACCATCCTGCGGCCGGACGTGGGCGTCGAAAACGACACCCTCCCGCACCTGCTGCTCAATCACATGAAGCTGTCGGTCGTCTCCACGATGCTCGTCCCGGCGAAGAGCCCGGCCTCCCCCGTCGACTTCCTCATGGCGGGGGTGGGCGTGGCCGGCGACCAGCCCTCCAAGATGACCAAGACGGTGATCCGCGACATCGGCACCGACAGCATGTCCGTCGGGCGGGACCCCATCACCTACCGGCAGGACGCCAACCTGCCACGGCTGGGGGACGCGCCGCTGTCCGCGACCGACTACTTCTCCGATGTGCTGGCCGGCTACTCCGACGCCCTCGAGTTCGTACGCGGCGGTGCGATCCCGGCGCTCCTCGACGCCCATCGGGACATGCCCGTCCGGTATGTGCTGCGGGCGACGCTGGTCTACAGCCGATTCATGGACGCCTCGACGCACCCGTCCTACCTCGCCCGGTCCGAGGAGGCCGAGCGGCTGTTCGGGCTGCTCGGGAACTCCGGCCAGTTCACGCCCGAGTTGGCCAGTCGCGTCGGCGCCGAGGAGCGCGCCGGTATGCACACGGGGAACGTGCCCTATTTCAGCTCGCGTGCGGACTCCACCGACCTGGCGACCTCGCGGGTGCGCTTCCCGGAGGCGTTCAAGACCTCGTCGGTTGACCACGCCCGGCGTGGCGTCACCCTCAACGCCGCCCGGCCGGACGGCTACCACCACCACCTGCTCGAGGAGTGCTTCGGCGAGGTGTTCGGCGAGGACAGCCCGGCCGGGCTGTCCCGGCACAGCGTCTTCGCGGCGCCCCTGCGGCACGCCCGCCCGGGCACATGGTGGCCGGAGATCGCACGGCGGATCGCCGACCTCGGCGTAACCCTGCACACGCCGGACGGTCCGCGGACCGGCTGGCTGGGCGGCATCGGCCCCGGGCGGGCCGCGGCCACCATCACCCCGGGCAACTTCGTCTCGTTCCACGACATGGGCGGCATCGTCGCCTTCCTGAACCGGGCCACCCGCCTGGACGACGGCTTCCTTCACCTTCACCTCCGTGCGGACCGGGGGCTCGACGAGCTCCTCGCGGACTACGGCGAGATGCTGGACCAGACGCCGGAATCCGTGTTCAGCGGCGCCTCCTCCCTGCTGCTCACCCGGCCCCAGGCGGCGCCGACCGAATGGCTCGGACCCGTGCTCGACAAGGTCGACGCGCGGTCCGCGGCGGGCGACCTGGAGACCGACCTGAGCAACGGCCCGGCCGGCCTGCTGATGGTCCTGCTGTCCCGCCTGGAGGCCGGCGACGACCCCGCCGCCCTGTGCGGCGAACCCCGGCTCGCGCGCCTGCGTGATCTGGCCCTGGGCCACCTCCAGGCTCCCAGGACCGCGCCCTGGTTCGACCTGGCGCACGGCGAGCTGGGGCTCCAGTGGGCCCGCGCCCGCATCGGAAGGGTCCTCGGCGACGAGGCTCTGGCCAGGGAGTCCGCCGACTGGCTGACCACCCGGGCCGGGTCCGGCACGGGAGGTTCGCTCGCGGGGTGGTGCAACGGCGCCGCCGGCCTGCTGCTGGCCTCCGCCGAGATCCTGTTCTCCGCCGGCCGGGCGGACGAACTCTCCGGCCGCCGACTGACGACCCTGGTCGAGGCGGCGACCCGGCTGCCCGCCCGCCGGCCGGTGGACCTGTCGGTCTGCCACGGCAGCAGCGGCGTCGTCCAGTCGCTGATCGCCACGGGACGGGTGCTCGGCGACGACTCCCTGCTGGCCCGGGCGCACGAATACCAGGGGCTCGTCCTGGCCAGGGCCCGCGAAAACGGGTTCTACACGGGATCGCCCGGCCGGACCTCGCTGCTCGGTTACATGCTCGGCTGGGCCGGTATCGGGGACACCGACGCCCTCCTGTACGCCGCGGAGCAGAACCACGACGACGGCTTCTTCCGCGTCCCGACGGCGATGACCTCGGGGTTCGCGCGGTCGGCCCAGCCGGTGGGCTGATCACATGCCCGAGGGCCGCCTCCGTGTGCAGTGAGTATCGGACAGCGACACGCCGTCGTCACGGCGTGTCGCTGTCCCGTATCAACCGCGGAGTCATATGCCCTTGCGCATCAGCAGACGCCCGTGGCGCAACGGCCGCTCCCCCTCGCGCGGCTCACGCATCATCCGGCCGACCTCGACGAACCCGGCCTCGCCGGCCAGCCCCGCGAGCTCGTCGATCGGCCACCGGTAGGCCGTCGTCACTTTGTGGTCGAACTCCGTAACCGGGTCACCCTCCGACTCGAAGAACGAGAGCAGGAGGTGGCCTTCAGGCGCGAGCACCCGCCGGAACTCCGCGAAGAACGAGGGCACGTTCTGCGGCGGGGTGTGAATGGTCGAGTACCAGGACACGATGCCGTTCAGCTCGCCGTCGGCCAGGTCCAGGGCGTCCATGGAGCCGACCTCGAACCGCAGGTCCGGGTATGTCTCGCGGGCGATATCGATCATCACGGGCGACAGGTCGACGCCGAACACATCCAGCCCCAGGTCCCGCAGGTGCGCGGTGATACGCCCAGGGCCGCACCCCAGCTCCGCGACGGGTCCGGCGGCCGCGGTGGCCCGCGCCACCTCGGCGAACGCGGCGAGCAGCGCGCGGTCCAGCGGAACGTGGTCAAGCTCATTGCGGACGAGTTCGGTGTAGAGGACGGCCACGGCGTCGTAGGCATCCGCTGTGGTACTGAGGTGGGAGGAAAGGTCGTCGGTCACAAGCGAGGACCTTAGAGCCTCCTTCCCCGGTTGACCTTCACACTGATGTGAGGCTTTAGCCTTCCTCCGCCGGGATTTCCGACGACGAAGGAGCAAAGATGCCGGGAGCAGTGATCATTGGAGCGGGGCCGGGGATCGGCCAGTCGGTTGCCCGCCGCTTCGCGCGCGAGGGCCTGCCGATCGCCCTTGTGGCACGGTCCGAGAAAACACTGACGGCGGCAGCGGAGACCCTCTCCCCCACCGGAGTGCCGGTCACCTCCCTGGTCGCTGACAGCAGCGACGAACACGCCCTGCGCGCCGCTCTGGATGCCGCGATCGAGGAATTCGGCCTGCCCGACGTCGTGGTGTACAACGCGGCGATCATCCAGTCGGACTCGCTCGGCGAGCTGTCCGTATCCGCGCACCTGGAGGCCTGGGCCGTCAACGTGGTCGGGGCGATCACCGCCGCCGCGCATGTCGTACCGGCGATGGCGGAGCGCGGCAGCGGTTCGTTCCTCATCACCGGCGGGATGCCCGAACCGAAGCCGGAGTACGTCAGCCTCTCCCTCGGCAAGGCCGGTGTGCGGTCGTTGGTGACGCTTCTCGGCGAACAGTACGGCGCCTCCGGCGTGCACGTGGCCACCGTGACCGTGGACGGCCCAGTCGCCCCCGGCACGGATTTCGACCCGGATCTCATCGCCGAGCACTACTGGCGGCTGCACACCCAACCACAGCACGCGTGGGAGCCGGAGGTCCTTCACACCGGGCGCACCGCGCCCTGACGCGGATGCCGGCATTCAGCCCTTCGCCGCCCCGGACCCCGAGGCCGTGTCGATCACCTCGTCCAGGATGGCGCGCGAGCGCCGCAGGTCCTCGATCATGCGGTCGATGCGGTCCCGCTCCGCCGTGAGGTCCGTGACCAGGCGGGCGTCGGCGGTCTCGGACGGGCCGCCGTCGGCGTCCCTCATACACGGCAGCAACTGCCCGATCTTGGAGCTGGACAGCCCCGCGGCGTACAGCTCCTGGATGCGCAGCACCCGGTCGACGGCGGTGTCCGTGTAGTCGCGGTGGCCGCCGGGGGTGCGCTGCGCCGTCAGCAGCCCCCGCTGCTCGTAGTAGCGCAGGGACCGCTCGCTCACTCCCGTACGCCGGGCCAGCTCACCGATCCGCATGACGCACCTCACACCGTACGAGCTTGAATCTGACATCAATGGCAAGTTCTACGGTACCCGCATGACGAACACGGCAACCACATCCCGCCTCTTCACCGCCACCCGACTCGGCCCCTTGGACCTGGCGAACCGCCTGGTCATGGCACCGATGACACGCAACCGCGCCGACGCCGACGGCAGCCCGACACCGCTCATGGCCGACTACTACGCCCAGCGCGCCTCCGCGGGGCTGATCATCGCCGAAGCGGCCACCCCCAACGCGGTCGGCCAGACCTATCCCAACATCACCGCCATCCACACCCACGCCCATGTGTCCGGCTGGCGGCAGGTCACCAAGGCCGTGGACGCCGCGGGCGGCGGCCCGATGTTTCTGCAGATCCAGCACGGCGGCCGGGTCGGACACCCCGACAACAGCGGACTGACCCCCGTCGCTCCCTCCCCGATCCCGCTCCCGGAGACGATCCACACCCCCACCGGCCGCCAGGACGCGGTCACTCCCCGCGAGATGACGCGCGAGGACATCCGGACTACTGTCGACGACTTCGCCGCCGCGGCCCGCCGCGCGCTCGACGCGGGGTTCGCCGGTGTCGAGGTGCACGCCGCCAACGGCTATCTCCTCCACCAGTTCCTCGCCCCCAACACCAACCGGCGCGACGACGCCTACGGCGGCACCGTGGAGAACCGCATCCGGTTCGTCGTCGAGGTCGTCGACGCCATCGCCGAGGCGATCGGCCCCGAGCGGGTCGGCCTGCGCGTCTCGCCCGGCAACCCCGTCAACGGCATCGCCGACACCGACGCCGGCATCCTGTATCCGGCGCTCCTGGCGCGCCTGGCCGACAAGAACCTGGCCTACCTCCACGTCGTCCTCGCCGACCCCGATCAGCCCCTCTTCCAGCGCATCCGGGCGGACTGGCCCGGCACGCTGATCGCCAACCCGGTCCTGGGCAGGGGCCGGATCCCCGCCGACGGCGGACGGCAGGCGGCCGAACGGCTCCTGGCCGCGGGAGCCGACCTCATCTCTCTCGGCCGGCCCTTCCTCGCCAACCCCGATCTCGTCGAACGGCTGCGCACCGGGGCGCCCGTGAACCCGGTCCGCGACAAGTACCTGATGTACGTGGGCGGCCCGACCGGCTACACCGACTACCCGACCCTCGACGCCGTACGCTGATGGCCGTGCGTACGACGGCGGCCCCAGACGACGAAGACCCGGGGGCCGTAGCGGCCCGCCTCACCGGGCGCCCGGTGACCGGTCGGCGTCCGCTGTCGGGGACGCTCGCCGAAGTCGTGCTCGACGGCGGGCAGGTGGTGATGGTCAAGCGCGGCTCGGACCCCGGCGCCGCGCGGGCCGAGGCGGCGGGGCTGCGCTGGCTGGCCGAGGCCGGTGCGGTCCGTATCCCGGTGGTGCACGCCCACGACCCGCGGTGGCTGGTGACCGAACAGGTCCCGACCGGCCCGTCCAGCGCCCGCGCCGCGGCCCGGTTCGGCCGCGACCTGGCCGCCCTGCACGCCGTCGGCGCGCCCGCGTTCGGCGCCCCGCCGCCCGGCGGGCCCGAGGACGCGTACATCGGGCTCGCCCCGATGCGCAACGTCCCCGGCGCCGACTGGCCCCGCTGGTACGCCGAGCACCGGGTACTGCCGTATCTGCGCCGCGCGGTGGACGACGGCACGATCCGCCCCACCGAGGCGGCCCTGGTCGAGCGCGTCTGCGAGCGGCTGCCCGAGCTGGCGGGCCCCGCCGAGCCGCCCGCCCGGCTGCACGGCGACCTGTGGAACGGCAATGTGCTGTGGGGCGCCGACGGCCAGGCCTGGCTGATCGACCCGGCCGCCCACGGCGGCCACCGCGAGACCGACCTGGCGATGCTCCACCTGTTCGGCTGCCCGCATCTGGACCGGGTGCTGGACGGCTACCAGGAGGCGGCGCCGCTCGCCGACGGCTGGACCGACCGCATCGGCCTGCACCAGCTCTTCCCGCTGCTGGTCCACGCGGTGCTCTTCGGCCGCGGCTACGCCGAGCAGGCGCTCGCGGCGGCCCGGGCGGCTCTGGCGACCTGACGCGCCCACCAACTCCCTTACGTCCAGCCCCTAGACGGGCCACCGAGATCCCGCGACCGGATCCCGGCACCACACATACTGCTGGTCCGGCTCCACGGTCATGCCGAAGTCATACAGTTCCGGACTGCCCTCGCTCACCCACCAGTCCCGGGCCCGCTCCAGTTCCTCGACGAGACGGCGCGGCCCGCCCTGATGCGCGATGGCAGCGCCTTCATTGTCGGACTCGGACAACATGGCCCACGACGAGACACCGTCGTGGACCCAGACCGCCGTGCCGTCGCCTGCGTTCATGATGACTACCACGTCGGGCAGGACGACACGCACGACGAACAACAGGTGCGCGTCAACCCGGAGCGACAGCAGCTCCCGTGCGACCGGCCGCTCGTCCTCCGGCGGCCCATCACCCCGTACCTCGCTCCACCCCAGTCGCGCCTCACTCCCCCGACTGGGCATGAACATCGCCAGCCCCTGCACCCAGCCCGTCGCCGAGCCACCGCCCTCGGCCACGGTGAGAGCCACATGCCCCAGCCGCCCCCACGGGGTGACGATCCGCCCGCCCCCACGCGTCTGGGCCACCCACTCCCAGGGCACCCGGTCCACGGCGTAAGTCGAGATCACCCGGTCGTACGGCGCGCCGGCCTGCCATCCGAGGCTGCCGTCGCCGACCTGCACGTCCACATCCGCCCCCACCACCGCCAGGGACCCCCGTGCCCCTGCCGCGAGCCCCGGATCCACCTCGACACTCACCACCCGCCCCGGCCCGGCCCGCCACTCCAACAGCGAGGCATTCCATCCCGCGCCGGTGCCCAGCTCCAGCACGCGATGCCCCTCTTGCAGCATCAGAGTGTCCAGCATGTCCGCCACGACGGCCTGGCAGGAGAGACTGGACGACGCCCGGCCGCCAATGACCTGAGTGACGGCCGGGTCGCTCGGCCCCGCGTACACCTCGGCGGCCCACCGCTCCGGATCCTCGGCGCGGTCCACCGGCTCGTAGCGGAAGCCGTCCCAGCGCCAGAGCCGGTCCGGGGCGAACAGATGCCGGGGCAGGGCGGCGACGGCGTCCCGGATCCACGGGGAGCGGTCGGGCCAGTCGCCACCGGCCTCCATGGCCTCGGCCAACCGCATCTGCCGCTCTTCGAACGGGGGCAATGGAGACTACTTCCTGTGCGTGCCTGCCGGCGGTGGCGGTTTGGGCACTTGTCCATCCGTGTTCCCTGGCGGCGGCGTGCCCTGCCCAGGATCGGGATCCGGCTTGTTGTGCTTTCCCACAGCGGCTCCTCAGCCTGACTATTGATCAGCCCTGCCTGCCAGCAAGGTGGTTGATTTATTCGCCATGAATAAGAATAATTCAGAAGGAGACTGAATAGTCAAGGGGGCCTGAGTGAAGCTCATCCGCGTACGCGGCAACTGCAACGACGAGAAGACATGTCCGACGCTGTACAGGACCGATCACCACACGGCAGTGATCCAGGGCTGGACCGTGGCCTCCCCACGAACATCGAGTGGGATCTCTCCCGCGTCCGACGAAACGGCCGTGGAGATCCCCGCCGAACTGGTGGCCGAGGCCCTGGCGACCAACGGGGCGAGCAACCTTCTCCGACCAACAGATCGGGGCACCGTGGTGATTCACGGTCCGGCCGTCACCGACCCAGAAGCCCTGGAACAACTGGCACTCCCCGTCGAAGAGTCGGCCATCGAAGTCCCCATCCATCTCCTGTCCGAGGTGTTCGCGCATGTTGAGTAGCGATGAGATGAACGCGTACTTCGACGAAGCGCGCTTCGAGTGGTTCCGCCTCGAAGCACTCAGCTCATACCGCACAGCAGTGGAGCAGCCACGTTTCCGCGCCTACATGGCCGGAGAGCCCTACGACCCGAACGCCGAGCCGAAAGGGTGGTACGAGGAGATCGAGCGCCGGACCGGGGAGGGCATCGCCTACCGCAAGGTCCGTATCGCGAACGGCCCACTGACCGACTATGAACGGTGGGAGTTCGAGTGGTCGTACACGCCCACCGAGCGCCGAGGGCAGCGCACTTTCGTTCTCGATCGAGCGGAGACCCCCAACGCGCCGGACCTGCCCCACTACGACTACTGGATGATGGACGAGCGCGTGGTGCTGCGCATGCACTACGACGACCACGGGAAGTTCACCGGGGCTCAGCGGATCGACGCTCCAGACGAAGTTGCCGCGCATGTGCGCTACAGAGACTCCGCCCTGGCGGCCTCGGTCCCGTTCCCCGACTACTGGAACGCCCACCCCCAATACTGGCGGCAGAATTGGCAGGACACGGCCATGTCCTGATCCACGACCCGAAAGCGCCGCTTCGCATGAACCCCGAGCGTTACGCCACTGACCGCCAGCGGCTGGCTGCCGCCTTGCGCCACCTGCGCAAGGCGGCAGCCATGACGGGATCACAAGCGGCCGGCAGCGTCGGCATGTCACAGCCCAAGATCTCCAAGCTGGAGAACGGCCGGCTGTTGCCTTCGGTCGAGGACGTACGGACTCTGCTGACGCTCTACCGGGCGGACGCGGCCCAGCAGGACGACCTACTGGACCTCACGGCGCGGCTGCACACGACCGTCGAGAGCAACCGGACGATCCTCCGCCGGGGCGCGGCCCGACAGCAGACGCAGATCGCCCAAGTCGAAGCCGAGGCGGTCAGCTTGAAGTACTTCTCGCCCATCGCCATGCCAGGTCTGCTGCAAACGGCCGAGTACGCGCGGCGCGTCTTCGCCCTTGATCTGTCGGGGACAGAACTGACCTCGGCCGTCGCGGCCCGACAGCAGCGCCAGCAAGCCCTGTACAACACGGAGAAACGATTTACGTTCGTCCTCACGGAAGCAGTGCTGCGCTGGGGGTTCTGCCCGGAGGAGGTCATGGCCGCACAGATCGGCCACCTCGCCTCCATCGCCACGCTGGCCAATGTGGAGATCGGCCTGATCCCGTTCGCCTCACGCCCCAAGGATCTTCCTCTACACGGCTACCAGATCTTCGACGACCGCCTGGCCACCATCAGCCTGGAGCACGCGACGATCAGTGTGACCGAGCCCCGCGACATCGCCACATACCTCAGGTTGTTCTCCACGATGTCGGAGGCCGCCGAATGCGGCGAAACGGCGCGGGCCCGTCTCGCCGCCATAGGCCGCGAGTATCAGTCTTGACCGAGGCCGTCGAACCACCCGGCCTTGACGGCCGCAAGGAACGGTGCGAGCCGGGCAGGGGCGGCTGTGAGGATCACATGAGGAGCGTCACTCTCACGTATGAGTATGTGGCCGCCGTGCCGAGCGAGCTCAACGCAATTGGCCCCCTCCCCTTCCGAGAACGAGGACTTCTTCCATATGGGTATGACGGACATGCCAGAACTCTCACATTTCTTGCGCGATGCCGCGAATAGTCCCCCGCGATGCACGGATGCCCAGTGAGACACCTGCGAGGACATCGTAGATCGCGCGATACTTGGCGAGTTGGGCCTCGGCGTCCAGAAACGCACTGCCGTAGGCGGTATCGACCGTCGCGGTGTCCAGGCTGGGGATGACCCCACCCGCATACAGGAGATTCTGCGCCGACCCGATGAACTTCTCTGAGGCGAACGGGATCACGCGCAATGTCACGGTAGGCCACTCGGACACCTCCAGCAGGTATTCCAACTGGGCCTTCACCACCTTCCGGCCGCCACTGCACATGCGCAAGGCCGCCTCGTGGATGATGCCGTCGAACGTCGGCGGCGATGCGCGTTCGAAGATCAGACGCCGCCTGATCCGGTGCTCCACCCGAGCCTCGATCTCGCTCTCGGGGAGCGGGGGGATGACCGACTCGAAGAGGGAGCGCGCGTAGTCCTCGGTCTGGAAGATGCCGGGAATCGTGAGTGCCTGGATGGAGTGGAAGTACGTGGCATGGTGCTCAAGCTCCGCGAGATCGAGGAATGACGGCGGCAGAACCCCTCGGTACTCCTCCCACCAGCCCTTGCCACGCTCCTCGGCCATCGCGCACAACGCGTCCACCAGCCTATCGTCAGCGGCGGAGTAAAACGCCGCGAGGCGCCGCACTCGCTCGGCACTGACGCCCCAACGCCCTGACTCCACATGACTGATCTTGGCCTGGTTGCCCCCGATCATCTCCGCCGCCGCACGGGCGGGCAGCCCGGCCGCCTCGCGAAGCTTTCGCAGTTCGGCTCCCAGCCGCGCCTGACGGACCGTGGGGTTGCTCCTGGCTGGCATCGCGCTACCTCTCATCAATCGGCCTGCGTGCGAAGCAGTGTGGCGCGCTACCGTCGCGCGGATCTACTTCGTGTCACCCACAGGTGTGAAGCTTCCGCATCAAGCTTGTGGCGCATCAAAGCTGCGCCCTACGGTCGCGTCGCACATGAACACTCAACCCTCCGCACGCGCCGGGAGACGCAATGAGCACAGTCGCGTTGGACCGAACTCCACGCATTGACGCCCACCCAGCCCAGAGCTACCACCTCATCGCCCCGAACTGCCCCACCAGCCCGAAGGTGGTCCGCGACCTCCTCGCATCACTGCTGCTGGTCACGGGACACCCCGACCTGGTCGATGCCGCGCAGGTGTGCGCATCGGACGTGGTGACCAACGTGCTGCGCCACACCAAGGTGCCGGACATGTCCGTGGACGTGACGATCCGGGACGACCGGGTGATCGTCGGCGTGCGGGACGACGATCCCTGCGGGCGTCCCGAGGTCCGTCAAGCAAGCATCAAAGATGAGACTGGACGCGGCCTACAGCTCGTGGACCACCTCTCCCACGCCTGGGGCGTGGCGTGGATGGGCGCGGACGGCAACCAGACGGGAAAGCGGGTCTGGTTCGAGCTCCGCGAGCCAGAGGTCCGGGCGTGAGGCCCACCGCGCCGAACGACGCACGGGCCTACCGGGTCAGCCGCAGCGCGAGCGTGGCGAGCAGCGCGCACAGGGTCATGCCGAGGAAGAGCGGGACGACGGTGTGGTCGCCGGCGATGCCCATCAGGGGTGCGACGGCCGCGCCGAGGGCGCTTTGGAGGGTGCCGAGCACCGCCGAGCCGGTGCCGGCCGCCTGCGGTACGCGTTCGAGGGCGAGTGCGGGGGCGGTGGCGAAGACCTGGCCGAGGCCGAGGAAGCCGATGGCGACGAGGGTCAGGGCCCATGGACGGTCGAGCTGTCCGGTGACGGTGACGAGCAGGGCCAGGGCGCTGGTGGTCAGCAGCAGGGCCAGGCCGAGGCGCAGCAGGAGGCGGGGGTGGTAGCGGCCCACGAGGCGGGTGGCGGCCGCGCTCGACAAGGTTGCGGTGAGGGCGCCGGCGGAGAAGGTGGCGGACGCCTGGCCCACGGTGAGGCCGAGGACGTTCTGCAAGAGGAAGGGGGAAGCGGCGATGTAGCAGAACAGGGCGGCGCCGGCCAAGCAGAAGGCGAGGGTGTGGCCGAGGTAGAAGCGGTCGGTCAGCACCGAGACGGCGGCTCGCAGCGTGCCTCGCAGGCCGCCGGTGTGGCGGCGTTCGGCGGGCAGGCTCTCCGGTACGAGGAACAGCGCGGCCAGGAACGTCAGCGCGGACGCGCCGGTCAGCACCCAGAACACCGCGCGCCAGCCGCCCGGTCCCGCGACCACCGCGCCGCCCGCCAGCGGCGCCACGATGGGGGCGATGCCACCCAGGGTCATCAGCATGCCGAAGATCCTCGCAGCGGCCGTACCCGAGGCGAGGTCCGAGACCACGGCCCGGCCCACGACGACGCCTGCCGCACCGCTGAATCCCATGACGAAGCGCAGCCCGGCGAGCAGCCCGAGCGAGGGGGCGATGGCGCACAGCGCGGTGACCACCGTGCAGACGCCGGTTCCGATGAGGATCGGCTTTCGGCGTCCGTACCGGTCGGAGACGGGTCCCAGCACCAGCTGACCGGCCGCGAGCCCGAAGAGAAAAGCGGTGAGGGTGAGTTGGGCGCCGGAGGCATCGGTGGACAGCTCCCGGGCCATCGCGGGAAAGCCCGGCAGATACATGTCCGTGGAGAGCGGGACCACGAACGACAGCAGGGCGAGGGTCGCGGTGAGACTGCCCGGCATGGCCGGGCGCGGTGGCTTCCGTACCGTCCGGTCGGCGTGTGTGGAGGCATGCGAGGTCAACGCCACTCCTGAGGGGATAGGGACAGGCGATCGGGCATGACTATAGTTATATAACTATAGATAAAGCTAGAATGGGTGGGTGACCAAACGGGATGCCGTACCCGGCGACGAGAATCTGCTGCGCGAAGCCCGCGAGCTGACGCCGGCGCTTCACACCCTCGCCCGCGTCCTGCGGCTGCGCGGCGTGGCCGAGGCGGGGCTGTTCCCCCTGCCCCCGTCGGACCTGGAGGTCCTGCGCTACGTGCTGGATTCACCCGGCACGGGAACCGGCACCCTCGCCCGTGAGTTGGGCCTGCACGCAAGCAACGTCAGCACGACCGTGCGGGGCCTGGTCGCCCAGGGGCTGATCCGCCGCGAGCCCGATCCACACGACCGCCGGGCCGTGCGGCTGTATCCGACCCTGGACGCCGAACACGGAATGACGCGGATCGAAGCCGCCTGGGCGGAGCTCTTCGCCGACGCCCTCGCCGCCCTCTCCCCCGACCACCGGACCGCACTCGCCGCCGCCACGCCCGCCCTGCGCGCCCTCGGCTCCAGGTTGCGGGGCCACCGGAAGGCCGACACGTAAACGCCCGCCCGGCGGGCAGAGGAGGCGGCCCGCACGACCCTGGCGGCCTGACCCGCCCTCAACTCCCGTACAACCAGCTGCCGTACGCTGCCTCGTCGACCGCTCCGTACAGCCACAGCGCGACGGGCGCCGCCACGAGCCCCAGCACGCCAGAGCGCACCAGGGCGGGCGCCATGATCGTGACACCTTCCGTCTGCCCGGTCACCGAACGCCAGTCGCGCCACCGCCGGATATCGCCCCCGCAGACCGACCAGAAGAAGAACCCGAACAGGAGGAAGCCCCCGCCGAAGATGAGCGAGAGACCGCCGACGACCGCCAGGAACTCCATCCGGTCGTGGTGATCGGCCACGCACCACATGGCCATCACGAGGATGGGAATGGCGGCCAGCCCGTACAGCGCCCCACGCAGCAAGACGTCACGCAGCCGCAGCCGTGGCTGGATGATGCCGCTCTCCCCGGAGTCCATGCCCGCACGATATCCGGCACCACTCGCTCAGCCCCGCGGTATGCGGGGCGGATAGCATCACCGGCACCGGATCCTTGGAACGGAGTTCATCCGTGCGTCACCCGCGCGTTGGCGTCGCCATCTTGACCATGGGCACTCGGCCCGCCGAACTGGCCGACCTGCTCGCTTCGGTCGCCGAGCAGGAGACGCCTGCCGCGCGGGTGGTGGTCGTCGGCAACGGCTCGCCGCTGCCGCCTCTCCCCGACGGGGTGACCGGTGTCGAACTGCCGGAGAACCTGGGTATCTCCGGTGGCCGGAACGCCGCCCTGGCCCGGCTGAAGGAGTTCGGGGATGTCGATGTGGTGGTGGACCTGGACGACGACGGGCTGTTGATCAGCACGGACGTCTTCACCCGGCTGGTGGAGCTGTACGAGTCCGACCCGCGGTTGGGCATCGTCAGCTTCCGTATCGCCGACGAGCAGGGCCGCACCCAGCGCCGCCACGTCCCCCGTCTGCGTAGCTCGGATCCGATGCGTGGCGGGTTGGTGACGACGTTCCTCGGCGGCGGCCACGGCCTGTCCATGCGGATGCTGGAGGAGATCGGCGGCTGGCCCGAGCCGTTCTTCTACGCCCACGAGGAGACCGACCTGGCCTGGCGGGCCCTGGACGCGGGTTGGAAGGTGCTCTACGAGCCGGACTTGGTGCTCCAGCATCCGTGGACGTCGCCGACCCGGCACGCGGTCTTCTACCGTATGGTCGCCCGTAACCGGGTCTGGCTGGCCAAACGACACCTTCCCGCCCTCCTCGTCCCCGTCTACCTGGGGGTCTGGACCGCGCTGACCATGGCTCGCACCAGGTCGGTGGCCGGTTTGCGGGCGTGGTTCGGCGGCTTCGTCGAGGGCTTGCGCACCCCGTGCCCACCGCGTCGGCCGATGCGGTGGGCCACAATGTGGCGGATGACCCGGCTGGGCCGGCCGCCGGTCATCTGATCAAGCGGCCGTTAGAGCACCAGCGTCCGGTAGCGCTCGGCCACCTCCGCCAGCACCTCCGCCCCGTCCCGCGCCCACAGGGCCGGGTTGAAGATCTCCACCTCGATGGGCCCGTCGAAGCCCGTCGCGTCGACCCGCTCGCGGAACCAGCGGAAGTCGACCGAGCCGTCGCCGAGCTGGCCGCGGCCCAGGAGGACGCCCTCCGGCAGCGGGGTGATCCAGTCGGCGAGCTGGAAGGACGCGATGCGGCCCCCGGCGCCGGCCCGCTCGATCTGGGCGGCCACCGTGTCGTCCCACCACAGGTGGTACGTGTCGACGACGACGCCCACCTGCTCCGCCGGGAAGCGCTCGGCCAGGTCGAGGGCCTGGGCGAGGGTGGAGACGACGCAGCGGTCGGAGGCGTACATGGGGTGCAGGGGCTCGATGGCCAGGCGGACGCCGCGCTCGGCGGCGTACGGGGCGAGCTCGGCGAGGGCGTCGGCGATGCGCTCGCGGGCGGCGAACAGGTCGCGGCTGCCGGGCGGGAGGCCACCGGAGACCAGGATGAGGGTGTCGGTGCCGAGGGTGGCGGCCTCGTCGATGGCGGCGCGGTTGTCGGCGAGGGCGGCGGCCCGCTCGTCCGGGTCGACGGCGGTGAAGAAGCCGCCCCGGCACAGGGAGGTGACGGCCAGGCCCGCGTCGCGGATCAGCCGGGCGGCCGCCTCCACGCCGTACTCCTGCACCGGCGCGCGCCACAGGCCGACGCCCGGGACGCCCGCCTTGACGCAGCCCTCGGCCAGCTCGGGCAGCGACCACTGCTTGATCGTTTCCTGGTTGAGGCTCAGCCGGGTCAGGTCAGCGGTCATTGGTTCACTCCGTACACCGCCAGCAGGTTCTTCATCCGGGACTCCGCGAGGGCCGGGTCCGGGAACAGGCCAAGACCGTCGGCCAGTTCGTACGCCCGCGCCAGGTGCGGCAGCGAACGGGACGACTGCTGGCCGCCGACCATCGTGAAGTGCGACTGGTGGCCGGCCAGCCAGGCCAGGAAGACGACGCCCGTCTTGTAGAAGCGGGTCGGGGCCTGGAAGAGGTGGCGGGAGAGCTCGACCGTGGGGTCGAGCAGTCCGCGGAAGGCCGCCGCATCGCCGGTGTCCAGCCGGCGCACCGCCTCGGCGGCCAGCGGGCCCAGCGGGTCGAAGATGCCGAGCAGGGCGTGGCTGAAGCCGCGGTCGTCGCCCGCGATCAGCTCGGGGTAGTTGAAGTCGTCGCCCGTGTAGCAGCGCACACCGTCCGGAAGGAGGCGGCGCAGCTCGATCTCGCGCTGGGCATCCAACAGAGAGACCTTGATGCCGTCGACCTTGTCGGGGTGGGCGGCGATGACGTCGAGGAAGGTGCGGGTGGCGGCGTCCAGGTCGGTGGCGCCCCAGTAGCCCTCGAGGGCCGGGTCGAACATGGGGCCCAGCCAGTGCAGGACGACCGGCTCGGCGGCCTGGCGCAGCAGGTGGCCGTAGACCTCCAGGTAGTCGTCGGGGCTCTTGGCCACGGCGGTCAGGGCCCGGGAGGCCATGAGGATGGCCTGGGCACCGGCCGTCTCGACGACCTCCAGCTGCTCCTCGTACGCGGCCCTGACCTCGTCGAGGCTGTACGGGTAGCCGACCTCGGTGACGGGCAGCTGGTCGGTGCCGACGCCGCAGGCGATGCGGCCGCCGACCGCCTTGGCCTCGGCCGCCGAGCGGCGGATCAGCTCGGCGGCGCCGGACCAGTCGAGGCCCATGCCGCGCTGGGCGGTGTCCATGGCCTCGGCGACGCCGAGACCGTGGGACCACAGGTGGCGGCGGAAGGCGAGGGTGGCGTCCCAGTCGACGGCGGCGGGGCTGTCGGGGGTGATGTCGGCGTACGGGTCGGCGACGACGTGGGCGGCGGAGAAGACCGTACGGGAGGCGAGCGGCGCGCCGCCGGGGGCGAAGGCCACGGGCTCGGTGCGGGGCCGGTACGGGCGGGTGGTGCCGTCCGCGGCGGGGAGGTGGATGGTCACAGGCTCAGCTCCGGCACGTCCAGGCGGCGGCCCTCCGCCGACGACTGCAGGCCCAGCTCGGCGAGTTGCACACCGCGCGCGCCGGCCAGCAGGTCCCAGTGCCAGGGCTCGTCGAGGGCGACATGGCGCAGGAACAGCTCCCACTGGGCCTTGAAGCCGTTGTCGAACTCCGCATTGTCCGGGACCTCCTGCCACTGGTCGCGGAAGGACTCGGTGAGCGGGATGTCGGGGTTCCAGACCGGCTTGGGGGTGGCGGAGCGGTGCTGGACGCGGCAGCGGCGCAGGCCGGCGACGGCCGATCCCTCGGTGCCGTCGACCTGGAACTCGACCAGCTCGTCGCGGTTGACCCGGACCGCCCAGGAGGAGTTGATCTGCGCGACGGCGCCGCCTTCGAGCTGGAAGATGCCGTAGGCCGCGTCGTCGGCGGTGGCGTCGTACGGCTTGCCCTGCTCGTCCCAGCGGGTGGGAACGTGGGTGGTGACGTGCGCCTGGACGGTCCGTACGGCGCCGAAGAGCTCGTGCAGCACGTACTCCCAGTGCGGGAACATGTCGACGACGATGCCGCCGCCGTCCTCGGCGCGGTAGTTCCAGGAGGGCCGCTGGGCGCTCTGCCAGTCGCCCTCGAAGACCCAGTAGCCGAACTCGCCGCGCACCGACAGGATCTTGCCGAAGAAGCCGCCGTCGATGAGCCTCTTCAGCTTGAGCAGACCGGGGAGGAAGATCTTGTCCTGGACCACGCCGTGCTTGACGCCCGCCGCGTCGGCGAGCCTGGCCAGCTCCAGGGCGCCGGCCAGGCCGGTGGCGGTGGGCTTCTCGGTGTAGATGTGCTTGCCGGCCGCGATGGCCTTCTTGATGGCCTTCTCGCGGGCGGCGGTGACCTGGGCGTCGAAGTAGATGTCGATCGTGTCGTCGGCGAGGACGGCGTCGACGTCGGTGGACCAGTGGTCCAGGCCGTGACGCTCGGCCAGGGCCCTGAGGGCGTGGTCCCGGCGGCCGACGAGGACCGGCTCGGGCCACAACACGGTGCCGTCGCCGAGGTCGAGGCCGCCTTGTTCGCGGATGGCGAGGAGGGAGCGGACGAGGTGCTGGCGGTAGCCCATGCGGCCCGTCACACCGTTCATAGCGATCCGCACTGTCTTGCGTGTCACGGTTTTCTTCTCCTCACCGAGATCCTCATCAGACGTCGCCAGAGTCATAGCAAGCGCTTTCTATACGCTAACCGCCCCGGCCCGTCCATGTCCACACAGAGAGCGGGGCCGAAGAGCGGACACGGGGCGGTCGGCGCTTCAGCGCAGGGTCAGGCGGTACCTGAAGGGCGCGCGCCCGGTGATCAGCACGCGGATGCCGGAGACATTGAGGTTGCCGGCCATCCAGCTGTAGCGCTCTCCCGCGTCCACGGTGGCCGGCTGACGCGGTCCGCTGCCGTTGCCCGGCCCGAACGTGATCACGTCATCGCCCACGGTGTACGTCCCGTACCCCTTCACCAGCTGGTACGTGTCCGCCTGGCCGGAGACCGGCTCGACACCGCTGAGCGTGCCGCCCGGGCGGAAGCACAGCTCCAGGGCGAGCGGGACCTCGGAGGGGCCGACCGAGAAGTCCAGGTCCCAGCCGCCGCCGGACTCCTTCAGCCGCACCTCCGTGCGCAGGGTGCGCCACTGCTTGGGCCGGTGCGGGAAGTCCATCGCGGACCAGAACCGGCCGTCGTCGGTCAGCGGGTACAGCCCGTCGGCGCGCCGGTGCTGCGGCGGCAGCGGCAGGTGGAACGCGGCCCGGACCTCCGCCGTCAGCCGCCAGCCGCCAGCCGTGCGTTCCAGGTCCTCGGCCCGGAAGTGGCCGAGGGAGAAGAACTGCGGGGACAGCCGCAGCGAGTCCAGGATCGCCCCGCCCTTGCGCCACTTGAGGAAGGTCGGGTTGGTGGACAGTCCGGAGGAGATGGCGTGGACGTCGGGGAAGTCCGTCCCGCCGAAGATCGTGGTGCGGGCGGTGCCGTGACCGATCCGGACGAGCCCGTTGTCCTTGTCGTGGAAGGTGAACTCCTTCGGAGCCTCGGTGGCCTTCGGCAGCGGCGCGGCCAGCTCCGGGTGGTCCAGCACCTCGGCGAGGAAGTCGCCGAGCGGGGTCTCGTCGAAGGTCTGGTCCTTCCCGCGCCGCTGGATGGTCTCGGCGACGGCCGCGAACCGCCCGTCCTTGTCCCGGAGCGCCAGAGCCCGGTACTGGAGCCAGTACTCGGACACGTGCTTCGTCGTCTTCTGGTCCTGGCGGCGCGAATGCACCGTCTCCACCTCGCCGTTCGGCTCGATGAGGTGGAGCGTCGCCTCCAGGTTGCGGCGCACGTTGTCGTAGAACGCGGGCCGGTCGGTCAGCCGCGCGAGCGTCAGCAGCGAGGGGTTGGTGACGATCGGCGCGTAGGTGGCGCTGCGCTCGCTGTACTGGCCGGCCGGGTACTGGTCGATGCCCTCGGCGAGCCAGGCGTCGATGCGCCGGGTGTAACCCTCGTTCGGCCAGAAGGAGTTGACGCGGGCCAGCGCGGCGCAGATCTTCCACCGGTGGTTGGGGGTGTGCAGGCCGCCCTCGGACAGGCCCTTGCCCGCCTTCAGCAGGATCTTCTTGAGGGTGGCCCGGATGCCCTGCGTGGACGCGTGGCCGTCCTCGTCCAACAGCCCGTACGTCAGGCTCAGGTCGACGATCGAGAAGGCGGTGTCCGGCGGGGAGTGCACCGCCCCCTGGTCGTAGAGCCCGTCGTCGAACTGCGCGGCGGCCAGCGCGTCCGCCAGCTCGGTCATCGGCGCGACCAGCGCGGCGTCGTGGTGGTGGGCGGCGTCGTCCCAGACGTGCACCGATGCCAGCAGGCGCAGACTGCGGGCGGCCCAGCGGGCCTTGCCCTGGTCGGTCAGCTCGGCGATGGCGGCGGCGCGCCCGTCCAGGACCTCGGCCACCCGGCCGTCGGCCGCCTTGGTGAGGACGGCCAGAAAGTCCTTGTCGAGTTCCTTGGGCAGGTCCGTGGCCCCGGCCGGTGCCGCGGCGGACTCGGGCGCGGCGGCGAGCAGTCCGCCGACGGCGGCGGTCCCGGCGAGGAGGTGACGGCGGTGCAGGGTCATCTGGGGTGCTCCGTGGTAGTTCGGGAATGCTCAGGAGTGGCCGGGGTGGCCGCGGAGTGTTCGACGGCCCGGGCGGTTAGCGGGGTCGCGGGTGGCAGGGGCGGGAGAAGGAGCGGGTCGGGAGCCGAGTCTGGGTGCGCCGCGTGAGGAGAGCGCAGCGGCGCTGCGTGCGACGAGCGCGGTGCAGCCAGGCGAGAGCTAGCGGCCCGCGACGCCGCCCCTGCCGGCCGCGACCCCGCTAAGCGCGAGGGGGCCGGGGACGAGGAGGGCGAGCGGCGGATAGGCCCAGGCGCAGACGGCGGCGGTGGCCACGGCCAGCAGGAGTACGGCGCTGCCGCGCGGTGCGCGCACCGTCTCGTACGCCGCCGTGCGCGCCGCCTCCCGCCAGCTGGTGGCCGACTCCGGGCGGGCGCAGGCGCGCAGCAGCACCACGGCCAGCAGGGCGCCCGCGGCCAGCAGGGCGGGGCGGAAGACCGCCGCGCCCGGCAGACCGGCCCCGGTCAGCAGCGCGTTGAACAGCAGCAGCGCGCCGCCCGCCACGGCGGCCCCGCCGGCCAGCAGATCGCCGGTGCGCAGCCGGGCGCGCAGGGCTCGGAAGTAGCCCGCGACGGTGACCGTCTCGTCGTGGCGGACCCGCCGTTCGAGCACGGCGCAGGCGGTGGACATCGCGGCGGGCGCGGTGAGCACCGGCAGAGCGGCGACGGTGGTCGCGAGGCCCAGCAGCAGCACGTCGGAGAAGAGGGCGAAGCGGGGGCCGACCAGTTCACCCGGCTCCCGGGTGGTGGCGAGGGGCATGGCGGCTCAGCCCTTCAGTCCGGAGTTGGCCATGCCGTCCACCAGGAACCGCTGGAAGGCGAGGAAGAACAGCACGATCGGCAGCAGCGCGAAGACCGACATGGCGAACATCGGGCCGAAGGCCGACTGGCTGGAGGCGTCCACGAAGGACCGCAGGGCCAGGGTGAGGGTGAACTTCTCCGGCTCGAAGAGGTAGATGAGCTGGGTGAAGAAGTCGTTCCAGGTCCAGATGAAGGTGAAGATCGCGGTGGTGATCAGGGCGGGCCTGGTCAGCGGCAGGATGACACTGAAGAACGAGCGGAACGGCCCGCAGCCGTCGATCCGCGCCGCCTCGTCCAGCTCGCGCGGCAGCGAGCGCATGAACTGCACGATGAGGAAGACGAAGAAGGCGTCGGTGGCCAGGAACTTCGGCAGGATCATCGGCCAGTACGTGTTCACCATGCCGAGCTGGTTGAAGACGATGTACTGCGGGATCAGCACCGCGTGGTGCGGCAGCATGATCGTCGCGATCATGAAGGCGAACAGCGGGCCGCGCATCTTGAACCGCAGCCGCGCGAAGGCGTACGCGGCGAGCGAGCAACTGATGACGTTGCCGAGCACCGCGCCGCCCGCGATGAGCAGCGAGTTCCACAGCAGTTGGCCGACGCTGACCTCGTTCACGCCGTCCAGCGCGGTGGAGTAGTTGCTCCACTCCAGATGGCTGGGGAGCAGCTTGAGGCTGGCGATCACTTCGTTCGCCGGCTTGAAGGAGGTCGCGACCAGCCAGGCCAGCGGGTAGAGCATCACCAGCAGCACGGCGATCAGCACGGCGTGCAGGGCGATCCGGGCGGGGCGCGGGCGGCGGCGGGCCGCCATACCGTCCGTCGCCACCGCGTGGGTGGTGTCCACGGTGGTCATCGGGCCCCCTCGTTGTCGTCGTTGGCGTAGAAGACCCAGGAGCGGGAGGTGCGGAACAGCACCGCGGTGACGATGCCGATGGCCACCAGCAGCACCCAGGCCATGGCCGAGGCATAGCCCATGTGGGAGGCGGTGAAGCCGCGGTCGTAGAGGTAGAGCGTGTAGAAGAGCGTGGAGTCCGCCGGCCCGCCCTTGCCGCCGCTGACCGCGAAGGCCGGGGTGAAGACCTGGAACGCCTGGATGGTCTGCAGCACCAGGTTGAAGAAGAGCACCGGGGACAGCATGGGCAGGGTGATGGAGCGGAATCGCCGCCACCATCCGGCCCCGTCCATGGCCGCCGCCTCGTACAGCTCGCCCGGTATCTGCTGCAGCCCGGCCAGGAAGATCACCATGGGGGCGCCGAACTGCCACACCGTCAGCAGCGCGACGGCCAGCAGGGCCCAGCCCGGCTTGTTGATCCAGCCGCCGATGTCCAGGCCGAACCAGGACAGCATGTTGTCCACGGTGCCGCCGTCGTTGAAGATCGCCCGCCAGACCAGGGCGATGGACATGGACGCGCCGAGCAGCGAGGGGGCGTAGAAGGCGGAGCGGTAGAAGCCCTTGCCGCGCTTGACCGACTTCAGCGCCAGCGCGACCGCGAGGGCCAGCGCGAGCTGCAGCGGTACCGCGATCACGACATAGGTGAGGGTCGAGGTGACCGACCGCCAGTAGCGGGGGTCCTCGGTGAACATCTGGACGTAGTTGCGGAAGCCGACCCAGCTGGGGTCGTTGAACATGTCGTAGTTGGTGAACGACAGATACAGCGAGACCGCCATGGGCAGCAGCGTCAGCACACTGGCGCCGAGCACCCATGGGGAAAGGAACACCCAGGCGGCGCCCTGGCGCTCGCGCTTCGGGGGGCGCTTGCCGGACCGGCCGGCGCTCGCCGGGGCCGGCTGGGGGCGGGTTGCGGTCGCGGTCATTGCCTCAGCTCCGCCTTCGCCTCGGTGACAAAGTCCTCGGCCGCCTCACGCGGCGACATCTGCTCGAACGACACCTGGTCGTAGTCGCGGCTGAAGGTGGTCTGCAGCGACGCGTCGCCCTTGGGCGGCGCGGGCGGCGGATCCTTGAGCTTGCCCTCGAACTGCTTCTGGTAGGCGGAGACCACCAGGTCGAACCCCTCCAGCTTGGGCGCCACGACCTTGCGGATGGAGTCGTTGGCCGGGACGCCGCGGGAGTTGCCGAGGATGGCACCCGCCTCGGGGTCGTTCAGCAGGAAGTCGATGAACCGGGCGGCCTCCTTGGGGTGGCCGGTCTTCGCGGACGCCCCGAAGAACATCGACGGCTTGAAGTACTGGCCGGGCGTGCCGTCCTCGCCCGACGGCATCGGCGCGAGCTTCACACCCTCCCCGACGATCGCCAGATAGCCGCTGGCGGGGGCGTCCCAGTTGAAGTCCGAGACGGCCTTCAGCCGGCCCAGCGGGGTGTTCTCCACCGAGCCGTCGATCTGGGTGGTCTGCTCGGCGGAGCTGACCGCGCCCTGCTTGCGGAGCTTGGTGCACCACTCCCAGTAGCGCGTCAGATCGTCCGGCGTGAAGCCGAGCTTGTAGTCGTCGGTATAGAGGGCCTTGCCCTGGCCGCGCAGCCAGATCTCGAAGACGTCCTCGCTCTGGCCCGGGTCGGTGCTGCCCGCCCGCCCGGCGGACTTGACGGCCTTGGACTTCGACAGCTCGATCATGGCGTTGGCCCAGTCGTCCCAGGTCCAGCCGACCTTGGGCTCGGGCACCCCGGCCTTGCGCCACAGGACCGAGTCGTACACCAAGGTCTCCGAGCCGCGCGCCACCGGGATCGCGTACTGCTTGTCGTTCACGACGCCGGTGGCCAGCAGCCCCTTGTCCATCTCGGAGGTGCGCAGCTCGTTGTGTGTCCCCAGATCGAGCAGGACACCGCCGTCCGCGTACTGGTTGATCATCCGGTAGTCGAGCTGCATCACATCGGGCGCGTCGCCGCCCGCCGCCTGCGTGGCGAGCTTCTGCTTGTACGCGTCGAAGCCCGCGAACGAGGTGAGGACGTCGATGTTGGGGTTCTTCTTCTCGAAGAGCTTGACGGCCTCTTCCGTGCGGGCCGCCCGGTCCGGGTTTCCCCACCAGGTGAAGCGCAGCGTGACCTTGCCGCCCGAGCCGCCTCCCTCACCTCCGCCGCACCCGGTGAGGGTCGCGCCGAGGGTGAAGGCGAGGGCCAGAGCGCAGGACACCTTTGTCCTGATTCGAAGCATGCTGTGGCCAGCCTCCCTTCTGATCTTTCCGACATGTGGTGGCCGGCGATTATGTGCGGGTTCGCCGTGGTGGGGAAGGGGTCAGGTCACTCGCCGTAGTAGGGCAGCGTGACGCCGGGGAGTTCGTACTCGTCGCGGCGGCCGCACATGCCGTAGCCGCCCTGCCGGGTGGGCCCGGACGCGCGGACGCGGGCGCGGGCCAGATGGGCCGGGTCGCCCGCCGCGAGGGCGGCCAGATGGTCGCCGGTGCGCTGCGCGGCGGCGAGCGCGCCGTCGCGCCAACGGGGCTCCCAGGCCGCGACCTTGGGTCCGACCAGCCGCACCGCGGCTTGGTGGAAGGCGCGCAGCGGGCCGTCGTCGCCCTTCTCCAGGGCCTCGCGCAGCTCCAGATAGCCGGTGACCGCCAGGTCGCGGCGGCGCCGGGCCGCGGCGTCGGCCTCGGGCCCCTCCTTGGCGGGCAGGGCGGCGGCCGCGGCGTACGCCTCGGGGTCGGCCAGGACCTCGGAGGGGAAGGTGAACACGGCGTCGCCCGCCTCGGGCAGCCCGCTGTTCTGCATCAGCACGGTCACCCTCAGCCCGCCGCCCTGCACCATGCGGTGCACCGTGCCGGGCGAGAACCACACCACCGCGCCAGGCTCCAGCGGCGTCTCGGTATAGCCGTCCTCGACGGTCAGGGTCTGGACGGCGCCGCTCCCGCCCGTGACCACGTACGCCTCGGTGCAGGCCAGGTGGAGGTGCGGGCTGCCGCCGCACACCCCGTCGGCGGCCTCCCACTCGTACGCGCTGATGTGGGACAGCCCCACCCCGCCCGGCAGCGGATCGGTGATCCCGGTCATCTCCCGCTCACCACCCATGGGACTTGAGGTAGGTCTCGGCGCGGTCCTGGTCCCAAGCGCCGTCCGCGACCACCACGCGGTAGCGGTACGCGAAGCTCTCGCCCGGGGGCAGCGCGAACTCCTCGAAGAACGCCCAGGAGAAGGCGACGGAGGGGATGGGCTCGGAGCGTACGAACCAGTGGGAGGCGTGCACGGCGCCCTCATCCTGTGACAGGTTCTGAGGGGCGTGCGCGAACAGCAGGGTGGAGTGCCCGTCCACGGCGTCGTGCTCGGCGGTGAAGGCGATCCAGGGCGCCTCGGCGGCCGGGGTGCCCATCAGGTCGGACGCGCCCGTCTCGCCCTCGCCGCCGCGCCCGCCGGGGCCGAACACGTCGCCGCCGGTGAAGTCGCGGGGGCCGCGCCAGTTCAGCCCGGTGTAGCCGGCCATCTCACGGCCCGCGGTGGTCGGGGAGCCGAAGCGCAGCTCCTCGCCGCGGATGTTGGTGAGGCGGATGGACCAGTCGATGGCCCAGGTGCCCTCGGCGGGCTCCACGGAGTGCACCTCGACGGTGCGCAGCTCCTCCGCCCACTCCCCGCCGCCGCTGTGTCGTGCAGAGGGATGGGCGACCCAGGTCAGCTTCTCGGCGAAGCGCAGCCGGTCCTCGGAGACGGTGAACTCCTCGAAGCCGTCGTGGCGCATCGAGCCGACGCGCTCCTCGACCCGCCGGTACCCCTGATCGGGGCCGAGGTAGCTGTTGCCGCCCCAGAAGTTCTGTTCGGACAGATGGCTCGCGGTCATCTGCAGGCCCTTGTGCCAGCGGTGGTCGTTGGGGCGGTAGCCGGAGACCACGTTGCCGGCCAGGGTGCGCAGCGGGTGGGTGTAGGGCTTGAGCGACTCGAACGGGTCGGCGTCCGGCTTGTAGACGTAGGCCAGCAGCTCGACGCCCTGGGCGGCGACCGTGACGCTCTCGCCGTGGATGTGGGTGACGGTGATCGGCTCGGTCATGCTCACTGCTCCTTGGCGGACGCGGCGGAAGACGCGGCGGCGGTCGCGGGCGCCCAGTCGGGGTGGTTGCCGTGCATGGCGTCGTAGTACGGGTCCCCGGGGACGATCTCGCCCGCCTGGACGGGCCGTCCGGTGAAGGCCGACTTGTAGAGCGCGGCGAGGAACTCCATGGTGCGGCGCGCGTCCGGGCCGCTGCCCGGGGGCCGTACCCCGTCCCGCATCGCGTCCAGCACCACGCCCAGCTGGGCCGCGTGCGAGCTGGGCAGGTCGGCGGCGGGAGTGCGCCAGTGGGCGATGCGGTCGGCGGCGTCGCGGGTGTGCGGGGCGGGGGTGTAGACCCAGTCGTCGTTGGTGTGCCCGTACAGGTGGGTGAGTTCGACGGTGGCGTCGGCGCAGTCGATGCGGATCCGGCTGACCTCGTCCGGCGAGAGCACGCTGTTGACGACGGTGGCCATGGTGCCGCCTGCGAAGCGGACGAGCGCGGTGGAGACGTCCTCGCTCTCCACGTCGTGGACCAGCCGCCCGGCCATGGCCCGGACCTCGGTCCAGTCGCCGAGGAGGTGGAGCAGCAGGTCCATCTGGTGGATGCCGTGGCCCATGGAGGGGCCGCCGCCCTCGCTGTCCCAGCGGCCGCGCCAGGGCACCGCGTAGTAGTCGGTGTCGCGGTGCCAGGTGGTCTGGCAGTGGGCGACCAGGGGCTTGCCAAGATCACCGCTGGTGAGCAGTTCACGGGCGTGGACGGCGCCCGAGCCGTAGCGGTGCTGGAAGACCACGGACGCGTACGGGCCGCCGTCGGGCTTCTCGGCCGCGGCGATCTCGTCGTACTCGGCGAGCGTGAGGCAGAGCGGCTTCTCGCACAGCACCCAGGCCCCGGCGCGCAGGGCCGCCGCGGTCTGCTCGCGGTGGAGGGAGGGCGGGGTGCCGATGAGCACCAGGTCGGGGCGCTCGGCCTCCAGCATGGCGGCCAGGTCGGTGTAGCCGGTCACGGTGCATCCGGGGCCCGTCCCGTCGGGCTCGGCGGCCCGGGCGCGGAAGGCCTCCAGACGGCCCTCGTCCACGTCGACCCCGGCGACGAGGTCCACGCGGTCGGCGTGCGCGCGGAGCGCGGGCAGATGGCTTCCGGAGACAATGCCTCCGGTGCCGACGACTGCGGCACGGATACGGGTGGTGGCTGCGGCCATGGACAGGGCTCCTCGCCAAGGGAAAGCGCTTGCTGAAGAGGACCCTAGGCATGGTCAGGATGACCGGACAAGACCTTGGAGAGCACAATCCGGCCCCTGGTGAAACTTTCGAATCGGAACTTCGCACAGGGGTCGGGAACGGGTGCGCGGGCGGGGCTCGACCCCCGGCATTCCGCTCCGGCACCCACCCTGGCCAGTGAGAGCATGGTCGTGCGCGAAGGGGCGCGCGCGGCGCACCACCTGGTGACCATCCAACGGAGGAATCATGGCAGTGACCCTGGCCGATGTGGCCGCACGGGCGCGGGTCTCGGCGGCCACCGTGTCGCGCGTCCTGAGCGGCAACTACCCGGTCGCCGAGTCGACCCGGGCCCGGGTGCTGCGCGCGGTGGACGAACTGGAGTACGTGGTCAACGGTCCGGCGAGCGCGCTCGCCGCCGCCACCTCGGATCTGGTGGGCGTGCTCGTCAACGACATCGCGGACCCCTTCTTCGGGATCATCGCCGGTGCCGTGCAGTCCGAGATGGGGTCGGCCACGGGCGCGGAGTCCGGCCGCCACGGCGAGAAGCTCGCCGTGATCTGCAACACCGGCGGCTCCCCGGAGCGCGAACTCACCTACCTCACCCTGCTGCAGCGGCAGCGCGCCGCCGCGGTCGTGCTCACCGGCGGCGCGGTCGAGCACCCCGACCACATGGCCGCGGTCGCCGCCAAGGCGTCCCGACTGGCCTCGTCCGGCACCCGCGTGGTGCTGTGCGGCCGCCCCCCGATCGAGGACGCGATCACCCTCACGTTCGACAACCGCGGCGGCGCCCGGCGGCTCACCGAGCATCTGCTGGCCCTCGGCCACCGCCGGATCGGGTATGTGGCCGGCCCCGCCGAGCGCACCACGACCCGCGACCGCCTCGACGGCCATCGCGCGGCCCTGGCGGCGGCGGGCTTGGACAGCCTGGACGGGGGGGTGGACCGGCTGACCGTCCACGGGCTGTACGACCGCTCCTCCGGCTATGACGCCACGCTCGAACTGCTGCGCCGGGACAACGCGTTGACGGCCGTCGTGGCCGCCAACGACACCATCGCGCTCGGTGTCTGCGCTGCGCTGCGCGACCAGGGGCTGCGGATCCCCGAGGACGTGTCGGTCGCGGGCTTCGACGACCTGCCCTTCAGCGCGGACGCGGTCCCGGCCCTCACCACGGTCCGGCTGCCCCTCCACGAGGCGGGCGCCCGCGCCGGACGCCTGGCGCTGGGGCGCGAGTCGCAGCCGCCGGGCGGGGTGGCGATGGTGCGCTCCGAGCTGATGGCCCGGGCGTCCACGGCCCCGCCGCGGGCTGCCGGCTAGCCCGAACCCCGCCCGCCGCGAGCGTGGCGGGCGGGGTCAGCCTGGGGCCGGGCTCATCCTCCGGGGAAGATGACGTCGCTGCACGAGTAGAACGACTGGTCGAAGTGGCTGGCCTGCCAGATCATGAAGACGACATGGCGGCCGGTGCGCCCGGGGGCGTTGACCGGGATGGAGACGGTGACCCCGTTGAGGGCGGGGTCGGTGGAGGGCTCCCCCACTCCGGGAGCGATCTTGCCCGTCTGGGCGACCAGTTCAAGGTTGCTCCAGCGCAGCGGCTGGGTGGTGGCGTCGTACCCCTGCTTGGTGACATAGATGCGGTAGTAGTCGGCGCCGTGCTTGGCCTGGTCGTGGTTCTTGAAGGTGAAGCTGTTGCTGACGGCCGTGGCCTCCCACGTGCCCGGCACGTCCATCGCGTTGTAGCGGCCGGAGGAGGTGTGCCCGGCGCTGCAGAGCTGGCCGTCGGGGAGGGCGGCCTGGTGGTTGCCCGCCACGCCTTCCCGGTAGAGGCCGTTCCAGTTCCACATCGCGTTGACGTCGGCCTGCCAGGCCTGCCAGCACATGGGGTCCTTGGTCTTCATCTCCGGGTTCTGGAAGTCGCTGCCCCAGCGCTTCCAGCAGCCGTAGTTGCGCGAGGCCGGGCCGATGGCCGAGCCGTGGGCGGCGGCGGTGTCCGCCAGCGGGATGGCGATCATCAGGACGGCGGCGGACGCGGCGGCCGAGGCCCGTGCCACCCACCGTCTACGGTTGTGCTCATGACAAATCATGGCGGCTCCAAGGGGTCCCTTGTTCTCCTCCGGATAAGGTGCGCGAGATGCGCGGGAGCGCTCCCATCGTAGAACCGGACCCCGAAGGCGGCCAGAGACCTGAAGGGGCGTCATCCGGCCGAAAACCGCTCGCGTCAAGGGTCCCTCACGGGATAAGGAGTGAGCAGCCGGAACCGAGCCAGAGCACGAGGTACACCCCCTGAGTACGCATCAGGTCATCGAATGGACCGAAGCCGGACGGGCCCGCGACGCCCAATGGCGCTCCGAGAGCGGGGCGCCCCCGCCCCGGCGGGTGGCGACCGCCGACGACCGCACGACGGCCGACACCGCCTACCGCCTCGCCTGCGAGGGCACCGCCCTGCTGTGGCGCGGCGACTACCAGGGCGCCCGCCAGCTGCTGAGCGCCATGGCCCGCCGCGCCGACCGCGGCCCGCGCCGCGCGCGGGGCCGGCGCGCCCCCGCGGCCTCCCCCGCCGAGGCCTTCCACCAGCACCGCCAGGCCCAGTCCCGGCGGGCCCGGGTGCTGGGCATGCTGCTCGTCCCGCTGGACGGCGACTACGGCGTACCGCTGCGCCGCGCGCCCGACGTACGGCAGGCGTGCGCGGAGGCGTACGGACCGGCCGAAGGGCCCTCGGTGACCTCCCTGCGGGAACTGCTGGGCCTGATCGGCGCGCACGAGTGGCGCAGGAAGGGCATCGCGGTGCCGGCCCTGGGCGGTGACCGGATCCATCCGCACTACGGCGTCTTCTCACCGGTGCGCGGCGAGTACGTCGACCTGGTGGCCGAGGCGCCGCTGCCCGCCGACCCGTCGCTGGCCTACGACATCGGCACCGGAACCGGCGTGCTGTCCGCCGTGCTCGCCCGCCGGGGCGTGGGGCGCGTCGTGGCCACGGACCAGGACCCGCGCGCGCTGGCGTGCGCGCGCGAGAACGTCACGAGGCTCGGCCTGGCCGGACGGGTGGACGTCGTGCGGGAGGACCTCTTCCCGCCCGGCCGGGCCCCGCTCGTCGTCTGCAACCCGCCCTGGGTGCCGGCCCGCCCCACCTCGCCGGTCGAGTACGCGGTGTACGACCCGGGCGGCCGGATGCTGCACGGCTTCCTGGGCGGCCTGGCCGACCACCTCGCCCCGGGCGGCGAGGGCTGGCTGATCCTCTCCGACCTCGCCGAACACCTCGGTCTGCGCCCCCGCGCCGAGTTGTCGGCCGCGTTCGACGCGGCGGGGCTGAAGGTCGTGGACCGGCTGGACACCCGTCCTGTCCACCGCCGCGCCGCCGATCCGGACGACCCGCTGCACGAGGCCCGCGCGGCGGAGGTGACCTCGCTGTGGCGACTGGCTGTCGGGTAGGTGGTAGATGACAGAGTAGAGACCTGATCCATTCGAACAACCGGAGCCCGCATGCAGCTCGCCTTCTCGACCCTCGGCGTCCCCGGCCTGCCCATTCCGGAGGTGGTGCGGCTCGCCGCCGACACCGGCTACCACGGCGTCGAGCTGCGGGCACACCCCGAGGAGCCGGTACACCCGGGGATCGGGGCCGCCGAACGGACGCGCGCGGTGGCGGAGTTCAAGGCCGCCGGCCTCGCGGTGCTCACCGTCGCCGGGTATGTACGGGCCGCCGCGGCGGGGCCGGACGAGCCCGCACTCCAGGAACTCCGGGAGCTGCTGCAACTCGCCCACGACCTGGGCGCGGCCCACGTCCGGGTCTTCCCCGGCGGCGGTGACCTCGACGCCGCCGAAGCCGACGCGAACGCCGCCCGCCGCCTCGCGGCCGCCGCGCCGTACGCCGCCGACCTGGGCGTACGGCTGCTCCTGGAGACGCATGACTCCCACCGCACCGGGGCCGACGTGACCCGTGTCCTCGGGCAGGTCGGCCACCTGAGCGTGGGCGCGATCTGGGATGTGATGCACCCCTGGCTGGGTGGCGAGGACCCCTCCGCCACCCATGCGGCGCTCGCCCCGTACCTGGGCTATGTGCAGGTCAAGGACATCGCCTCGGCCGACGACACCACCCCGCTGCCGCTGGGCGCGGGCGTGCTGCCGCTGGCCGAGTGCGTGGAGCTGCTCAGCCGCGCGGGCTGGGACGGCTGGCTGTGCTGGGAGTACGAGAAGCGGTGGTACCCACAAGCGGCGGAGCTTGCGGGGCTGCTTCCCGCGGCCCGGGACCATCTGCTGCGGCTGCTCGCCGAGGCAGCCTGACGGACAGCGGGGACAGCGAGGTCAGGGCCACGCCGCCGACCAGCAGCGCCGCCGCCAGCCAGCGCAGCGGGCTGATGCCCTCCCCCAGCACCAGCGCGGCCGAGGACATCCCGAAGACCGGCACCAGCAGGGTGAAGGGCGCGACCGCCGAGGCGTCGTAGGTCCGCAGCAGGAAGTTCCAGGCGCCGAAGCCGGCCAGGGTCACGATCCAGGCGACGTAGACGATCACACCCACCCCGGTCCAGTCGAGCGAGCGCAGCGCCTCCAGGTCGGGGTCCGCACCCTCGAACATCAGCGACAGCCCGAGCAGCGGCGCCACCGGCACCAGGCTCACCCACACCATGAAGCTGAGCGGGTCGGGCGGCGCGGCCTTGCGGGTCAGGACGTTCGACACACCCCAGAACACGGCGGCGGCGATCACCAGCGCAAAGGCCGGCAGCGGCCCGGACGTCCCCTCGTCGACAGCGGCCACGCCGATACCGACAAGCGCCACCCCCATACCCGCCCACCGCATGCGCCCCGGCCGCTCGCCGAGCGCCACGGCCGCGAACAGCGCCGTGAACACCGCCTGGATCTGCAGCACCAGCGAGGACAGCCCGGCGGGCATCCCCTCGTGCATGCCGATGAACAACAGCCCGAACTTCGCCACGCCCAGCGCCAGACCGACCCCGAGCACCCACTTCCACGCGACCTTGGGCCGGCCGACCAGGAAGACGGCGGGCAGCGCCGCGACGAGGAAGCGCAGCGCGCAGAACAGCAGGGGCGGGAAGTGGTCGAGCCCGATGTCGATGACGACGAAGTTGACGCCCCACACGGCGGTGACGAGGACGGCCAAGAGAATGTGTGCTGGTCGCATACGTCGAGGATCACGGCAGCCGACCTTGTAGCACCAGCACGGATTCCTTCATTGTTGGATGAAGCAGCCCTGAAAGGAAAGAGGCGCGATGCTCGACCTGGCCAGGCTCCGCGCCCTGCACGCGGTCTCCGTGCACGGCTCGGTCAGCGCGGCGGCCACCGCGCTCGGCTACACCCCGTCCGCCGTCTCCCAGCAGATCGCCAAGCTGGAGCGGGAGACCCGCACCACCCTGCTGGAGCGCCAGGGCCGCGGCATCGCGCTGACCGACGAGGCCCAGCACCTCGCCGCCACCGCCCAGCAGCTGCTGGCGATCGTGGAGCGGGCCGAGACCACCCTGGAGGAGCGGCGCGGGCTGCCCACCGGACGGCTGGTCATCGGCGCCTTCGCCTCCGCGGCCCGCGGGCTGCTGCCCCAAGTCCTCGCCGAACTCGCCGAACGACACCCGTCCCTGGACGCCCGCCTCGTCGAGGTCGACCCGCACCTCTCCGTCGACCTGGCGGCCCAAGGAGTCATCGACATCGCGGTCGCGCACGACTGGGACATCGCGCCGCTGCCCGCCCCCGAAGGCCTGGAGCGGGCGGTCATCGGCGACGACCTGTGCGATGTGCTCGTCCCGGCCGGGCATCCGCTGGCCGGGCGCGGCCAACTGAGCCGCGCGGACCTGCCGGGACAGCGGTGGATCTGCCAGCCGCCGGGGTCGGTGTGCCACGACTGGCTGGTGCGGACGCTGCGCGCCTCGGGCCACGAGCCGGACCTGGCGTACCAGGCGGCGGAGAACCACACCCAGATCGCCCTGGTCGCGGCGGGCCTGGGCATCGCCCTGATGCCCCGCCTGGGCCGCGGCCCGCTGCCGCACGGCGTGCTGGCGGTCCCTCTCGAACCGGTGCCGGTACGCCGCCTCTACGCCCTGTGGCGCACGGGCGCGGCCCGCCGCCCGGCCATCACGCAGACCGTACGGCTGCTACGAGAGCACTGGCCGCAGCGCACGCGCTGACGCGCGCGGGCACCGGGCGCACCCCCACTCGGCGCACCCCACGGCGCGCCCGCCCCGGACTCGCGACGTCCGCTGCCACCATGGCCGCATGCGTCCCGCACCTCACCGATTCCGCGCGTCCGCGGCAGCCTTGGGGCTCGGTTCTCCCCCGGCTACCGCTGGGCGGTGCCCCCTGGAACCGGCCCGGGGCGCGGGCCGTCCAAGCGGGGTGCTGCTGGTGAGTCTCCGCAGAGCGGTGTCGGCCGCGCTGCTGGCTGCGTCGCTGACCACCCTCTCCGCCGCCTGCGGCCAGCAGCATGCCGCCGTCGGTCTGCCCACCGGCAACCGCGCCGACGGCGGCACTCCGAGCTCCCCGCCCGGCACGCCATATCGCCAGGGCCGCGTCGACTCGGGGCTCGTCTACTTCGCGAGCGCGCCCGGCGCCGTGCGGCAGGTGCGGGCGGTGCTGCGCGGGCCGGAGGGGGTCGACGCCTTCGCCCGGCAGTTCGGCAAGCGGTCGGGCGAGATCATCGACAAGGCCGAGGGCACCGACTTCACCCGCACCACCCTGGTCGGCTGGTCGACGACCACCGGATGCGCCCAGTGGTCGTCCGCGACCCTCCACCGCGCCGGTGACACGCTGAAGCTGATCGCGGGCCCGCACCCCGAGCCGCCGCCGGAGTGCTTCGCGCCCTTCCATGTGATCGCCGTCTTCGAGGTGCCCAAGGACCGGCTGCCCGAGCGGCCGCGCTTCGCCGACTGACCGTCGCGAGTCACTTCCGGACATCGTTCGGGCATCGCGCGATCGGTGTCATATGCCAATTGACCGAGACTGCACGAGGCTGTTCCCCTCGCTGACGTGGAGCGACACAGATTGACGCTCCCTCACTTCTCCCATATTTTCCGCATGTTCGTGTCATACGGACCACAGCCACCCCCTCCTCGACCCCGACGGAAGGAGTGCGGGTGCACGACCCGGCATTCCCCAAGGCGGCCTCCCGCCGCGCCCTGCTGACCGCCGCCCTCGCGGCCGCGGCCGCCGCCTGTTCCCCGCAGCGACCCTCCGCCACCCGGGCGGCCCCGCCGACCCGCCGCGCCGCCGTCCCGGCGGGCGGCAGCGCCGAACGCCGGGACCGCGACCGCGAGCGGGCCGAGGCGCTGCTGGGCCGGATGACCCTCGAGGAGAAGATCGGCCAGCTCTTCGTCATGCGGGTCTACGGCCATTCGGCCACCGCCCCCACCGCCGCCGACGCCGCGCAGAACCGCAAGGAGACGGGCGTCGCCAACGCGGCCGAGCTGATCGCGAAGTACCACGTCGGCGGCATCATGTACGCGGGGTGGGCGCACAACATCCGCGACCCCCACCAGCTCGCCGCCCTCGCCAACGGCATCCAGAAGGCCGCGCTCGCGGGCGCCACCCCCGTCCCCGTGCTGCTGGCCATCGACCAGGAGCACGGCATCGTCGCCCGCGTCGGCGCGCCCGCCACGCTCCTCCCGGGCGCGATGGCGCTCGGCGCGGGGGGCAGTACCGCGGACGCCCGCACCGCCGCCCGGATCGCCGGGGCCGAGCTCGCCGCGCTCGGCATCCGGCAGAACTACGCGCCCGTCGCGGACGTCAACGTCGACCCGGCCAACCCCGTCATCGGCGTACGCTCCTTCGGCGCCGACCCGAAGGCCGCGTCCCGGCTGGTCGCGGCCCAGGTCGAGGGCTATCGGAGCGCCGGGGTCGCGGCCACCGCCAAGCACTTCCCCGGGCACGGCGACACGGCCGTGGACAGCCATGTCGGCCTCCCGGTCATCACCCACTCCCGGGCGGAGTGGGAGCGGCTGGACGCGCCGCCGTTCCGGGCCGCCATCGCGGCGGGCGTCGACGCGATCATGACGGCGCATCTGCGGTTCCCCGCGCTCGACCCCGTCGACGACCCCGCCACGCTCTCCAAGCCCATCCTCACCGGTGTGCTGCGCGGTGAACTCGGCTTCGACGGCGTGGTGGTGACGGACTCGCTCGGCATGGCCGGGGTGCGGAAGAAGTACGGCGACGACCGGGTGCCGGTCCTGGCCCTGAAGGCGGGCGCGGACCAGCTGCTGAACCCGCCGGACCTGCGGGCCGCCTGGGCGGGCGTCCGCCGGGCCGTACGGGGCGGCGAGCTCAGCGAGGCCCGCATCGAGGAATCCGTCCTGCGTATCCTGGAACTCAAGTCGCGCCGGGGCCTGTTGGACACCCCCTACACCAGCGACCGCGCCGTGAGCCGCGCGGTCGGCAGCCGCGAGCACCGGGCCGCCGCCGGCCGGATCGCCGAGCGCACCACCACCCTGCTCGTCAACGACGGCCACCTGCTGCCGCTGTCCCGCCGCCGCCACCGCAAGGTGCTGGTCGTGGGCCCGGACCCGGCCGCCCCCTCCGGCACCGGCGGCCCGCCGACGGCGGTCCTCGCCCGCGCCCTGGCCGCCCTCGGCTTCACCGCCGAAGCCCTGTCCCTGTCCATTGGCTCTGGCGCCGGCTCCGGCACCACGCCCGAACCGACGCCGGAGCGGATCAAGGCGGCGGTCGCGGCGGCCCGGGGGCGGGACGCGCTGGTCGTGGCGACGTACAACATCGGCGCGGGCTCCCGCCAGCGCGCCCTCGTCTCCGCGCTCGCCGCCACGGGCGTTCCGCTGGTCCATGTGGCCCTGCGAAATCCCTATGACATCGCCTACATCGCCCGGCTGACCGGCGCCCCGGGCAAGGCCCCCGCCGCCTCCCTGGCCACCTACTCCTGGACGGACGTCGAACTGCGCGCCGCCGCACGGGTCATCGCGGGCCGGACGAACCCGCGCGGCAGGCTGCCCGTCCCGGTACGGCGCGCGGACGCCCCGCACCGGGTGCTGTACCCGATCGGCCACGGGCTGTCGTACTGAACCCGGCCATACTGAACGCATGATCTCCGCCAGACGCCCCGCCGGACGGCCCGTCGGACGACCCATCGAGGACCTGCCGGGCGACCCCCGGTCGCTCAGCCTGGAGTACCACCTGTCCCACGCGGTCGGCGGCGCGGACGGCGACACCCTCTTCGACTGGACGGTGTCCATCCGGGCGAAGCGGTTCAAGGGCCGCACCGTCGGGGGCGTCATCGGCTCGATGACGCTCTTCCGGCTGCGCCTGGACGACCGGTTCGGCCCTCATCCCTTCGAGGCCGCGGAGACCCACGGTGCAGAGCTCTCGGGCCAGGTCCTCGGCATCTACGACCTGGGACACGGCGGCTATCGGCAGGCGTTCCGCGACACCATGACCCGGCCCGACGGCGATCTGCTGGTGCTTCACCACATCGAGCTCGACCCGGCGTGGCGGGGCTTCGGCCTCGGGCCGATCCTCGCCTCCGAGGCGATCTGGACCCTGGTGGACGGCTGCGGCGCCGTCGTCGTCGACCCGAAGGGCGAAAGCGACACGGCGCGATGGGAGAGCGTCGGCTTCCGGCGCCGCGTACGCCCCCTCGGCCACCTCCTGGACCCCGGGTCCCCGGAAGCGCTCGCCCTGTGGAAGGAGCGGCGAGCGGACTTCGGCGCGCTCGCCGAGTCCTATCTCGCCGCCCTCCGCGGCTGAGCCGGCAGATCGGGTCGCCGCGTTACGGCCGCAGGGCCGGCTCGCGCTCCACGTCCCGGCGGTCGAGCCGCGCGTCGTACGGGGCCAGCGGCTTCGCCGTGGGCCGGGCGCCGGCCCACCGCTGCACCGCGGCCGTGGCCCTGGCCTTCTCCTCGGCAGCGAGCTGGGCGATGTTCGAGCCGTGGTTGCCGCCGGCGACGGTGTACACGTACGAATCCCGGGAGCCCTTGCCGAGCCGGAACCGCTCCGCGCCCCACGGGTCGTTCTGCCCGTACACGAACAGCATCCGCCGCGCGTCGTGCCGCACCCAGCCGTCGATGTCCCGCATCGCGTTCGGCCGGAACCGCATCGGGATCTCCCGGGGCACATAGCTGCGCGGGGTGTAGATGCCGGGGTAGCGCAGCAGCCCGTCCAGATGCGGGGTGTCGAAGACGGGCGAGCCCAGTTCCGTGCCCGCCTGGTAGTAGTACGGCGTATAGGTCTCCAGGCCCTGGTCGGTGTACGCGGCGAAGCCCGAGATGTCGTCGATGAAGGCGTACAGCTCGTCGGTCGAGGCGGTCGGCGCGGGCACGTCGGCGCAGTCGCTCACCAGGTGGTACTGCCAGAAGGCCCACACCAGGTCGAGGACGACGTTCTCGTACGCCTTGTCCGCGCTGCCCACGACCGCGAAGGTCTGACCCTCGTCGTCCGCCCACTGCCGGTAGCGGGCGACGATCTCCTCGCGCCGCACCAGCGCCTCCCGCTGCACCGCGTTCAGCTTGGTGCGGCACTCGGCCGTGCCGACGGACGCGAAGAAGCGGTCGTAGGCCGAATCCTCCTGGTTCACCACGTCGTTGGGCGCGACATAGGCGACGGTGGCGTCCATGTCGCCCGGGTAGAAGCGGCGGTAGTACGTCGCCGTCATGCCGCCCTTGCTGCCGCCCGTGGCCAGCCACCGCTTGGCGTAGACCGGCTTCAGGGCCCGGTAGAGGCGGTGCTGGTCGGCGGCCGCCTGCCAGATGTCGAGCTTGGACCAGTCGGCGGGCTGGGGCCGGGACGGGGTGAAGAAGCGGTACTCCAGCGACACCTGGTTGCCGTCGACGATCTGGGTCGGCTCGCTGCGCCGCGGGCTGGTGTTGACGTTGTATCCCGAGGTGAAGAACACCGTCGGCCGGTCGGTGGACCTGTGCAGCAGGGTGAACCGCTGCTCGAAGGTCCCCTTGGACGGGTGCCGGTGGTCGATCGGCTGGGTGTAGGTCAGCACGAGGAAGCGGTAACCCTCATAGGGCTTCTCCTCGACGAAGCTCATCCCCGGTATCGCGAGTATGCGGTCCTTGATGTCCGGCTCCGCCGCGGCCTGTCCCGCCTCGGCCTGCTCCCCCGCGGCCGGTGCCGCGGTCGCGCTGCCGACGCCCGCGCCGACCGCCCCGACGAGCATCACGAGCGCCAGCAGCCATCTGAGTGCCTTGGCCATTCGCCCTCCCCTTCAGTTCGCGCCTCGAGTTCGCACAGATCGCCGAGAACCTATCGGGGCACAGGTGGGCCCACCAGACCCGCCAACTGAAGCCTCAATACGCAGAGTTATGGGCTCCGCCCTCTTTCGTAGCGGGCTGTGATGGCTCATCCTGCCTACATGGACCGAGACGAACGGCACGACCGGAGCGAACGGGCCGAGCGGCTGACGCAGTATCTGACCGAATTGCAGGAACGAATCGATCCGCGCTCGCTGGAGCTGCTCATGCGGCTGCTGCGCGAGCTGAGCACCTCACCGGCCGTCAGCGGGGGAACGTACGAACTCGGCATGGGGCCGGAGGAGAAAGAGCTGTTCACCCCCGCTCTGCAGGCGGAACTGCTGGTGCTGTTCGGCCTGCTCACCTCCCAGGACGAGCGGGTGGTCGTCGATCTCGGCGACAGCCCGCACGCCAAGGGAATGAAGGTCCTGGTCCCCCAGGACCGGGCCGACGACCCGGACTTCCTGCTGCGCCACAAGCAGCGGGTCGCGGCGGAGGCGGAGCAGCGGGAAGCGGACCGGCGCGAGGTGGAGGGGATAGCCAGGGCCAGCGGCATGGAACCGTGATGTAACGATGCGTAACATCGGCTGAATGCCGAGAGTCACCACGGGGGTCACGCGCGGCGGCAGAACGCCCCGGCCGGACCGGTGCACGGGGCACCCGCCCGGCCGGCCGGACGACGCGTCCGGCACCCGCCCGCCGTCAGCCGACGGCCGTCGGCGCCGTCTCCCCCGTGAAGGCGCGCCCCGTGAAGGCGCGCCACAGTTCGGCGTACCGCCCCTCGCGGGCCACCAGCTCCTCATGCGTACCGTCCTCGACGACCCGCCCGTGGTCCAGGACCACCACCCGGTCCGCGCGGGCCGCGGTCGTCAGCCGGTGCGCGACGACCAGCGTGGTGCGCCTGCCCGCCAGGCGGTCCGTGGCCTGGTTCACCAGGGCCTCGGTGGCCAGGTCGAGCGCGGCGGTGGCCTCGTCGAGCAGCAGGATGTCCGGGTCGACCAGCTCGGCGCGGGCCAGCGCGATGAGCTGGCGCTGCCCGGCGGACAGATTGCGCCCGCGCTCGGTGACCTCGTGCAGATAGCCGCCGTCGAGGGAGGCCACCATGGCGTGGGCGCCGACCGCCCGGGCCGCCGCCTCCACCTCGGCGTCGCTCGCGTCCGGGCGTCCGTACGCGATGGCGTCGCGCACCGTCCCGGGGAACAGGTACGGCTCCTGCGGCACCACGCCCAGTCGGTTGCGGTACGCGGTGAGGTCGAGCTCGCGCAGATCCGTGCCGTCGACCCGCACGGCCCCCGAGGAGGGGTCGTAGAACCGCGCGACCAGCTTGACGAGCGTGGACTTGCCCGCGCCCGTCTCGCCGACGAAGGCGACGGTCTGCCCGGCGGGGATCGTCAGGTCGACGCCCGCCAGCGCCTCCTCAGTGTCCTCGCTGTCCTTACCGGCCGCCCCGTATCCGAAGCGCACCCCGTCGAAGGCCACCTCGCCAACCAGCGCCCGCACCTCGCGCGGCTCCTCGGCGAGCGGAGTCTTCGTCGGCTCGCGCAGCAGCTCCTGGATGCGGCGGAGCGAGACCGTCGCCTGCTGGTAGCCGTCGAAGACCTGGGAGAGCTGCTGGACGGGCGCGAAGAACAGGTCGATGTAGAGGAGGTAGGCGACCAGCGCGCCCGCCGTCAGCGTGCCCTCGCCGACCCGCCCGGCGCCGACGATCAGCACCAGCGCGGCCGCCACGGACGACAGCAGCTGCACGAAGGGGAAGTACACCGAGATCAGCCACTGGCCGCGCACCCGCGCCTGGCGGTACGCGTCGCTGCGCCCCGCGAACCGCTCCCGGCCCGCCCGCCCGCGCCGGAAGGCCTGCACGATGCGCAGCCCGGCAACGCTCTCCTGCAGATCGGCGTTGACCACGCTGACCCGCTCGCGCGCCAGCTCGTACGCCTTGACGCTCTGGCGCCGGAAGAAGAACGTGCCGACGATCAGCAGCGGCAGCGCCGCGAACACCACCAGCGCCAGCTGGACGTCGATGATCAGCAGCGCGACCAGGATGCCGAAGAAGGTCAGCACGCTGACGACGGCGGTGACCAGGCCGGTCTGCAGGAAGGTCGACAGCGCGTCCACGTCCGTGGTCATCCGGGTCATGATCTTGCCGGTCAGCTCGCGCTCGTAGTAGTCGAGCCCGAGCCGCTGCAGCTGAGCGAAGATCTTCACGCGCAGCGCGTACAGGACGCGCTCGCCGGTCCGCCCGGTCATCCGCGTCTCACCGATCTGCGCCGCCCACTGCGCGAGGACGATGACCAGCGCCAGCGCGGAGGCGGCCCACACCGCCCCCAGCGCCGACCGCTGGACGCCCTGGTCGATGCCGTGCCGGATGAGCACCGGCAGCAGCAGCCCGGCGAGCGCGTCGATCGAGACCAGCAGCAGGCTGACCGCGAGCGGCGCCCCGAACCCGCGCAGCAGCTGCCGCAGCCCGTACGCCCGCTCGGGGCGTACGGCCAGCGCCTCGTCGACGTCGGGGGTGTCGGTGGCGGGCGGCAGCGCCGCGACCTTGGCCAGCAGATCGGGGGTGGCGGGCATCCCGGCGAGCGCCCCGGCCATCCCGGGCCCGGGCGCGGCGGGGGCGGCGTTCGCGCGGCGGGTCTGCCCGGCCGCGGCGACCCCGGCTCCATCGGCGCCCTCGCGCCGCACCCACAGCTCGGGGGTCACGCCGTCGACGACGCGCCGGACGGGCCGCGGGCCGTCACCGAGCGGCCAGGTCTCGCCGTCGGGCGCGCCGCCGTCCATGGCGCGGGCGGCGGCCGTGTGTGCCATTGATTCCTCGGCCGAAGCCGGTGTCTGCGGCGACTCCGGCCGACCCGGCTCGCCCGGCCCGGCGCCATCGCCGTCTTCCGCGCGGCGGCGGCCGTCCCGCCGCGCGAGGCTGCTGCTGATGACCGCGCGGGCCACGGCGCGGTCCGTGCGGGCGGCCCAGGTCTCGGCCGTGGCCGGGCGGTGGCCGTCCGGGTGCGGCGTGTCGGCCGCGGGGTCGTGATGCGGCGCGCCGGGCGCGCCGTCCAGCCCCGGCACGCCGAGCCCGGCGGCCGAAGCCTCCCCGCCGAAGCCCCCGGCGAGCGCGTCCGCGCCGGAGCCCGCGTGCCCCTCGGGGTGGGTGCCTCCGCCTGCGCGGGAGTCCTCGCTCCTCTGCCCGGCCCCGCCCGGGTGGGCGACCCGGCCCGCATGGCCGTCGCCACCCGCGTAGCCGTTCCCGTTCACCGCCGGGCCGCCCGCGCCGTCGGCGCCACCCGCCCGGGCGGTCGCCCCGTCAGGCGCACCGTCGCCGAGCGACGGGGCCCACATGAGCCCCGCGGCGCCGTCCACCGCGTCCCCCGCGGAGCGGCCCACGCTGCCCGCCGGGTCGCGGGCGATGCCGCTCAGCTCGTCCGGGTCGGTCAGCAGCCGCCGGTACAGGGCGCTGCGCTCGCTCAGCTCCTCATGCGTGCCGACGTCGGCGAGGCGGCCGCGGTCGAGCACGGCGATGCGGTCGGCGAGGGCGAGGGTGGACAGGCGGTGGGCGATGAGCAGGGTCGTACGCCCTGCCATGACGCCCCGCAGCGCCTCGTGGATCTCGTGCTCGACACGCGCGTCCACCGCCGAGGTGGCGTCGTCGAGGACGAGCAGCCGTGGGTCGGTGAGGATGGCGCGGGCCAAGGCGACGCGCTGGCGCTGGCCGCCGGAGAGGGTCAGGCCCTGCTCGCCGACCTCGGTGTCGTAGCCGTCGGGCAGCGCGGAGATGAAGCCGTCGGCCTGGGCGGCTCGGGCCGCGGCGCGGATCTGTTCGTCGGTGGCGTTTGGCGCCCCGTACGCGATGTTGGCGCGCACCGTGTCGGAGAAGAGGAAGCTGTCCTCCGGCACCAGCCCGATCGCGGCGCGCAGCGACTCGTACGTCAGCTCGCGCACATCGTGGCCGCCGACCCGCACCGCGCCCGCCGACACGTCGTAGAAGCGGGGCAGCAGCAGCGAGAGCGTCGACTTGCCGCTGCCGGAGGCGCCGACGACCGCGACGGTCTCCCCCGGCTCGATCCGCAGGGACAGATCGTCGAGGACGGGGCGGGCGGGGTCGTAGGCGAAGGTGACATGGTCGAACTCGACCGTCGCGGGCGCGTCGGCCGGCAGCTCCCGGGCGTCGGCGCGCTCCTCGATGGCGGGCTCGGTGTCGATCAGTTCGAAGACCCGCTCCACGCCGGCCCGCGCCTGCTGCCCGACCGTCAGGACCATCGTGAGCATCCGGACCGGCCCGACCAGCTGTGCGAGGTAGGTGGAGAAGGCGACGAAGGTGCCGAGCGTGACCTGGTCGCGGGTGGCCATCCAGCCGCCCAGCGCCAGCATGGCGACCTGGCCGAGGGCGGGTACGGCCTGCAGGGCGGGGGTGTAGCAGGAGTTCAGGCGCACGGTCCGCAGCCGGGCGGCGAACAGCCGGCGGCCGACCTCGCGGAGCTTCCCGGTCTCCTGCTCCTCCTGCCCGAAGCCCTTGACCACGCGCACACCGGTGACCGCCCCGTCCACGACCCCGGCGACGGCCGCCGCCTCCCCCTGGGCGTACCAGGTCGCGGGGAACAGGCGGGTGCGGCTGCGCGAGGCGATGATCCACAGGGCGGGGGCGAGGGCGAGCGCGATGACGGTGAGCAGCGGCGAGAGCACCGCCATCACGACCAGCGAGATCACGAAGAGCAGGACGTTGCCGATCATCATCGGCACCATGAACAGCAGGCCCTGAATGAGCTGCAGATCGCTGGTGGCCCGGCCGACGACCTGCCCGGTGCTCAGCTCGTCCTGCCGCCTGCCGTCGAACCGGGAGATCGCCGCGAACATCTCGGTGCGCAGATCGTGCTGGACGTCGAGGGCGAGCCGGCCGCCGTAGTAGCGCCGGAGGAAGGTGAGCCCGTAGACCACGAGCGCGCCGATGACCAGCAGGGTGGCCCACGGGGCGAGCGAGCGGTGGTGCTCGACGATCACGTCGTCGATGATCAGCTTCGTGACGAGCGGCACCAGCGCCGTCACGGCCATCCCGCCGAGCGAGGCGCCGAGGGCCAGGGTCACGTCGCGGCGGTACCGCCAGCAGTAGCGGATCAGCCGCCGTGCCCAGCCGCCCTGCCGTGGATCGCCCTGCCGTATATCCGCCTCGTCCGCCATCGCGTCCGCCACCCGTGACCTCCCGGTCTGCCTGTGCTACCGGAAGACATCAACGCTCTGGAGTGCGGATTTCATCCTGCCGCAACAAACCCCGCTATGCCGCGGCGCTGTCCTCCCCGGATACGAGGGTGACCGCCGCGCACCGCCGGGCCAGCTCGTCGAGCGCGAGCCCGAGGGCGCCGGCCAGGGCGGCGACGGTGAAGAAGGCGGGGGTCGGGGCCCGGCCGGTCTCGATCTTGCGGAGGGTCTCGGCGGAGATCCCGGCCGCGGCGGCGATCTCGGTCATGCTGCGTTCGCCGCGGGCCTGGCGGAGCAGGACGCCGAGGTACCGGCCGCGTTCACGTTCCAGCGGGGTGAGAGGGGTGCGCACCATGCCCGTGATACTAATACCGGTATAAGAATTGGTTCGAGGTACGGGTCGCCGGGAGGCCGCCATGGTGGAGATCAAAACCGACGCGTCGCTGGACGCCATGCGCGAGGCGGGGCGCGTCGTCGCCGCCGCGCTCGCCGCCGTACAAGGGGCCGCCGCGGTCGGTGTGTCGCTGCGCGAGCTGGACGAGGCCGCGCGCGCCGTGCTCGCCGAGGCCGGGGCCGGGTCCCCCTTCCTCGGCTACCGGCCGCACTTCGCGCCCACCCCCTTCCCCGCCGTCATCTGCGCCTCCGTGAACGACGCGATCGTCCACGGCATCCCCGACGGCTACCGGCTGCGCGACGGCGACCTGGTCAGCATCGACTGCGGCGCGATCGTCGACGGCTGGAGCGGCGACGCCGCCGTCAGCTTCACCGTCGGCACCCCGCGCCCCGCCGACCAGCGCCTCATCGAGGCCACTCGGCAGGCCCTGGCGGCGGGCATCGAGGCCGCCGTCGTCGGGGCCCGCATGGGGGACATCTCGCACGCCATCGGGGCGGTCGGGCGCGCCGCGGGCTACGGCATCCCCGCGGACTTCGGCGGCCACGGCATCGGCCGCCGCATGCACGAGGACCCGCCGGTGCCCAACGAGGGCAGGCCGGGACGTGGCTACCCGCTCCGGCACGGGCTGGTGCTGGCCATCGAGCCGATGTTCATGGCGGGCGGCCGCGACGCGTACACGACCGACGCCGACGGCTGGACGCTGCGCACCGTGGACGGCAGCCGCGCGGCGCACAGCGAGCACACGGTGGCCATCACGGAGGACGGTCCGCGCGTGCTGACGGCGTTGTGAGGGATCCGCTCGTCACCGCAAGGAGTGTCCATGTTCCCCGTACGGGTGGCCCGGCGGCGGTGTGGGCGGGCCGTTCAGCCGCCGGGCCCGGGCGCTACCCGGCCGACGTCACGCTCAGCTCCGCGATGCCCGCCCGCTTCTTGTCGTCCGCCGAGCGGAGCGTGACACGCACATAGCGCGCGAGCCCCGACTCCCCGGCGTGCCAGCGCCGCCCGTCCGGCGACGTCTCCACCGCGTACGAGACCGGGCGCGTCGCCGTCCACTCGGGCATGACCTCCGCGATCCGCAACGTCCGCCCGAGGTCGGCGGTGAGCGTGCCCGCCGTCCCGTCGGGCACCCACGCCGTCGCCGCGCTGCCGTCCAGCGCCGCGCCCGCGTACATGCCCGGCTCCTCGGAGCTCGCCGTCGCCGCCCGGCACCGGGCCAGGTTGTCGGTCGGCACCAGGTCCGGGCGGCGGGTCTTGAGGACGGCGGGGGCACCGGCGCTCACCAGCCGGTCCCCCTCCGGCGTCTCGACGGTGAAGGGCGCGCCGCCCGTCAGCCGTACCACCGTCTCGTGCGCGCCGATCGCCACGTCGTACGTACGCCCCTGCCAGCGCAGCCCCCGCAGCGTCACCCCGGCGGCGAGCTGGGGCGGCAGCATCGGGTCGAGGCGCACCCGGTCCTCACGCATCCGCATGCCGGTCAGGCCGTACGCGAAGATCTGCAGGAACCCGCCCTTGCCGGTGAGGAAGTCCTGCGCCGGGGAGCCGGACAGCGGGTCCGCGGCGCCCGCCTTCTGCCCGCGCGCCTCCGAGAACAGCGCGAACGGGCCGCGCACGAACGGCTTGATGGCGCGCAGCAGATATGTGTACGCCGCGCAGCCGGGCTCGCCGATGCCCGCCGCGTCGATGGCGTGCACGGAGTCGGTCATGGCCGGGCCGTCGGGGTCGGTGCGGGCGGCGTAGTAGTCGAGGGTGTTGGCGGCCGCCCGGGCGGACATCGGCCACTCCAGCGGGTACATGAGCAGCACCGTGTCCGCCTGCTTGATCAGCGAGCCGTCATAGCCCTCGTACTGCCAAAAGACCTGCCGCTTTTCGTCGTACGGGATGCGCAGCCCGGCCGCGATCCGGGTCCACTCGGCGGGCGCGGGCTCGCCGAGGACGTGCGCGGCGCGGGCCGCGGCGCGCAGCGCGGTGGCGGCGCCGGCGTTGGTGAAGACCGCGTCGTCGACGCCGTTGCTGTACTCGTCGGGGCCCGCGACGTCCTTGACGGAGTAGCTGCCGTCGCCGTTGCGGGTGGCGCGGCCCGCCCAGAACTCGGCGATCCCCTTGAGCACCGGCCAGCCGCGCCCGCGCAGCCACTCCGCGTCCCCCGTCGCCAGGTAGTACTGCCAGGCCGCGAGCGCGATATCGCTCTGGAGGTGGTTCTGGGTACGGCAGTGCGGTGGTTCCCAGCTGTGGCACTCGGACCACAGATCGCCCTCGCTCGCGCTCGTCCAGCCGTAGAAGAGACCGGGATGGCCGAGCCCGCGCGCGTTCGCGCGGGCGGCGGCGCGCGTCCGGTAGCGGTATTCGACGACGGTCCTGGCGAGCTCGGGATGGGCGGCGAGCAGGCTCGGATACATCCAGGTGTCGGCGTCCCAGAAGATCAGTCCGGCGTAGTTGTCGCTGCTCAGACCGGTCGGGGAGATGCTGTCGCGGGCGCCCGCGCGGGTCGCGGACAGCAGTCCGTACTGCGCCGAGCGCACCCATTGCCGCAGCTCGCCCTGTTTGCGCCCGGCCACCTCGATGTCCGCCCGCCACAGCCTCTCCCACGCGGCGGCGTGCCCGGCGAGCAGCGCGGACCAGCCCCGTTCCGCCGCTTGGCGCGCGGCGGCGCGGGCGGCGGCGCGAGGGGTGCGGGCGGTGAGCGCGGTGTCCACGCCGACGTACTTGGCGAGTTCGTACGAGCGGCCGCGCTCGACGGGGAAGGTGACGGTCTGGCGGGCCGACAGATCCCGGACGGGGCGCGCCGTGTGCGGCCGTTCGTCGCCCACGCCCGCACCGGGGAGCAGCGTGGAGGCGACCGCGCCGTCGATGCCGGTGCCGTCCGTACGGAACGCGACGTCCATCGTGCGGCCCTCGTAGCTGTAGCCGCTGCCGCCGGTCTGGCTGATCCGGCGGGCGCCGCGCCCGTCGATCCGGTCGGTCACGGTCGCCTCGCCGCTCCAGCGCGGGGTCATGCGCAGCCGTACGGCGCCCACATGGGCGCGGACGCGGTCGGCGAGCACGTCGTAGACGAGGTCGGTGGCGCGGCCGTCGGACGCGGTCCAGGTGAGGGAGGTGCGGACGAGGCCGCAGCGGAGGTGGAGCGTCTGGCGGTAGTGGGAGATCCGGCCGGTGGGGGTGGCGGAGGAGTACGTCTGTGCGCCGGGCCCGCCGGTCGTCACGTCCAGGGCCGTCCAGGTCGGCAGGGCGGCGGCGACCTGCCTGCCCTCGGTCGTCCCGGGACCCCGTGCGTACAGACCGGCGACGAAGGAGCCGTCGTAGCGGGGCGTGAACAGCGGCCAGCCGGTCTTGGCGCCGGTGGCGGCGTAGCCGGCGCCGTGGGGGGCCACGCGCTGGCCGAGGTAGCCGTTGCCGACGAAGGCGTCGAAGCCGCTGTCCGGGTCGATCCGGGTGGCGGACAGCGCCCAGCCGTCGGAGCCGTCGCCTTGCGGGCAGGCGGTGTGGTGCGGGGCGGCGGGCGCGGCGGGCGTCGGGGGCACCGCGGCGATCAGCGCGCCCGCGAGCAGCGGGGCGATCAGCCGGGCGGGGCGGGGCAGCCGGGGGGAGTACGTCATGGTTCTCCGTCGTGGTTCGCCGGTGACGGTCGCAGCGACCATAAGGAGGCGAACAAGGCGGATCAAAGGGCCACTTCAGAAGTTCAACCACAGAACACACGTCCAGCCCCTTCGCCCCGGACATCGGCCACCGGGCACCGGAGTCGCGGGGTTGTCGCCTCGGCGGCGGACACACGGGCCGAGGGCCGCTCGGCCCCGTCGATTAGGATCGCCGGGTGAACATCTACTGGCACGCCGTAACGCCGCCGCCGTGCGCCTGACCGGGCGCACACACTGAAGGCTTGATCTCGCCGCTCCCGGCCGCCGCCCGCTGATCTCGCGGGCCGCCGTGAGCCGCTGTCGTGCGCCCGTTCGCGAATCCGGTCCAGACGGTTTTCGACAACGGAAGTTCACGACCTGTGGCACACCAGACCTCATCTTCGCCCGGCGTCTCCCCCGCACCCGGCTCTTCACCCGGCGCGTCCCCGTCACCCGTGACCCGCCTCACCGACGGCCCACTGCCCATCCTCACGGCGGCGGTGCTCTGGGGCACCACCGGAACCGCCGCCTCCATGGCCCCCTCCGGCACCTCGGCGGCCGCCATAGGCGCCGCGAGCCTGACGCTCGGCGGCCTGCTGCTGCTCCTCACCACGCGCGGGCGGTGGACACTCTTCACCGCGTCCACCGGCGCCGAGCGGCGGCTCCTCGCCCTCGGCGCGCTCGCGGTGGCCGGATATCCGCTCACCTTCTACCCGGCCGTGGCGCATACGGGCGTGGCCGTGGCCACCGTGATCGCGCTGGGCAGCGCGCCCGTCTTCACCGGCCTGCTGGCCTGGGCCACGGGACAGGCGCGGCCGACCACGCGCTGGGCCGTCGCCACCCTGGCCGCGGTGACCGGCTGCGCCGTCCTGATTCTCGGCCCACAGCTCACGGGGCGCCCGGCGCGCATGGACGCGACGGGGATCGCGCTCGCCGCGCTCGCGGGGCTGTCGTACGCCACGTACTCGCTCATCGGCGGGCGGCTCATCCGGCGGGGGCACCCGTCCGGTGTGGTCATGGGCGCGATGTTCGGCGTGGCGGGCCTGCTGGTGCTGCCCGTCCCGCTCGCCACCGGCACGGCTTGGCTCGGGACCGTACGCGGCGCCGCGGTGGCCCTGCACCTCGCGGTGTTCCCCACCTTCCTCGCCTACCGCCTCTTCGGCCACGGCCTGCGCCACACCGCGGCGTCGGTCGCCACCACCCTCAGCCTGGCCGAGGCCGCGGTGGCGGCCGTGCTGGGCGTCACGGTCGTGGGCGAGCGGCTGCCGGTGGTGTCCTGGTGCGGCCTGGCCATCCTGGCCGTGGGCCTGGTGCTGCTGACCGCGCCGGGCCGGGCGGGCCGCCGCGGACCCCGCTGACCCCACCGTGGAAACCGCTGGGCCCTGGGCGACCGCCCGGGCCCGGCGGGCCGCGGTCTGTCGATCACTCGGTGCCGGGGCCCACTACCCCGACTTCGCCCCGGACGAGCGCGCGATCGGCGTCGGCGTACGGGCGATGGCCGGCTGGGTCGCGCGGCGGACCCGCGGGGCGTGAGGGACCGGCCCGGCGGTTCGGGTCAGCCGGCCCGCAGCAGTGTGCGCAACTCGGCGGTGTCGATGACGTGGGCCCGAGTGGGAAGGACCTGGCGGAGCAGGACGTGGTGGACTTCGGTGTCCGGGTCGGCGACGCCATCGGACAGCACGTAGAGCCGGTAGTCGCGGTCGGCCGCGTCCATGACGGTGGACAGGACGGCGCCGCTGGTACTGATGCCGGAGACGACCAGGGTGTCGATGCCGCGCTCGCGCAGTCGCCGGTCGAGATCGGTGGTGGACAGGCCGCCGTAACGGACCTTGCGGACCACGATGTCGCCCTCCTCGGGAGTCAGGCGCTCATGGAGGGCGACGGCAGGGTCCTCGTGGTGCATGAGGCGGTGCCGGGCCACTGGGGCGAAGGACTTGTTGGCGGCCGGGATCGCGTCCCAGTCGGCCTCGGTGAAGCCGACGCGGACGTAGGCGACGGTGCCGCCGCCCGCGCGAACGTCGGCGACGGCCCCTTCCACACGGCTCAGGAGGACCTCGCGCACCCCGTCTTCGGGCAGAGCGGCGAGGATGGCGGGCTGGTAGTCCATGACCAGCAGGGCGGTGTGTGCGGGGTTGAGTGGAGGGGCAGTGCTCACGCGAGTGTTTTCCTTTCCCTGACTACCGGCATCAAAGCGAGGAGCGGGCGGCGGGAGCAAACAACCGATCAGCCAGGAAGGCACAACGGATCGTTGTGCGGATAGTGCGCTCGGCGTGGATCTCGATGCTGTGCGCACCTTCATGGCCGCCGCGGACGCGGGGCGGCTCCAGGACGCCGCCGCCGAACTGTCCATCACCCGGCAGGCCGTCTCCAAACGCGTCGCCACGCTGGAGAAGACCCTCGGCGTGCGGCTGTTCGCCCGCACCCCGCGCGGGGCGAAGCTCACCATCGACGGACAGGCGTTCCTGCCCCACGCCCGCGACCTCCTGCGAGCCCAGGAACGGGCCGTCGCCTCCGTGCGCCCCGGCCGCCGGCTCGCCCCCGCCGACCTCGCCGGCACCGGATCTGGATGCCCGGTATCGTCCCCGGCACCGAGTGGGCCGCCTACTACGACGCCCTCGCCGCCGCGTTCGGGCTCACCACGAGGTCACCGGCCCCGAGTTCGGCACCGAGCCCCTGCTGGACACCATCGCCGACTCCCGGTCACTGGCGACCTTCGTCGGCGAGCTGACCCGCCTGGTCTGGCCCGCCGGCCACGGCCTGCGGCGCATCCCCGTCGGTCGGTCTCTCCGATCACCCGCGTAGACAGTGCGTCAGGGGCGGGGGTTGTACCGGAAAAGCACTTCAGTTGCCTGGGGCGAAGATGTCATCCGGGGGCTTCCCGGCGTTCGTATCGAGGGCACGGTGTCGTTGCCCAGGAGGGGAGCCAGGCTGTCTCGGGGCGCGGTGCCAGGCTTCCGAAGTGGTTGATGATCGCCCGGAGTCCTGGGTGTGGATTCGCTCGGAGGAAGATGAGCGAGAGCGGGTATACGAACGACGGATTCACGATCGGGATGCGGCGTAGGTCGTGGTTCGTCGGCCAGATGTACCGGTCGCGCGAGCCCACGAGGGTGGCCACGTCTGCGGAGTCCGCGAGGATGTCGAGGAGTACCTCGTTGCCGAAGTTCGGGCCCGCGGCGTCAATGCGGAGGTCGAAGTCGGTGGCGAGCTGATCGTAGAACTCTGCCCATTCGCTTCTCGGCGCGATACCCGGCACCCAGATCCGGTGCCGGCGCAGCTGGGGCGGTGTCACTGTTCGGGCGGAGGCGAGCGGGTGCCTCGGGCCGACGAGGAGTTCCAGCGGGGAGTCGAACGCGTGGATCATTCGCACGTCGCGCGGCAGTGTGGCCGGGTCGGTGACCGAGCGGAACGAGGCGTCGATTTCGCCTGCCTGGACGGCGGTGACCGCCGCGCGCGGGTCGTTGACCCTGAGGGTCACCACGTCGAGGTCGGTTTCGGGATGCGACCGCCAATAGTCGTGCAGGACGACGGCCTGCGCGGATCGCAGGCCGAGAACGTCGATCCGAAGGGCCCGCGAGCCCGGTCTGGTCGCGGTGATGGCGCGATCGACACCCGCGATGATGTTCCGGCCGTGTGGGAGGAAAGCTTGGCCGTCGAGTGTCAGCTCGACCCCTCGGGCGGTGCGGGTGAACAACCGGACGTCGAGTTCGCGCTCGAGGGTTGCGATCCGCTTCGACACGGCCTGTTGCGTGACGCCGAGCTCGTCGGCCGCGTGTTGCAGCTGTCCGAGCTCGGCCGCGCGGACGAACGAGCGCACCGCCTCGGTATCCATGGAGCCAGCATAAGCATGCCCAACCGATGGTTGTGGCTCGCCCGGGAGCCGGTTGTTTGATCCTGCGACGGTGCGGCCGGTGTGATGCGGAGACCCGAACATCGGTTGTCGCGAGGGAGTCGCATGGGCGTGCAGTTGGGGCGCGGTTTCGGTTGGCTGTGGTCGGCCTTCGCCGTCAGTACATACGGTACGTGGATCGCCTTCGGCGCGTTCCCGCTGATCGCGGTCCGTGTGCTGCACTCGCCGGCGTTCGCCGTGTCGCTCCTGGAGGCGGCCGGGCTTGCCGTCGCGGCGATTGTCGCGTTCTCGCTCGGGCCGTGGGTTGAGCGGCGGGCCAAGCGTCCGGTGATGATCACGATGGACCTGATCCGGTTCGTCGCGATGGCAAGTGTCCCGATCGCGCACGTCCTCGGCTTGCTTTCATACGGTCAACTGCTGGTCGTCTCGGTCATCTCCGGGACCGCGAGCATCGCCTTCACTGCCGCGTCCGGCGCGTATCTGAAGTATCTCGTCCGCAGCGATCACCTCCTGGTGGCGAACGGGAGATTCGAGGGCACGACCTGGGTGGCGACCGCGGCGGGCCCGCCCCTCGGGGGCGCGCTCATAGGGTTGCTCGGCCCGGTCATCACTGTCATGGCCGACGCCCTCAGCTACCTGCTGTCCGCGCTCGGGGTCCTCCGCATCCGCGGAGGCGACGTCGCGGCACCCCGCGACCGGGTCACCGGGTTGCGCGGAGCCGACCTTCTCGGCGGCTGGCGGTTCATCCTCCGCAACCCCGGACTGAGGCGCCTGTTCCTCAACTCGATCCTGGTCGGCGGCCTCATCATGGCCACCGCCCCGCTCCTGTCCGTCCTCCTGCTGGGCCAGTACCACTTCGCGGCCTGGCAATACGGTCTTGCCTTCGGCATCCCGGCACTCGGCGGCTTCGTGGGCGCCCGCCTCTCCGCGCGCCTCGTGACCCGCTACGGTCGGCACCGGGTCATGATCGTCTCCGGCTGGCTGCGCTCGCTCTTCCCACTCGGTCTCGCGTTCGTCCGTCCCGGCGTCCCCGGACTCCTCATCGTGATCATCGTCGAGGGCCTGCTGATCACCTGCATGGGCATCTTCAATCCGATCTACGCAACAGAACGCCTGCAACGGACTCCCGCGGATCACACCGCCCAGGTCCTCAGTACCTGGAGTGCCATCAGCAAACTCCTCCAAGCCGCCCTGATGGTGATCTGGGGCGTTCTCGCCACACTCACCAGCCCGCTCGCCGCGATCACCCTGTCCGGCGTACTCCTGCTCGGCACCCCGCTCCTGCTGCCCAAACGGACACATCTGTCCGCACCTGAGCCCGCCGCGCCGGCCGAAGACGTCCGAGTCGCATGATGCGCCGCGAGCGACCTGGACCGTGCCCAGCAGGTGATCCGCCGGCCCGTGGCTGATCTTCCAGTCGGCGCGGATTCCCGACACGCCGTCATTGACGCATCGCAACGCTACCGTCACCCAGCGGACCGCCCCGACGCCGCCGAGCGAGAAGGCCACCGCCGCCTCGAACATCCTCGCTCCAGCACTCCTCGCTGTCCGCGATGAACGCACGGCTGCCGCACTCGGTGCACTCCCGCTGTGCCCCGCCCTCGGTCTGGTTGACGAGCACGGAGCACACGCGGCCACCGCACCCGGCGCATACACACGGGACGATCCTCGCCGGGCTGGTCAGGTCCCCGTCGGGGCCGCGCAGGCAGCGGCAATGGCGGCGGTGTCCCAGTAGAAGGGGTGGACCTCGGCGATCCGCCCGTCCTTGAACGCGACCGTTTGGAGGATGGGAAAGGCGAGTTCCCGGCCGCTGGCGCGAGCGCGAGCGCGCACCTGGGTGAGCACCACCGCGGTCTCACCGGTGGCCAGAAACTCCTGCTCCACCATGTCGAACACTTCCCAAGTCCGGCTCATCTCCACGAAGAACCGCTCCATGCCCGCATGCCCGCGCCAGGTGCCGCCGTAGGGCAGAGCGTCTGCCTGGTGCAGTACGACGTCGGGCGCGAAGAAGGGCGCGAGCACGTCGAATGGAGCCTCACCCGGACCTCCGGCCGCCAGGTACTCCGCCTCGGCCGTATACATGCCGGTGAGGATGGCCAGCGAGTCCGTCGTCGATGAATCAGTCATGCCGCCAGCATGGTCGCCCCCGTCGGCGCATGCTGGCGGCATTCGGACCTCGCAGTACCCGCCGCGACCGCCACCCTCGCACCCTGCTCTACGCGGCCACCGGCGCCCGCTCGTCGAGCAGCCCTTCGCCCCGCAGATCGGCCCACACGCCGTCCGGGATCTCGACCCCGAAGGAGCCGAGATTGCTCCGCACCTCCTCGGCGGTGCGCATGCCGACCACAATGCCCGCGACGACCGGATGCCGCAGCGGAAACGCCATCGCCACCTGCGGAAGCGTCACGCCGTGCGCCTCACAGACATCCGCGATGCGATGCGTCCGCCGGAGCAGCTCCCGCGAGGCGGGCGCGTACTCGAAGTGCGCGCCTTCGGCAGGGCGCGGGGTGGCCAGCAGACCCGAGTTGAAGATCGACGCCGCGAGCACGGAGACGCCGCGCTCGACGCAGGCGGGCAGCAGGTCGTCGAGGGCGCCGTGCTGGAGGAGCGTGTAGTGGCCGGACAGCATCACCGCGTCCACATCGCCCTCTTTGACCAGCTGGGTCAGCATCCCGGTGTGCCACATCCCGGCGCCGATGGCTCCTACGACGCCCTCGGCCCGCAGCTCGGCGAGGGCGGGATAGCCGGTGCGCAGGGCGTCGTCGAAGTGCTTCTCCGCGTCGTGGAGGAAGAGCATGTCGATGCGGTCGACGCCCATGCGGGTGAGGGAGTCCTCGACACTGCGCCGGATGCCGTCGCGGGAGAAGTCCCACACCCGGCGGTGCGTCGCGGGCACCTGGAACCCTTCGTCCATGCGGCCCGCCGGGTCCTGCGGGACGAGCAGCCGGCCGACCTTCGTGGACAGCGTGAACTCGTCGCGCGGCTTGGTACGGAGGAGCTCGCCGATCCGGCGCTCGGAGTGGCCGATGCCGTAGTGCGGCGAGGTGTCGAAGTACCGGATGCCGAGGTCCCACCCGGCGGCCAGCGCGGATCCGGCGGTCTCGTCGTCCAGTGCCTCGAACAACCCGCCCAGCGGCCCGCCCCCGAACCCCAGCTCCGTGACCTCTACCGTGCTGCGGCCGAGCCGGTTCGTCCTCATTCCGCGGGTCCTCCTCGTGTCCTGGCGGCGACGGGCGGCAAGTCTGCCCTGGGTGCGGCGGGGCGCCAACTGGTTTTCGGGGCGGAACCGGTTCAGGGGGTGAGGTGGTCGAAGTCGCCCGCCTTCACAGCGGCTATGAACGCGGCCAGGCCGGGGCGGGTGGGAGTGAGGACGACGTGGGGGTCGTCACTCTCCCGTATGAGGGTGGTGTCGGCGCGCCGCGCGAGCTCTACGCAATCCGGCCCATTGCCGCCGGAGAACGATGACTTCCGCCAGTTCAGTGATTCGCTCATGCCTGCCTTCTCATAGTTCGCGTGCGATATGACGGATGAGCTGCCGGGAGTCCTCGACGCCGAGCGAACCGCCCTCGGCGATGTCGAGCAGTTCCCGGTAGCTCTGCAAGTCGGCCTCAGCGTGTAGATACCGCCCGCCGAGCGGCGTGTCCACCTGAACCGTGTCCAGCTGCGGGACAGCACCGCCCGCGTAGAGCACTGGCTGCGTGACTTCGATGAAGTCCTCGTTGGTGAAGGGGACCACGCGTAGCGTCACCGTGGGCCACTCCGCGACCTCCAGGAGCCGTTCCAGTTGGGTCCGCGCCACCTTGCGGCCACCGAAGCGCATCCGCAGCGCGGCCTCGTGAATGATCGCGACAATTGGCGGAGGGGTCTCACGGTCGAAGATGACCCGGCGCCGCAGGCGATGCTCGACTCGCGCCTCGATCTCATCGTGCGGCAGCCTGGGGACGACTCCGCTGAACATGGCTCGGGCGTAGTCCTCCGTCTGGAAGATCCCGGGCAGCGAGACGCTCCGCACCGAGCGCATATAGGTGGCGTGGTGTTCCAGCTCCGCCACATCGAGGAAATCGGGCGCAAGGATGCCCCGGTACTCATCCCACCAGTGTTGACCGCGGTGCTCACGCGCGATGATGCACAAGGCTTCGATCAGCGCATCGTCCCCGCACGAGTAGAAGGTCGCGAGCCGATGGATGCGCTCCTCGCTGACGCCGATCCGCCCGGACTCGATGTGGCTGATCTTGCCCTGGTCGGTGCCGAGCAGCCCAGCGGCCTCACGTGCCGTCTTACCCGCGCGCTCGCGGAGTCTGCGCAGTTCGGCGCCCAAGCGCGCTTGTCGAGCCGTGGGGTTGTCCCTGGCGGGCATCGCGTACGTTCACCCATCCTTCCGGCCCTCCGGGCCTCGCATAGCAGTACCCCTACGACCACCCACAGGAGTGACATCTACTCAGTAACGTTGCTACGGGGCACACTTCCAACCTACCTTCTGTGATCGTACCGCTACTGAGACAGCACATCGCGCGGCGCCGGAAGGGACCATCGATGACCGACCTGCCACCCCAACTCCTCACCGAGGCAACGGAACCGGCCCACCGCTACCGACTCCGCGCCCCCAACATCCCCGAAACCGCCAAAGTGGCCCGCGACATGGTCGCGGGCCTGCTCACGGCCACCGGCCACCCCGCCCTCGTCGAGACCGCGCGCCTCCTGGTCAGCGAGGTCGTCGCGAACGTCCACCTCCACACCAAGGTGTCGCTGCTCACCCTCGAAGCGACGGTCCGTAGCCCTCAACTCCACGTCCCCGTACGGGACGATGACCCGCGCGGCGTCCCCTGGCCGCCCGAACCGCGCCACCCCGAGACGGAGGCCGACGCGGAGCACGGGCGCGGACTGCTGCTGGTCCAGGCGTGTTCCGACGCCTGGGGGACGGTGTGGCACGGCGGGCTGCGGCCCACCGGCAAGAGCGTGTGGTTCTCGCTGTCCGACGCCCCGGGCCTGCTGACCGCGAGATGATCCTTCGGCGGGTCACCCCGGAGACTGGTCGAGGTCAGAGCGGAGCGCCGCCGAACCCGATCTCGTTTCCGTCCGGATCCTGGTACGTGACCTTGCGCACGCCGTTTGAGTAGGTCTCGCGAGTCCTGGGCTCCAGCCCCCGATCAGCGATCCCGGCGACACGGGTGTCGAGATCGTCGACGAAGACGGTGTGTATGGCGTGGCCGCCGTGTCCGGGCCGGTGCTCGATGTACACATACCGGTGTTCCGCCAGCTCCCACACGGCCTCCGTGTCGTTCGGGATGAACGTCGGCGAGGAGCCGAACAGCCGCTCGTACCAGGTCAGCGCCGTTGCGTAGTCGTTCACCGGGATGCCTGCGAATAGGTCGACGGCCATGACGCCATGGTAGGTCCAGCGACGCCCCGCATCTCAGCCCAGCTCACACGCCGCCCCCGCGACGCTCCCGGTCCGGCCCAATGCCAGTGCGCCCTCTGTTACCTCTTGCGTCGCGAGCGCCCGAATATGCATCAGACAATACGAAATTCTTACGGACTGCATCGATTCAGTTACCGACAGCCGGGTCAGGCCCTCGCCGTCACCTTGGCGGGTGAGGGGGCTGAGGCGGCTGGGCAGGGCGCGACGGGACGCGGGGCAGCGTCCTCCGCAGCCAGTCACGCCCGCGGTCGTCGAGCTTCAGGTGCCACTGGACAAAGCCGCACCCGGCACAGACGAAGGCCGCGAGGTCAGCCCGCCTCACCTTGAAGCCACCGGGCTTGCAGAGGCTGAACCGCGCGGAACCGGAGACGTAGATCTCCGTTTGGCGGATCTCTTCGCTTCCGCAAGAAGCACACCGGCCGTACTTGAGGTCTTCGATCACCATACGGCCGACGTTATGTCGTGCCACCGCCCAAGCGCACCCCGCCGCTGAAGCCTCACGCGCCGCCGGAGGCCCGCCCCGCCGCGATCTGGCGGGCCATGATCGTCGTCAGCTCGTACGCCGTGTGGGAGGCGGCGACGGAGGTGATCTCGGCGTGGTCGTAGGCCGGGGCCACCTCGACGACGTCGGCGGAGACCAGGTGGCAGGAGGACAGGCCGCGCAGGATTTCCAGGAGCTCGCGGGAGGTGAGGCCGCCGGCCTCGGGGGTGCCGGTGCCGGGGGCGTGGGCCGGGTCGAGGACGTCGATGTCGACGGAGATGTAGAGGGGGCGGTCGCCGATGCGCTCGCGCAGTTGCTGGGAGACCTCGTCCACGCCGCGCCGCATGACGTCGGCGGAGGTGACGATGCCGAAGCCCATCTTGGCGTCGTCGTCCAGGTCCTGCTTGCCGTAGAGCGGGCCGCGCGTGCCGACGTGCGAGAGGGCGGCGGTGTCGAGGATGCCCTCCTCGACGGCGCGCCGGAAGGGCGTGCCGTGGGTGTATTCGGCGCCGAAGTAGGTGTCCCAGGTGTCGAGGTGGGCGTCGAAGTGGAGCAGGGCGACCGGGCCGTGTTTGCGGGCGACGGCGCGCAGGAGGGGGAGGGCGATGGTGTGGTCGCCGCCGAGGGTCATCAGGCGGGCGCCGGTGGTGAGCAGGTCGTCGGCGGCGGCCTGGACGGTCTCGACGGCCTCGTCGATGTCGAAGGGGTTCGCGGCGATGTCACCGGCGTCGGCGACCTGGGCGAGGGCGAAGGGGGAGGCGTCCTGGGCCGGGTTGTACGGGCGCAGCAGCCGGGACGCCTCGCGGATGGCGTTGCCGCCGAAGCGGGCGCCGGGGCGGTAGGAGACTCCGCTGTCGAAGGGCACGCCGACCACGGCGACGTCCGCCGCGCCGCCGACCTCGTCGACGCGCGGAAGCCGGGCGAAGGTGGCGGGGCCCGCGTAGCGGGGGATGCGGGAGGAGTCGACAGGGCCGAGGGGGCGGCGGTCTGCTGTGGTCATGACTTTGAGGGTAGGCAGCGCCGCCGGGCAGGCACATGTACGTTCCCGACGGCCGCGGCCGTCGTTTTGGACGCCGCGTCCAGGTCACGCCTGGCGCGGGGGCGCCGCCCCCGGGCGCGCCCCGCGCGCCGGTCAGCTGTCCGCGGGGCTCCCCAGCGCCGCCGCCGCGGCCGCGACGGGGTCGGTGGCGGTGGCCTCGGTGGGCGCGGCAGCGGGCGCCAGGTCGCAGACGAAGCCGAGTCGCTTCATGGCGCGGACCACCTCGCCCGCGGTGAAGTCGCGGCGGTCCTGGCGGGTGATCACCGCTCCGACCTGCTTGGCGGGGTAGGTGCGGCGGCCGATCCGGACCGCGGGACCGGTGATCGGTTCGGGCTTGACACCGCTCATCGCTTCCTTCACCTCGTTGGCGGTCAGATCGAAGGCGTAGTTGGCGATGACGCAGCGCATAGGACCTCAAGGGGAGAGGAGGGAGGGAGCCGGTAAGGCCAGGGTCCCACATCGGACGCCCGGCGGTGTAGGAAGATTCACTCGGCGTGGCTCCCCACTCCGGACGCGATCCATGCTAGCGTCGTAGCAGTTGCAGTTTTGGTACCCATGAACTTTATGTGCGCCTGACGGGACATGTAGCCATCAGGCGCATTTCGTTTTTACCGGTCGTGTCCGGATGGGGTCATTGCGGCGACGCGGGATCCGAGAGGTTCGGATTCGGGCTCTGCCCCCAGCAAAAGGAGAAATGACATGGCTACCGGCACCGTGAAGTGGTTCAACGCGGAAAAGGGCTTCGGCTTCATCGAGCAGGACGGCGGCGGCGCTGACGTCTTCGCCCACTACTCGAACATCGCCACCCAGGGCTTCCGCGAGCTCCACGAGGGCCAGAAGGTCTCGTTCGACGTCACGCAGGGCCAGAAGGGCCCGCAGGCCGAGAACATCGTGCCTGCCTGACGTAGCACTACAGCAGTAACGAGCCGGGGTCCGCGCCCGAAGAGGCGCGGGCCCCGGCTCGCGCGTGACCGCACCGGCCCCCTCGCGGCCGGGCTCAGAGACGGTGGCATTTCGCTCCCAGCCGACGGCCGATCGACGCCTTGGCATACGGCCCCGTCATTCACTCCGCTCTCCGGCACGTTCTACGAATTTCTCGCCCCCGGGAAGAACAATCCCGCTGGGGAGTCCTCCTCGAAACGCGCCGTACGAGGAAGGCCCGTATGAATCGCCCTGCCCGCTCGTCCCGCAGCGCCTCACCGCGCTCCCGCAAGCGCCGCTCCTCCCCCGTGGGCGGTGCTGCCGCGCCTGGCCCCGTACCCGCCCGCATACCCGCTGACGGGAACGAATTCGCCCTGCCGCCGAGCACCACCCCGCTGCTGCCCGCCGTCGGCTCCTTCGCCGAGCTGGACCTGCCGGACGAACTCGCCGCGGAGCTGGTGCGCCAGGGCGTGACCGTGCCGTTCCCGATCCAGGCGGCCGCGCTCCCCAACGCGCTGGCCGGGCGCGATGTCCTGGGCCGGGGCCGGACCGGCTCCGGCAAGACCCTGGCCTTCGGGCTGGCCCTGCTGGCCCGCACCGCCGGGCAGCGTGCCGAATCACGCCGCCCCCTGGCCCTGGTCCTGGTTCCCACCCGGGAGCTGGCCCAGCAGGTCACCGACGCGCTCACCCCGTACGCCCGGACGCTGCGGCTGCGGGCGGCCACCGTGGTCGGCGGGATGTCGATCAACCGCCAGGCGGGGGCGCTGCGGGACGGTGCCGAGGTGGTCATCGCGACTCCGGGGCGGCTGCACGATCTGATCGAGCGCGGCGACTGCCGGCTGGACCAGGTGCGCGTCACGGTTCTCGACGAGGCCGACCAGATGGCCGACATGGGCTTCCTCCCCCAGGTGACCCGGCTGCTGCGGCAGGTCCCGGCCGGCGGCCAGCACATGCTGTTCTCGGCGACGCTTGACCACAACGTCGGCCAGTTGGTGCGCCGGTTCCTCGACGATCCCGCCGTGCACTCGGTCGACGCCTCCGCGGGCGCCGTCACCACGATGGAGCACCATGTGCTGCACATCGAGGACACCGACAAGCGCACCGTCGTCACCCGGGTCGCCGCCCGGGACGGCCGCGTGATCATGTTCCTGGACACCAAGCGCGCCGTCGACCGGCTGACCCGGCACCTGCTGGCGAGCGGCGTGCGGGCGGCGGCGCTGCACGGCGGCAAGTCCCAGCCGCAGCGCACCCGGACCCTGGACTACTTCAAGGCCGGCCACGTCAGCGTGCTGGTGGCCACGAATGTCGCCGCCCGGGGCATCCACGTCGACGACCTCGATCTGGTCGTCAACGTCGACCCGCCGGCCGACCACAAGGACTATCTGCACCGCGGCGGCCGCACCGCCCGCGCGGGCGGCTCCGGCACCGTCGTCACCCTTGTCCTGCCGGAGCAGCGCCGTGCGATGAGCGGCCTGATGGCGGACGCGGGCATCACCCCGCACACCGCCCGGGTCCGCTCCGGAGACACCGAGCTGGCCCGGATCACCGGCGCGCAGGTCCCGTCCGGTGTCCCCGTCACGATCAGCGCACCGGCCGCGGAGCAGGCAGCCCCCGGCGGCGGCGCCGGACAGCGCCGGAGCCGAGGCCCTCGGCGCGGCCGCCGGGCGGGTAAGTCCCGGCCGGGGTCGGCTTCATGATCCTGTCAGGGCCCGGATGATCCTGTCAGGGCCCGGACAGTAGTGGATGCCCCCATTTCCTCGCGGCAGAGGCGACAATGGATCGCATGCCGATACCCAGCTCCGCGCCCAGCCGGGCCGAACTGATCGACCACTTGGTCCGCACCCGCATCGCCGGCGACGTCGCCACCCCCCGAGACAACAACCTCTCCCACTACCGCAAGCTCGCGAACGGCGACCGCCACTACTGGCTGGGCCTGGAACTGGGCGACCGCTGGGCCGATGAACAGGACGTGCTGGCGGTCATGGCGGAGCGCTGCGGCGTGGTCGACGACCCGGAGCACCGCGCCGGGCAGGACACCATCGACCCGGAGCTCACGGTGGGGGCGCTGGACCGGATGGCCTCGGTGCTGCGCAAGGCGGCCGAGGCGCGGGAGCGGGTGCTGTTCGCGACCGGGCACCCGGGCGGGCTGCTGGACGTGCACCGCTTCACGGCGGCGGCGCTGCGGGCCGCGGGGTGCGAGATCGTGGAGATCCCCGGCGGGCTGACGGCGGACGAGGGGTACGTCTTCCAGTTCTGTGACGTGGCGATGCTGGAGCGCGGCGCGACGCTGTGGCACACCCACTCCCCCGCCCCCATGGCCGCGATCCTGGACGGTCTTGAGCAGGAGGGGCGGCCGCTGCCCGATCTGGTGGTCGCCGACCACGGCTGGGCGGGGTGCGCGGGGCAGCGGGGCATCGACGCGGTGGGGTACGCGGACTGCAACGACCCGGCGCTGTTCCTCGGCGAGGCGGAGGGCACGCTGCAGGTGGTGGTGCCGCTGGACGACCATGTCACCAACCCGCGGTTCTACGACCCGATGGTCGCCTATCTGCTGGACGCGGCAGGACTCACCGCCCAGCCCTGACGCGCGAAGCGTCCCGCTACGCGCGTCGAGACGGGTTCCCGGCGCGCGGGACGCGCATGACGCCTTCTTGGATCACCGAGACCGCCAACTGCCCGTCGGCGGTGAAGATACGGCCCTTGGCCAGCCCCCGGCCGCCGGACGCGGAGGGGCTCTCCTGGTCGTACAGCAGCCACTCGTCCGCGCGGAACGGGCGGTGGAACCACATGGCGTGGTCCAGGCTGGCGCCGACGATGTCGCCGATCGCCCAGCCGCCGCGCCCGTGGGCGAGGAGCACCGAGTCCAGCAGGGTCATGTCGGAGACATAGGTGGCCAGGCAGACGTGCGTCAGGGGGTCGTCGGCGGCGCCGTCCAGTTTGCCGTTGGTCCGGAACCAAACCTGCGACTTCGGCTCGCGCGGCTGCCCGACGCTCGCGTAGGGCGGCGCGTCCACGTACCGCAGGTCGATCGCGGCGCGCGCCTCCAGCATCCGCTCGACCACGCTCGGGCCGCTGAAGAGGTGCGCGTACCGGGGCAGCAACTCCTCGCCCGTCGGCAGGGAGAGCGGGTCGGGCACGGCGGGCATCGGCTCCTGGTGCTCAAGCCCCTCCTCGTGGCGCTGGAAGGACGCCGAGAGGTGGAAGATCGGCTGGCCGTGCTGGACCGCCACCACCCGGCGGGTGGTGAAGGAGAAGCCGTCGCGGATGCGGTCGACGGTGTAGATGATGGGCGCGTTCGGGTCGCCGGGGCGCAGGAAGTAGGAGTGCAGCGAGTGCGCCGGGCGGTCGGCGGGGACGGTGCGGCCGGCGGCGACCAGGGCCTGGGCGGCGACCTGGCCGCCGAAGACGCGCGGTACCAGGGGTGCCGCGCTGCTGGTGCCTCGGAAGATGTCCAGGTCTATCTGTTCCAGGTCGAGCAGGTCGAGCAGGCTCTGGAGCGCGCCTCGCGGTGGTCTTTGTGGTGCTTCGTTCATGGTCTAAGGAGTTTTGCAGACCCATGTCGCGGGGTTCACAAGCCCATGGACTTCGCGACGATGGACCGCATGACCTCACTGGTGCCGCCGTAGATGCGGGTGACGCGGGTGTCCGCGTACAGGCGGGCGATGGGGTACTCCATCATGTAGCCGTAACCGCCGTGCAGCTGGAGGCACTTGTCGATCACGACGGCCGCGCGCTCGGTGGTGAAGAGCTTGGCGGAGGCCGCGTCGGCCGCGGTGAGTTCGCCCGCGTCGTGCGCTTCCAGGGCCCGGTCGACGACCGCCTGCATCGCGTCCACCTCGGACTTGCAGTCGGCGAGCGCGAACTTGGTGTTCTGGAAGGACGCCACCGTCTTGCCGAAGATCGTGCGGTCCGTCACATAGGACTTGGCGAACTCGACGGCCGCCGCGGCCTGCGCGTACGCGCTGACGGCGATGCCCAGGCGCTCCTGCGGGAGGTTGTGGGTGAGGTACTCGAACGCCCGGCCCTCCTCGCCCAGCAGGTCCGCCACCGGCACCTTGACGTCGGTGAAGGACAGCTCGGCGGTGTCGGAGGTCTTCAGGCCCAGCTTCTCCAGCTTGCGGCCGACCGCGTAGCCCTCGCTCTTGGTGTCGACGACGAGGATGGATATGCCGCCGCGGCGGTCCTCGGGGGTGGCGGGGGCGGTGCGGGCGCAGACCAGGACGCGGTCGGCGAGGACGCCGCCGGTGATGAAGGTCTTGGCGCCGTTGAGGACGTAGTGCGTGCCGTCCTCGGAGAGCTTGGCCGTGGTCTTCATGCCGGCCAGGTCGGAGCCGGTGCCCGGCTCGGTCATGGCGATGGCGGTCATCATGTCGCCGGAGGTGAACGGGGGCAGCCAGCGCCGCTTCTGCTCCTCGGTGGCGTACTTGAGGAGGTACGGCAGGCACAGCGCGGTGTGTACGCCGCTGCCGCCGAAGCTGACCCCGGCCCGGGCGGTCTCCTCGGTGATGATCGCGTTGAACTTGAAGCTGGTCTCGCCCGCGCCGCCGTACTCCTCGGGCACCTCGATGCCGAAGATGCCCAGCTCGCCGAGTTTCTTGTAGAACTCGCGCGGGGCCTGTCCGGCCTCCCGCCACTCCTCGTAGTACGGCACGACCTCGGCGGCGATGAAGTCGCGGATGGTCTCCCGGAACGCCTCGTGGTCCTCGTTGAACACCGTGCGACGCATCTGCGGCGACCTCCTCGGTCCGGCTGGCTAAGCGCTTGCTCAGCGAAAGCTACCGGCCGGTCGGCGGGCTGTCCAGACCCGCCCGCCCCTGCCTGGTAGGCGCCCCCTCAGGCCTCGGGCCGGGCTTCACCCCCGGCGTCCGGAGCGCCGCCGTCCGGAGGGCCGCCGTCCGCCGCGGCGCGGAAGGCGCCGAGCGCCAGGCGGTGCAGCAGTTCGGCGGTGGCCGCGCGGCCCGGGAGGGCGCCGGGGCGGCTGAGGTGCGGAGTGGAGTTGAGCAGCCCGAAGACGGCGTGGACACACGCCCGCGCCTCGGTCTCGGTGAGCCGCGGATGGACCTCGCGCACCACCTGGACCCACAGCTCGACGTACTGCCGCTGGAGCGAGCGCACCAGCTTGCGGTCGGTGTCCCGGAGCCGGTCCAGCTCGCGGTCGTGGAGGATGATCAGCGGGCGGTCGTCGAGAGCGAAGTCGATATGGCCGCGGACCAGGGAATCCAGCGCGGCGGCCGGGTCCCGCTCATGCGCCGAGGCCTCGGCGGCGCGCTGCTTGCCGCCCGCCAGGAGGCGGCCGCTGATGCCGACCAGCAGCTCCGCCAGCATGGCCTCCTTGCCCTGAAAATGGCGGTAGAGGCCCGGTCCGCTGATGCCGACCGCCGCGCCTATCTCGTCGACGCCGACGCCGTGGAAGCCGCGCTCGGCGAACAGGCGCGCCGCCTCCCTCAGGATCTGTTCGCGGCGGGTGGGGGCAGGGGCTTGCGTGCTCATGAAGTTGATTCTAGACAGCGGCGTTAGTGGTCGTTAACCTGGTGGATGCGTTAACGCTCATTAACCCCGCCCGGGTGCGGGACGGACCGGACGAAGCAGGACCACGGGGCAGGACCACGAGGCAGTCAGGACCACGAGGCAAGGGGGCCCGTAGTCATGGAACAGGCACCGGTGCTGGGCAGCGCCGCCGATCCGGCGTCCGACGCCTGGGCGGCCAATGAGGCCGCGCACCGCGAGCTGGCCGCGCGGCTGCGCGAGAAGCTGGCCGCGGCGCGGCTGGGCGGCGGCGAGAAGGCGCGGGCGCGGCACACCGCGCGCGGCAAGCTGCTCCCCCGCGACCGGGTCGACACCCTGCTGGACGCGGGCTCGCCGTTCCTGGAGCTGGCCCCACTGGCGGCCGACGGGATGTACGAGGGGCAGGCCCCGGCGGCGGGCGTGATCGCGGGGATCGGGCGGGTGGCGGGCCGCGAGGTGATGGTGATCGCCAATGACGCCACGGTCAAGGGCGGCACGTACTACCCGATGACGGTCAAGAAGCATCTGCGCGCCCAGGAGGTCGCCCTGGAGAACGGGCTGCCGTGCGTGTATCTGGTCGACTCCGGAGGCGCTTTCCTGCCCATGCAGGACGAGGTCTTCCCCGACCGGGACCACTTCGGGCGGATCTTCTACAACCAGGCGCGGATGTCGGGCGCCGGGATCCCGCAGATCGCGGCCGTGCTCGGGTCCTGCACGGCAGGCGGGGCGTATGTCCCGGCGATGAGCGACGAGGCCGTCATCGTGCGCGGGCAGGGCACGATCTTCCTGGGCGGGCCGCCGCTGGTGAAGGCGGCGACGGGCGAGGTGGTCACGGCCGAGGAGCTGGGCGGCGGCGAGGTCCACTCCAAGGTCTCCGGCGTCACCGACCACCTCGCCGAGAGCGACGCCCACGCCCTGCGCATCGTCCGGACGATCGTCTCGACGCTCCCAGCCCCTCTGCCGAGGCGCGGGCCGCTTCCGTGGCCGGTGGAGCCCTCCGAGGAGCCGGCGGTCGACCCGGCGGGGCTCTACGGGGCGGTCCCGGTCGACTCGCGCACACCGTACGACGTGCGGGAGGTGATCGCGCGGCTCGTGGACGGCTCGCGGTTCGCCGAGTTCAAGTCCGAGTTCGGCACGACGCTGGTGACGGGCTTCGCGCACATCATGGGCCACCCGGTGGGCATCGTCGCCAACAACGGCATCCTGTTCTCCGAATCGGCCCAGAAGGGCGCCCATTTCATCGAGCTGTGCGACCAGCGCGGCATCCCCCTGGTCTTCCTGCAGAACATCTCGGGGTTCATGGTCGGCCGCAGCTATGAGGCGGGCGGCATCGCCAAGCACGGCGCCAAGATGGTCACCGCCGTGGCCTGCACCCGGGTGCCCAAGCTCACGGTCGTCATCGGCGGCTCGTACGGCGCGGGCAACTACTCGATGTGCGGGCGCGCCTATTCACCGCGCTTCCTGTGGATGTGGCCCAACGCGAAGATCTCGGTGATGGGCGGCGAGCAGGCGGCCTCCGTGCTCGCGACCGTCAAGCGCGACCAGATGGAGGCGCGCGGCGAGGAGTGGCCCGCGGACGAGGAGGAGGCGTTCCGGGCGCCGATCCGCGAGCAGTACGAGACCCAGGGAAACGCCTACTACGCGACGGCGCGGCTGTGGGACGACGGCGTGATCGACCCCCTGGAGACCCGCGCGGTGCTGGGCCTCGCCCTCACCGCCTGTGCGAACGCGCCGCTTCCCGGCAAGCCCGGCCAGGATCCCGTGACGCCCGGCTTCGGCGTCTTCCGGATGTGAGGGACCGTGGAGCTGAAGAGTGTGAGGCCGATGTTCGAGACAGTCCTGGTGGCCAACCGCGGCGAGATCGCCGTCCGGGTGATCCGCACGCTGCGGCGGCTCGGCGTGCGCTCGGTCGCCGTGTTCAGCGACGCCGACGCCGACGCGCCACATGTGCGCGAGGCGGACACGGCGGTCCGGCTCGGCCCGGCGAGCCCCGCCGAGAGCTATCTGTCCCTCAAGCGGCTGCTGGACGCCGCCGACCGGGCCGGCGCCCGGGCCGTGCACCCCGGCTATGGCTTCCTCGCGGAGAACGCGGCCTTCGCGCGCGCCGTCACCGGCGCCGGGCTCGCCTTCATCGGCCCGCCCGCCGCGGCGATCGAGCTGATGGGCGACAAGATCCGCGCCAAGGAGAGCGTGCGGGCGGCGGGGGTGCCCGTGGTGCCCGGTTCCACGGGCAGCGCCCTGACCGACGCCCAGCTCGCGGAGGCCGCCCGGGAGATCGGCATGCCCGTGCTGCTCAAGCCCTCGGCGGGCGGCGGCGGCAAGGGCATGCGGCTGGTGCGGGACGAGGCGCGGCTCGCGGACGAGATCGCGGCCGCGCGGCGCGAGGCCCGCGGCGCGTTCGGCGATGACACGCTGCTGGTCGAGCGCTGGATCGACCGCCCCCGGCACATCGAGATCCAGGTACTGGCCGACAGCCATGGCCACGTCATTCACCTCGGCGAGCGCGAGTGCTCGCTGCAGCGCCGCCATCAGAAGATCATCGAGGAGGCGCCGAGCCCCCTGCTCGACCCCGACACCCGGGCGCTCATGGGCGAGGCCGCGGTCCAGGCCGCGCGCTCCTGCGGCTATGTGGGCGCGGGCACGGTGGAGTTCATCGTCCCGGGCGCCGACCCGGCCGCGTACTGCTTCATGGAGATGAACACCCGCCTTCAGGTCGAGCACCCGGTGACCGAGCTGGCTGTGTCCGTCAAGGGAAAAAGTGGGCTTGACCTGGTGGAGTGGCAGCTGCGGATCGCGGCCGGCGAGCATCTGTCCCTCACCCAGGGCGACATCTCCCTCACCGGACACGCCGTCGAGGCCCGTATCTGCGCGGAGACCGCCCGGGTCAGCGGCGGCAGGGTCGACTTCCTCCCCTCGGCGGGCACGGTGCTCGCGCTGTCCGAGCCGGACGGGGAGGGGGTGCGGGTCGACTCCGGGCTGGCCGTCGGCACCGAGGTCGGCACGGTCTACGACCCGATGCTCGCCAAGGTCATCGCCCACGGCCCCGACCGCCCCACCGCCCTGCGCCGGCTGCGCGCCGCGCTGGCCCGCACCACCACCCTGGGCCTGGACACCAACACCGGCTTTCTGCGCCGCCTCGCCGCCCACCCGGCCGTGGCCTCCGGCGACCTGGACACCGGCCTCGTCGACCGCGAGGCCCCCGGCCTGGTGCCCGCCGCCGTACCCGACGAGGTGTACGCGGCGGCGGCCCTGCTGCGCCAGGCGGCGCTGGAGCCGGGCGAGCCCTCCGCGGCGGACGGTTCGGGCTGGGTCGACCCGTTCTCCGTGCCGACCGGCTGGCGGCTGGGCGGCGAGCCCGCCTGGGCCGTCCACCATCTGCGGGTGCCCGGACACGCCCCGGTGACCGTCCGGGTGCGCGGCCGGGCCCAGGACGCGGAGGTGTGGGTGGCGGACCCGGACGCCCCCGACGCACCGCGGACTCCTGTCGCCGACGCGACGGTCCGAGCGCGGCTCACCGTGCTGCTCAAGGGAAGCGCCGCCTCCCGGGCCGTGCTGGACTGGGGCGGCGTCACCCACACCTTCGCGTACGCCGCGCAGGGCGGAAGCCACTGGCTGGGCCGGGACGGCGACGCCTGGCATGTGGTCGACCACGACCCGGTGGAGGCGGCCCTGCGCGGCGGCGGCGCCGGCGCCCACGCCGGGGAGCTCACCGCGCCGATGCCCGGCACGGTCACGGTGGTCAAGGCGGCCGTCGGCGACCGGGTCACCGCCGGGCAGGGCCTGCTGGTGGTCGAGGCCATGAAGATGGAGCACGTCGTCTCCGCCCCGCACGACGGCACCGTCACCGAGCTCGATGTGACCCCCGGCAGCACGGTCTCCATGGACCAGCTGCTGGCGGTGGTCGCCCCGCACGAGACCGAGGAGCGTGAGTGATGGCCCTCCCCGACACCCTGCCCATGACCTTCCCGGCCCCCGGGATGCCCGCCCGGGTCCGCATCCATGAAGTGGGCCCCCGGGACGGCCTGCAGAACGAGAAGACGCTGGTCCCCGTGGCGGTGAAGGCCGAGTTCATCCGGCGGCTCGCCGAGGCGGGGCTGGCCACCATCGAGGCGACGAGCTTCGTCCACCCCAAGTGGGTGCCCCAGCTGGCCGACGCCGAGGAGCTGATCCCGCTGCTGGAGGGCACCCCGGCCCGGCTGCCCGTGCTGGTGCCGAACCAGCGCGGCCTGGAGCGCGCGCTGGCGCTCGGCGTGCGTGACGTGGCGGTCTTCGCCAGCGTCACCGAGTCCTTCGCCCGCGCCAACCTCAACCGCTCGGTGGACGAGGTGCTGGAGATGTTCGAGCCCGTCGTCGCCGAGGCCCGGGCCGCGGGCGCCGGGGTGCGCGGCTATCTGTCGATGTGCTTCGGCGACCCGTGGGAGGGCGCGGTCCCCGTCTCGCAGACGGTCTCGGTCGCCCGCCGCCTCATGGACATGGGGTGCAAGGAGCTGAGCCTGGGCGACACGATCGGCGTGGCCACCCCCGGCCATGTGGTGGACCTGCTGGCCGCCCTGAGCGAGGCGGGCGTCCCGGCGCAGAAGCTGGCGGTCCACTTCCACGACACCTACGGCCAGGCGCTGGCCAACACCCTCGCGGCGCTGCAGTACGGCGTCAGCTGCGTGGACGCCTCCGCCGGCGGCCTCGGTGGCTGCCCGTACGCGAAGAGCGCCACCGGCAACCTCGCCACCGAAGACCTGGTGTGGATGCTCGACGGCCTCGGCATCGAGACCGGGGTCGACCTCCGCCGACTCGCCGCGACCAGCGCCTGGATGGCCCGGCACCTGGGCCGCCCGAGCCCGTCCCGTACCGTCCGTGCGCTCTCCCCGAAGGAGATCTGAGCCATGTCGACCGACCACCGTCTCTCTCCCGAACACGAGGAACTGCGCCGCACCGTCGAGGCGTTCGCGCACGACGTGGTCGCCCCGAAGATCGGGGAGTTCTGGGAGCACCACGAGTTCCCGTACGAGATCATCCGCGAGATGGGCCGGATGGGCCTGTTCGGGCTGCCCTTCCCCGAGGAGTACGGCGGCATGGGCGGCGACTACTTCGCGCTCTGTCTGGCCATCGAGGAGCTGGCCCGGGTGGACTCCTCCGTGGCGGTCACGCTGGAGGCCGGGGTCTCGCTGGGCGCGATGCCGGTCTTCCGCTACGGGACGGAGGAGCAGAAGCGCCGCTGGCTGCCCGGCCTGTGCTCGGGAGAGTCCCTGGGCGCGTTCGGCCTGACGGAGCCCGGCGGCGGCTCGGACGCGGGCGCCACCCGCACCACCGCCCGGCTGGACGAGGCCACGGGCGAGTGGGTGATCAATGGGACCAAGTGCTTCATCACCAACTCCGGCACGGACATCACCGCGCTGATCACGGTCACCGCGGTCACCGGCCGCAAGCCCGACGGCGGCCCCGAGATCTCCACGATCATCGTGCCCGCGGGCACCCCGGGTCTCACCGTCGCCGCCCCCTACTCCAAGGTCGGGTGGAACGCGTCGGACACCCGCGAGCTGTCCTTCTCCGACTGCCGGGTCCCGGCGGACCATCTGCTCGGCGAGAAGGGCCGCGGCTACGCCCAGTTCCTGAGGATTCTGGACGAGGGCAGGATCGCGATCTCCGCGATGGGCACCGGCCTGGCCCAGGGCTGTGCGGACGAGTCGGTGGCGTACGCGAAGACCCGCGAGGCGTTCGGCCGCCCCATCGGCGCCAACCAGGCGATCCAGTTCAAGATCGCGGACATGGAGATGCGGGCGCATATGGCCCGGGTGGCCTGGCGGGACGCGGCCTCGCGGCTGGTGCGCGGGGAGCCGTTCAAGAAGGAGGCGTCGATCGCCAAGCTCTACTCCTCCGAGGTCGCGGTGACCAACGCGCGGGAGGCCACGCAGGTGCACGGCGGATACGGCTTCATGAACGAGTATCCGGTGGCCCGGATGTGGCGGGACTCCAAGATCCTGGAGATCGGCGAGGGGACCAGCGAGGTCCAGCGGATGCTGATCGCCCGCGATCTGGGCCTCGCGGGCTGACGGTTCGCTTCACCCGGCCGTGGCCCGTACGGCCGTGGCCCGCGCGGCTCAGCGCGTGGGCCACGGCACCTGGAGCGAGCGGTAGTAGCCGATGCCGAGCGCGTCCCACCGCGGCCCCTGCGCGGCCGGCCGCACCAGGTCCAGCGGCACAGGCCGCGCCCCGGTGGAGGCGGATCCGGCGTCGTCCCACGGCGCCCCCTTCGTCAGGTGGACCAAGCCTGCATCCCGGGTAGCGCGAGACCCGGTTGACGTCAAGGTGCAGACCAATAGGCGGCTGTCGACCTGTCAGAATTCCCGTCATGGCGGAAATCACCCAGCGCGACGGAACGTGGAGCTTCGACGGCGACACCGTGCGGATCGTCCCCGGCCGGGACAAGCGCGTGAACCCGGTGCGCCAGGCGCTCGGCGAACTCGCGGTGCCACTGGGGGCGTTGGCCGGTATCACGTACGAGCCGGGGCGCCGGACCGGGCGGCTGCGGCTGAAGCTGCGCGAGGGCGCGGACCCGCTGCTGCAGGCGGCGGGCGGCGAACTGCCGGACGCCGCGGACCCGTACCAGCTGCCGGTGGAGTCCGAGCGCGCGGGCGTCGCCGAGTACATGGTCGACGAGGTGCGCCAGGCCCTGCTGCTGGAGCAGGTCGACTCCGGGCCCTGCGACCGCTATCTGCTGCCGGGCCCCTCGGTGCCACTGTCGGCGTCGGCGGGCGACGGCACGGCCTCCTTCGACGGCGAGCAGATCCGCCTGGAGTGGAACTGGAAGACCGAGGTGGCGAAGAAGTCGGGCGGGCCGCGCGTCTTCCCGGTGTCGGACGTCGAGACGGTGAAGTGGACTCCGTCCAAGGGTCTGGAGAACGGCTACCTCCGCTTCGCCCTGTTCAAGGTCCCGACGTCGGCCGCGCCCAAGTACGACCCGTACGCCATCGTGACGTACGGACTCAAGAAGGACCCGCTGATGGCCCTGGTCGCGGCCGCGGTCACGGCCCGGCTGCCGCACCCCGCCGGGCCGCCGGAGCCCGCCGACGCCGTCCCGGTGGCGCTGCCGGCGCCATGGGCCAAGGGCCCTGCCGCGATCGGCGGCAGCACCGGAAACGGCGGCGACGGCGACAGTGAGGCGGATCACGACGCGCTGCTGCGCCGGCTGCGTGAGCTCGGCGAGCTGCGCCGCGACGGGGTGCTCACGGAGGAGGAGTTCGCCACCGTCAAACAGGCCGTGCTCCGCCGCTTTTAGTCACCTTCTTGTCACTCACGCCTCTCTCCTGCCCGATATCGGGCAGGATTCTTGCGAAACGGGGCGGCCCACCGCAGTATCTACGGGTGCTCGATCGCCGCATGTCCCACGATGACCTCATCGACCACCTGGTGCGCAGCACGCCGCTCAGCCGCGGCGAGGCCGCCCGGGTGGTGCTGGACGTGCTGGCGTACTTCGACGAGACGACCGAGGAGTTCGTCCGCCGCCGCCACCGGGAGCTGCAGTCCGGCGGGCTGACGAACGCGGACATCTTCGAGCGGATCACGGCCGAGCTGCCGCACCGCGCGGTGGCGCCGCCCGACCTCTCGCTGCGCCAGCTGCGCCGCATCGTCTACGGCTGAATCGTCCACGGCCGAGCCGAGCACTCATGAGCGGCCCAACAGGGAGGGACTGACACCACCATGTGCGGAATCGTTGGATATATCGGGAAGCGCGACGTGGCACCGCTGCTGCTGGAGGGTCTGCAGCGCCTGGAGTACCGCGGCTATGACTCGGCCGGGATCGCGATCCACGCCAAGCCCACCAAATCGGGGCAAGCGGCACAGCCCCCCGGCCTGAAGACCGCCAAGGCCAAGGGCCGGGTCCGCGACCTGGAGGCCAGGCTCCCCAAGCGCTTCGCGGGCACCGTCGGCATCGCACACACCCGCTGGGCCACCCACGGCGCGCCCAGCGACGTCAACGCGCATCCGCACCTGGACGCGGACGGCAAGGTCGCCATCGTCCACAACGGCATCATCGACAACGCCGCCGAGCTGCGCGCCAAGCTCACCGCCGACGGCATCGAGCCGGCCTCCGAGACCGACTCCGAGACCCTGGCCCACCTGATCGGCCGCTCGCAGGCCGACACCCTGGAGGAGAAGGTCCGCCAGGCCCTCGCGCTGGTCGAGGGCACGTACGGCATCGCCGTGCTGCACGCGGACTTCCCCGACCGGATCGTCGTCGCCCGTAACGGCTCCCCCGTGGTGCTGGGCATCGGCGAGAAGGAGATGTTCGTCGCCTCTGACGTCGCCGCCCTGGTCAGCCACACCCGCCAGGTGGTCACCCTCGACGACGGCGAGATGGCCACCCTCAAGGCCGACGACTTCCGCACGTACACCACCGAGGGCTCACGGACCTCCGCCACGCCGACCACCGTGGAGTGGGAGGCCGAGTCGTACGACATGGGCGGCCACGACACCTACATGCACAAGGAGATCCACGAGCAGGTCGACGCCGTGGACCGGGTGCTGCGCGGGCGCATCGACGACCGCTTCGCCACCGTCCGCCTCGGCGGGCTCAACCTGGACGCCCGTGAGGCGCGCGGGGTGCGCCGGGTGAAGATCCTCGGCTGCGGCTCGGCCTACCACACGGGCCTGATCGGCGCCCAGCTGATCGAGGAGCTGGCCCGTATCCCCGCGGACGCCGAGCCCGCGAGCGAGTTCCGCTACCGCAACGCGGTCGTCGACCCGGACACGCTCTACATCGCGGTCAGCCAGTCCGGCGAGACCTACGACACCCTGGCCGCCGTCCAGGAGCTCAAGCGCAAGGGCGCGCGCGTGCTGGGCGTCGTCAACGTCGTCGGCAGCGCGATCGCCCGCGAGACGGACGGCGGGGTGTACGTCCACGCGGGCCCCGAGGTCTGCGTCGTGTCCACCAAGTGCTTCACCAACACGGCCGTCGCCTTCGCCCTGCTGGCCCTCCACCTCGGCCGGATCCGCGACCTGTCGGTCGCCGACGGCAAGCGGATCATCGCCGGGCTGCGGCGGCTGCCCGAGCAGATCGCGGAGGTGCTGCGCGGCGAGGAAGAGATCAAGAAGCTCGCCGCGGAATACGCGAATGCGAAGAGCATGATGTTCATCGGCCGGGTGCGCGGCTACCCGGTGGCCCGTGAGGCCTCCCTGAAGCTCAAGGAGGTCTCCTACGTCCACGCCGAGGCGTACCCGGCCTCCGAGCTCAAGCATGGCCCGCTGGCGCTCATCGAGCCCGAGGTCCCGACCGTCGCGGTGCTCCCGGACGACGACCTGCTGGAGAAGAACCGCGCGACGCTGGAGGAGATCAAGGCCCGCAGCGGCCGGATCCTGGCCGTGGCGCACCAGGAGCAGGAGAAGGCGGACCACACGATCGTGGTGCCGCGCAACGAGGTGGAGCTGGACCCGATCCTGATGGGGGTGCCGCTGCAACTCCTCGCGTACCACACGGCGCTGGCCCTCGGCCGCGACATCGACAAGCCGCGCAACCTGGCGAAGTCCGTCACGGTGGAATGACCGCCCGTCAGGTGAGTGCTCGGCGGTCCCCCGCGTGTGCCACCACGCACGCGGGGGCCGCCTCCCCTGTGCCGGCGTCGCCCTTACGCCGGCAGGTGAGCCGCCGACGGGAACCGTCACTTCCCGACCGACGGCACGTAACGCACGCCCGTTCGCTCGGTTTGTACCCGTCACAAACGCACAATCCACCTCTACGCACGGGTAGATTTGCCGGTTGTCAAGCCGGACTTGGCGCCATCTCACCGGCGCTCAAAGGGAGTTGAAGGTGTCCGATTCCCAACGCCCGCCCCCGTGGCCGGGAACCGTCCGGGACCCCGCCGGGAACCATCCGGGTCCGGGAGACGTCAGGGGATGACCACCACGGGCCGCTGCGCCCTGCGCGCCAGCCGCCCCGCGACCGAGCCGAAAATACGCCCCACCAGCCCGTGCGTGGAGCCGACCACGATCGCGTCGGCCTCGTACTCCCGGCCGACCTCCTCCAGCTCATGGCAGATGTCCCCGCCCCGCTCCACCAGGATCCAGGGCACCTCGGCGAGATGGTCCGCGCAGGCCAGCTCCAGGCCCAGCACCTCGGTGCGGTGATCGGGCACATCGACGAAGACGGGAGGCTCGCACCCGGCCCATACGGTCGTCGGCAGCCGGTTGGCCACATGGACGATGATCAGCCCGGAGCCGGAGCGCCGGGCCATGCCGATCGCATAGGCGAGGGCGCGCTCGCTCGATGTCGAACCGTCGAATCCCACCACGACGCCGTGGTGGAACGCCGGATCGCATGAATGACGTGATTCTTCCGCCGCTTCGGGGTGCGCCATGTGATCGGCGACCCGCTTGCGGTCCGCGGGTTCGGGGATGTCGTGACCGGCCATCGGTGTCTCGGCGAAGGAAGTCCTCGTGAGGAGGGAACGGCGGGGGCTCAAGGGTTGCAGTTGTCGGGGACGGCAGCTCGCTGGCGCTCGGGGGAGCGTATCGAACGAACCGAATCCGTCCGGGATTCATCTTTCCAACCCCTTACCCCTAAGGGTACGGCGCCACTCCCCTCCTGCCCAGAGAGCTCTTGGACGGCGAACCGCCCGAGGCGTTCCACGGAGCATGCCGGAGGGCGGCCCGTAACGCAATGCCCCAAGTGGTCCCGACCGTGCCGATGTGCGGCTCCGCGCGCGGCCCGAGTGAGCCTCCAGCGAGCCCCGAGCCGTCGTGCCGCGTACACCGCGCGGACGGTTCTCAGTGACCCAAGGGCCCGCCCGGCGTTGTAGTAGCCGCGCGGTGATCGCGCCCGCCCCGGCCCCCGTCCGCCGCCCCCCGAGGAGCAGATACGTGCCCGTCACGCTCGAGTACGACGCGCCCCGCGAAGGCAGCGGCCACCTCGCCCGGACCCCGGCCGGCGAGGCGGCGGGCGAGGTGATCCGCTGGGGCGCGTTCAGCTGCGTCCTGGTGCCCGTCGTCCTGCTGGTGTGCGGCTCGCCGTTCGGCGCGGCGGCGGGCGCCGCCGTCGGGCTGGCCGCGGTCACCGCCGTCAGCCGGACGCTGCTGCGCCGCTCCGAGCGCACCGCCGCCAGGCTCGCGGGCACGGTCATCAGTCCACATCGTGGACGACATGGGCGCACCGGAATCGGGGCGCACAGGGGCGGCCGACGCGGCTGAGGGCGCGCTCCGTAGCGCTTCGGGCACACAGTGGTGAGGGTCACCGAGCGGGTCGTACGCCCGGCGGAGGACCCTTCCGCACGTCTGCGCCCACTCCTTTTCGGCCAACTTCCCGTGGAACTTCTTTCCTTGGCAAACGCCCGCCCCAACCCCCTCCGACCAGCGAGGAAAGGGGTATGAGCGGCCTCTACCCCCTACGCGAAGTGGGTACGAGGGCCAGGCGTACTTCACAGGGAGGCCCACGAGTGCAACGCTTCGTGATCGAATGCTTCCCGCCAAGTTGTCATGTCGACATAGTGGCGGGTGGTGAACTGGTCACGGCGACCACACGCGACACAGTAGATTCGATCTTGGCCATGACCGGCGGGGGAACCGTTCAGGACCGAGGGGAAACGTGCAGGACCGAGAGGACGCGACCACCGAGGGGGGCTTAGTTCGATGAGCCAGGACTCCACGACCGTACCGGAGACCTCGCGCAAGCTCTCCGGACGCCGGCGACGGGAAATCGTCGCGGTGCTGCTCTTCAGCGGCGGCCCTATCTTCGAAAGCTCCATCCCGCTCTCCGTCTTCGGCATCGACCGTCAGGACGCCGGAGTACCGCGGTACCGACTGCTGGTGTGCGCGGGCGAAGATGTGCCACTGCGAACGACCGGCGGACTGGAACTGACCGCACCATACGGCCTGGAGGCGCTGTCCCGGGCCGGCACCGTCGTCGTACCGGCCTGGCGGTCGATAACCCAGCCGCCACCGACCGCCGCGCTCGACGCGCTGCGCCGCGCGCACGAGGAGGGCGCGCGGATCGTGGGCCTGTGCACCGGGGCCTTCGTACTCGCCGCCGCGGGGCTGCTGGACGGCCGCCCGGCGACCACCCACTGGATGTACGCGCCGACGCTCGCCAAGCGCTATCCGTCGGTCCACGTCGACCCGCGCGAGCTGTTCGTGGACGACGGCGACATCCTGACCTCGGCGGGTACCGCCGCGGGCATAGACCTGTGTCTGCACATCGTGCGCACCGACCACGGCGCGGACGCCGCGGGCGCCCTGGCCCGCCGCCTGGTCGTCCCGCCGCGCCGCAGCGGCGGGCAGGAGCGCTATCTGGACAGGTCTTTACCAGAGGAGATCGGCGCGGATCCGCTCGCCGAGGTCGTGGCGTGGGCGCTCGAGCATCTGCACGAGCAGTTCGACGTCGAGGCCCTGGCCGCGCGCGCCTATATGAGCCGCCGCACCTTCGACCGGCGGTTCCGCTCGCTCACTGGGAGCGCTCCACTGCAGTGGCTGATCACCCAGCGGGTGCTGCAGGCCCAGCGTCTCCTGGAGACCTCCGACTACTCCGTCGACGAGGTCGCCGGGCGCTGCGGCTTCCGCTCCCCGGTCGCGCTGCGCGGGCACTTCCGGCGGCAGCTGGGGTCCTCCCCGGCCGCCTACCGGGCCGCGTACCGCGCCCGCAGGCCCCAGGGCGGCGTCGCCGACCGTACGGACCGCCCCGAGCGCCTGGAGCGGGGCGACCGGCTGGAGAGGGCCGAGCTGGGCGAGCAGCGGTCCGGTGAGCACTCCATGCCGCTGCGGCGCCCCGGCGCACCCGTCACCCACCCGGCCCACCCCCATCACGCTCCGCACCCGCACGGCGGAGCCGACCTGGGCAAGCCGGAGTCCGACGCCTACGCCCCGCGCCTGCCCGAGCAGGCCACCGGTCGCGCGCCTGGCCGCCCGACCCTGCCCGGCCAGCGGGAACGCCCCGTAGGGTGAGACGTATGAACGATCGCATGGTGTGGATCGACTGCGAGATGACCGGGCTCTCGCTGTCGGACGACGCGCTTATCGAGGTGGCCGCGCTGGTCACGGACTCCGAACTGAACATCCTGGGCGAAGGGGTGGACATCGTTGTCCGGCCGCCTGCGAAGGCGCTGACCACCATGCCCGAGGTGGTGCGCGAGATGCACACGGCCTCCGGACTGCTCGCGGAGCTGGACGGCGGGACCACGCTGGAAGACGCCCAGCGGCAGGTCCTGGCGTACATCCGCGAGCACGTCCTGGAGGCCGGCAAGGCCCCCCTGTGCGGAAACTCGGTCGGCACCGACCGCGGCTTCCTCCTCCGGGACATGCCCGAGCTCGAGAGCTATCTCCACTACCGGATCGTCGACGTCTCGTCGGTCAAGGAGCTGGCCCGCCGCTGGTACCCGCGGGCCTACTTCAACAGCCCGAAGAAGAACGGCAACCACCGCGCCCTCGCGGACATCCACGAGAGCATCGCGGAGCTGCGCTACTACCGGGAGGCGGTCTTCGTCCCGCAGCCCGGCCCGGACTCGGACACGGCCAAGTCGATCGCCGCGAAGCACGTGCTCCCGGCCCGGCAGGCGTGACGCTCTTGCTCCCGGCTGCTTCCGGCCCGGAAAGCCGGGAGCGAGCACCCCCGCGGACCCTGTACACTTTTTCTCGGCCGGTGCGGAGCGGAAAGCGCCGGTCATGGTGGGTATAGCTCAGCTGGTAGAGCACCTGGTTGTGGTCCAGGATGTCGCGGGTTCGAGTCCCGTTACTCACCCTGAAGGATCAAGGGCCTGACCTGCGCAAGCGGGTCAGGCCCTTGACACATTCACCAGCCGGCCGCTAGGCGGTCCCGGCCATCTGCCGCCGCCGCTCCCCGTCCGCGTGGGCCTTGCCCATCAGGGTGCCTTCTTCCTGTTCGTAGTGGGACAAGGCGACACCGAGGCCGAAGAACGTCGGCGCCCACTCGCCGATGAAGATGCCCCAGCGGTCGGCGCGGTCGAGCCCGGTGCCGGGTTCGGCGCGCAGCGACGCGGCCCAGGTGAAGACGGACAGGCCGATGGAGGCCACGGCGGCGGTGTAGGCGTGTTCGCTGCGCAGGCCCATGTCGTGCAGCTTCTTGATCACGGCGATGCTCCTTCGGGAGATTCCCCCCTCGGGCTCGCCCCCGTGTGCCCCGCCGGAGGCGACCCATGCACCCGGACGGGAAGCCCGGGACCGGGCCGCCCTCCGATCAGCCCGGGTCCGGCCGCCCGCTCAGTCCTCGGGCTCCGGGTGCCGTACGACCTTCTTCGCCGCGGCCTCGATCTGGTTGCGCGGTGTGCCGGTCTCCCGGGCGTGGGCGGTCACCGCGGCCTGGATCTCGACGGCGGCCTCGTACCAGCGCTTCCACTGGGCCTCGCGCTCGTCGCCGATGAGCCCGGCGAGCTTGGCGCGCTCGGCGTCCGCGTTCCGCTGGAGGGTGATGAGTCTGTCGGGGATGTCCACAGGTTGGATCATAAGTCCGGCGCTTCGGACGTCCGTACGCATGCCCTCGGAAGGCGCGGGCGCCGGAGGCGGGCCGCGCGACGGCTGGCCGTGGGCGGGTCACTGCGGCAGGCCGGCGTGCCGCGCAGGACCTGTTCCGGAGTTGATGATCTCTACCGCTGGGAGGTGCCCCCTGGCAAGGCAGCCCGACGGGCATGTGATCAAGAGCTGGGACGCGGACGGGCGTTCGGGGCCCATCTGGCCGTCGGCCTCGGGGTGGGGCCAGCTCTACGCGATGATCCAGTGGGAGGCGGGCTCGTACCCGGAGCTGCGGGACCAGTACGTGCGGGATCCGCTCGGCCTCACCTCGACGCCGAACGACACGACGGCGCCACCGGGCGCCGACCCCCGGCGGGCAGTACCCGCGTTCAAGCTCGTGATCCACGCCACCGCCTGAGCCGTCCGCCGCATCAGGGGTGGGGAGGGCCGGTGTCGTGGTCGGTTTCGCCGTGCTCCTCACCCACCCCCTCGGCCTCCCGGTGGGCCTTGTGCCCCTTGCGCGCCTTCCGCGGGCCCCGTCTGGGCCACCACGGCGTCCACGTGAACTTGTCGCCGCCCACCCAGCGGACGACGTCCGGGTCGTCGAGGTCGGCGTCCTCCATGCCGACCACGCGGGCGATCTCGATCACGTCCAGGACCGAGTGCGCCTTGCCGATCACTTCCCCGGCGACCTCGATCAGACGGAACGGAGGGTCGTTCGGCTGCACCCCGAGCACCACGATCGGCGGCAGGTGGACGCGCGGGCTCTCGCTCTCGGTCATATGTCCACGCTGCGGCCCCCGCCGCCGCTCCGCACCTCGAACCGGCTCGGTCGGCCGTCGCCGGTTCGGATGCCTCCCGGTCGCCCGGCCCCCGGGACCCCGCTCAGGATGGCCGCAGGAGCACGGCGGCCGGGACAGGCGGGACGGGTGCGATGGACGACGAGGCGATACGCGGCGACGTTCACGGGCCCGGCCACGCCCTGGGGCGCAGACGCTTCCTCGGGGCGGTGGGGGCCGCCGGGGCGGCGGTGGCCGGGTGCGAGCCATCAGGGGGCGGGGGGCACGGCAGGGCGGCCCGCCCCTCCAAGGCCCCGCGGCGGGCCGTGGACGCGGAGCGGAGCAAGCCGGGCGACGCCGACTGGCGGATCCGCCCGGTCGGGCCCCAGAACGCCGTGGAGGGCTACACGGACAAGGTGAGCGTGGTGCCCGGCGAGGGGTTCGGGCTGTATGTGTCGACCACCGCGCCCGGCCTCCGCGTCTCGGCGTACCGGATCGGCTGGTACGGCGGGGCGCAGGCGCGGCTGATCTGGCGCTCGGGTCGGCTGCCCGGCCGCCGGCAGAGCCCGCCCCTGCTGATCGACGCCACCCGGACGGTTCGGGCGGGCTGGCGGCGCACCGTCCGGGTCCACACCGGGGGCTGGCCGGAGGGCGCGTACCTGCTCCGGCTGGACGCGGAGGGCGGGCACCAGCGCTATGTCCCCCTGATCGTCCGCTCCGACAGGGCGGCGGGCCGCACCCTGCTGATGCACGGGGTGGCCACCTGGCAGGCGTACAACACCTGGGGCGGCTTCAGCCTCTACCAGGGCCAGGACGGGGCGTACGGGACGCGCTCGCTGGCCGTCGGCTTCGACCGGCCGTACGACGGCAACGGCGCGGTGAAGTTCCTGGTCCACGAGCGGGCGCTGGTGGTGCTCGCGGAGCGGCTCGGCATACCCCTGGCCTACACCACGGGCGTGGACGTGCACCGCGATCCCGGGGTGCTGCGCGGCGCGGCGGCGGTGATCTCGCTGGGCCACGACGAGTACTGGACCCCGCAGCAGCGGCAGTACGTCACCCGCGCCCGCGACGCCGGGACCAACGTGGCGTTCCTCGGCGCCAACACCTGCTTCCGCCGGATCAGGCTGGAGCGCGGTCCGGGCGGCGCGGACCGCACGGTGGTCTGCTACAAGTCCGCCTACCACGACGATCCGTATCTCGCGAACCGCCGCGACCTGGTCACCACCGACTTCCGGCAGCCGCCCGCCGCCGACCCCGAGTCCTCCCTGACCGGCGTCTTCTACGAGGGCTACCCGACCGACGCCCCGTACGTCGTGCACGCCCCCGGCCACTGGCTCTTCGCCGGCACCGGGGTCGGGCGGGGCGACTCCTTCGCCCACCTCGTCGGGGTGGAGTACGACCGGGTGACCCCGGGCGAGCCCACCCCGGAGCCGCTGGAGATCATCGCCCACTCCCCCCTGGTCTGCAACGGCCGGTCCAGCCACGCCGACTCCGCGTACTACACCGTCCCCAGCGGGGCGGGCGTGTTCGCCACCGGGACGATGCGGTGGGTCGAGGCGCTGATGGCGGGGACCCGCGAGAGCGGGCGCAACCATGGCATGGACGGGCGGACCGCCGCCTTCGTCCGGCGCACCACCGAGAATCTGCTGCGCGCCTTCGCGGCGGGCCCCTGCGCGGAACACCGGCCGAAGCCCCGGGACAACGTGGCCGCCGTGTATCCCGGGGTGTCGCGCGTGCGCGCATGAGGCGGACTCTCCCCGAAAGCCCCCGGCGGGCTCCCCAACACCCGTATGGTGCCCGGGACTTGTCAACGGGAGGCTCCCATGCGGAGAACAGATAAGGCCCGGCACGGCGCGCTGCGCCGCCGGGCGCCATGGATCAGCACGGCGGTGGCCGCGGTGCTCGCGGCCGGCGCGCTGCTGTTCACCAACGCCACATCCCAGGCCGCCGTGGCCGCGAACCCCGGCGCGCTGAAACCGTTAACGTCCGCGGCGGAGTTATCGAAGCTCACACTCACCCAGCACAAGGTCGCCGACTCCACGCTCGCCGAACTCGACCGGCGGCTGCCCAACGTCGGCGTGGACGCCGTGCTGGGGAGCGCCAACCACACCATGCCCACCCCCACCTCCAGTCCGGCCTGCCGCGCCTCGGAGAAGGCCGCGCTGCCGGTGAAGCCGACGGCCACCGCGGCGTACTGCTTCACCACGGGTGACGCGCTGACCCAACAGTGGCTGCCGCAGTCGGTCACCTCCTCCGGGGACGCGGACGACGACGACGCCTGGGGAGAGAACAAGGTCATCCTCTCCGGCTGGACACACAACGACCACCTGTACGACGAGTACCCGGGCGCGGAACCCGCGGCCGACCGGGCCCTGGCCCGGGTCGCCTTCATCGACGCGAACACGGCCGGGGCCTTCAAGTACCGCTGGGTGCTGCTGACCGTGCCCACCGAGGGCGGCGCGAACTTCGCGAAGCTCGGCTCGCACCTGGGCGGCATGGTCTGGTACGGCGACAAGCTCATCGTCACCGCGTCCAACGGCGACGCCAGCCACAACGCCCTGTACGTGTTCTCGATGAAGCACATCCTGCAGGCCACGAAGAACACCACCGCGATCGGCAGGGTGAGCGGCGGCTACTCGGCGCACGGCTACCAGTACCTGATGCCCGCCATCGGCTCGTACAGCCTCAGCGGAAAGTGCTCGTCGGCCGACAACGACGGCGTCCCCTGCTTCGCGTCCATCTCGCTGGACCGCTCCACCACCCCCCACCGCCTGGTCGCCAATGAGTGGTTCTCCTCGGGCGGGACCCAGCCCGCGCGGCTGTTCCGGTACGGCCTCGGTGCGACGGAGGGCGCCATGCCGCTGGCCGTGGACGGCTCCGGGAAGGCCCGGGCCGCCGACGCGTACGAAACCAAAGTCGTGGGTGTCCAGGGCGCGCTGTTCTACCAGGACGGCTCCGGCGGCAAGCGCTGGTACGTGCCCAGCGCCCGGGGCGGGCCCGGCCAGCACGGCATCATGTGGCGCCAGGACACCACCGAGGCGACCGCGACAAGCTGCTCGGGCACCGATCTGGCCAACGCGTGCTGGGCCAAGCACTCCGAGTCCATGTCGCTGTGGTGGAGCACCAAGACGGTGTGGTCGGTCACCGAGTGGGCCGCCGATGCCAAGGGGCACTGGCAGGACCCGACCTCCAGCGGCTGGCAGGACCGGGTGGTCCCCGAACGGGTGCTGTTCTCGGTGCCGTTGTCCTCGCTCGGCTGACCGCCGCGGGCAGGCGCCAGCAGGGGCTTTACCGCCCGGTCCGGCGCGTGCGCTGGGCCGGGCGGGTGATGTTCCCCGCTCACGCCGTCCTCCGGCGGGCACACCGCACGCGCCACCGGCGACATACTGCGCGGATGCCAGAGAAGCGGGGCATTCCACCCCTGATCCACCAGACCTGGAAGAACAAGGACGTACCCCACGAGTGGCGGGACTGGTCCGAGTCCTGGCGCCGACACCACCCCGACTGGGAGTACCGGCTGTGGACGGACGCGGACAACCACGCGTTCCTCGAAGAGCACTACGCGTGGTTCCTGCCCGTCTACGACGGCTATCCGGAGCCGATCAAACGGGCCGACGCGATCCGCTACTTCCTCCTCGACCACTTCGGCGGGCTCTACGTCGACATGGACTTCGAGTGCCTGCGCCCCATGACCGAGCTCTTCGCCGGGAAGGAGCTCATCCTCGGCCTGGAGCCGGAGGCCCACGTCCGACTGCCGTGGAACCGCCGGAGCGGTCTGCGGCGCATCGTCTGCAACGCGTTCATGGCGTCGCGGCCGGGCCATCCGTTCTGGCCCCATGTGCACCGGCAGTTGGTGGGCGCCCACACCTCGCCCGGCCCGCTGGACGCGACGGGCCCGTTCTTCCTCACGCGCGCGGTCGACAGCGCCCCCAAGGACTGCTCGATCACGATCCTGGGCGCCGAAACCGTCTACCCCAAGCTGAGCGCGTGCGCGACAGAGCTGTTCGGACCGCCGGACGTCGACCCGGACCGGGCCCACGCCGTGCACCACTGGTCCAGCAGCTGGACCCGGGAAGCCTCCGGCCCGCCGAGCGCCTCGACCGGTCGCAGGGTCGCGTTCTGGACGAGCCAGGACCTGGAGCCCTGCGCCACCGGCACGGTCGACCTCGACGCGCAGCGCCGCCGGTGGGCCGCGGGATCGCCCGCGCCGAGGGTGTCCTGTCTGATGGTCACCAAAGACCGGCTGCCCCTGGCCAAGCGGGCGATCCGGTGCTTCCTCGCCCAGACCTACACCCGCGCGGAACTGGTCGTGGTGGACGACAGCGCGGACGGCGCCCTTGAGGACCACGTACGTGCCCTCGCCGACCCGCGGATCCGCTTCCACCGGCTGCCGCCGGAGGGACGGACGCTGGGCGAGCTGCGCAACATCGCGGTGGACCTGGCCACCGGGTCGTACGTATGCCAGTGGGACGACGACGACCTGTGCGACCCGGAGCGGCTGGAGGTGCAGCTGGCGGCGGTCCTCGGGCTGGGCGCCACGGCGTGTTTCCTGGCCCGGGAGCGGCTGTGGTGGCCCGCGCGCCGCAAGTTCGCGATCTCCGGGGTGCGGGTGTGGGAGAGCTCCATGCTCTGTGCGAAGGACGTCCTTCCCCGCTATCCGGAGCAGCGGCGCGGCGAGGACTCCCCGGTCGCGGAGGCCGTCGTGCGCGGCGGGCGGAGCGTGTCCCTGGACGCGCCCGAGCTCTACACCTACGTGATCCACGAGGCCAACACCTTCGACGAGCCGCACTTCACGAGCCTCTTCGACGCCGCGACCCGGCTGTGGCCCACTGACAGCGCCTACACGGACCAGGTGCACGCGATGGCGGCGCGGCTGCCCCTCGACCCGGCGGATGTCCTCGAGGCGGAAGACGCCCCGGCAGACGCCTCGACAGACGCCCCGGCAACGACCGCTGCCCCGTCGGCGCGCGTCCCGCACGCCCGACGGCCCGCCCCCGTGGACGTACGCGCGGACGCGGAAGAGCACCCCCCGCTCCTCATCCTCACCCCCGTCAAGGACGCCGCCGCCTTCCTGCCCCGCTACCTCGACAATCTGCGCGCCCTCGACTACCCGCGCGGCGCGGTCTCCGTCGGGCTGCTGGAGGGCGACAGCCGTGACGGCACCTGGCAGGCCCTCCGGGACGCGCTGCCCGCGCTGGAGGCGGACTTCCGGCGGGTCACCCTCGTACGGCGTCACTTCGGGCTCCGGCTGACCGGACCGCGCTGGGCGCCGGAGGTCCAGCGGCAGCGGCGGTCCGCGCTGGCCATGGCCCGTAACCACCTCCTGTCGTGCGCCCTCGCCGACGAGCGGTGGGTACTGTGGCTCGACGTCGATGTGACCGACCACCCGGCCGACCTCGTGCAGCGGCTGCTCGGCGCGCGCGAGGAGATCGTGGTCCCGCACTGCGTCACCGAGCCCGGTGGGCCCAGCTTCGACCTCAACACCTTCGTCCTGCACCCGGACGCCGCCACCTTGGACTGGGACCGATGGCTTTGGGACGGAATCCTCCAGCCGCCCAAGGGGTTCGGCCGGAGCTATCTCGACGAGCTGCGCGGGCACGAGCGGGTCCGCGTCGACGCGGTCGGCGGTACGGCCCTGCTGGTCCACGCCGATCTGCACCGCGACGGTCTGGTGTTCCCGGCCGTCCCCCACCGGCACCTCATCGAGACCGAGGGACTGGCCGCGCTGGCCCAGGACATGGGCGTCGCCTGCTGGGCGCTGCCCACGGTGGAGGTGGTGCACCCGCCATTGGGAGTGGCCCGCTGAGCCAGGCAGGTGAAGCCGCCGCCGACCGAGAAGCCCGTGACATCGGGTGTCGTTAGCCGGTTGTCCGCAGGCCTCTGCGGCGAGAAATGAGGAGAATCACATGAACATCGGCAAGACGGCCGCGCTGGTGACAGCGGCGGCCGGGGCGGTGGTCTTCGGCGGGTCCGACGCCGGCGCATTCCCTTGGGACAACCCCATCCAACAGGTCAACGACTGCGACTCCAAGAACGGGGTGAGCGTCTCGGGGGCAGGGGGGCGGTCGGACTGCCTCAATTTCGCGCAGATCTTCGGCGACCCGCACGGCGTGGTGCAGCAGAACCACTGCGACTCCAGCGTCGGCGCCACGGCCAACATGACCATCCTCGCCCCCGCCGGGGGCTCCGAGATCGGCTCGCAGTGCGCCAACATCGCCGTCTCCGCCCGGCCGCAGTCCAAGGCGGCCCACCGCGGCACATACGGCGAGGGCGGCTACGGCAACGGGCTCCGATGACCTCGGCACCGGAACGCGGCCCTTGGGAGGCTGAAGCCCTTCCGGGGGCCGCGGCCTCGTCGTCCGACGGGCGCGGCTCGCCCGCCCTGGTCTCGGTGGTCATCCCGTGCCACGACTACGGCCACTATCTGCCGCAGGCGGTGCAGAGCGTGCTGGCCCAGACCTACGCGGACTGGGAGCTCGTCGTGGTCGACGACGGCAGCACCGACGACACGGCGGCGGTGGCCCGGTCGCTGATCGCCGACCACCCCGATCGGCGCATCCGGCTGCTGCGCCAGGCCAACGCCGGTGTCTCGGCCGCCCGCAACGCGGGCATCGCCGCCACCACCGGCCGCTATGTCCTGCCGCTGGACGCCGACGACGTGATCGCCCCCACCATGCTGGAGCGGACGGTGGCGGTGCTGGACCGGCACCCGGACATCGCCATCGCCTCCACCGACGTGTCCGTCTTCACCGACGACGACCTGCCCGCCCAGGTGCTGGAGCTCCCGGCCTACGACAAGGACCTGCTGCTGCGACGGCTGATCATGTTCTACTGCTCGCTCTACCGCCGCGAGGTGTGGCAGACGGTGGGCGGCTATGCCGAGGACATGCGCGCCGGGGAGGACTGGGACTTCTGGATCGCGTGCGCCGAGCACGGCTTCACGGCCCACCACATCCACGAGGCGCTGTTCGGGGCGCGCAACAAGGACGACGGCCTGCACGTGGAGGCGGCCGAGAACGACCTGGCGGTCCGGGCCAGAATCGTGGCGGGCCACCCCGGGATGTTCAAGCCGGTCACCCGGGCCTGGGCGCAGGCCGTGCTCGCCCAGGACGAACGGGAGTGGCTTGCCGATGAGCGGATGCCCGACGACATCCTCACCCGGGCCGCCGACATGGACCAGTTTCTGCGGGTGGTCATGTCGCTGCAGCGCACCGCGCGGCTGCAGCACCGTCACATCCAGCGGCTGGAGCGGGCGCTGGCCGAACGGGAGGACCCGGTACCCGCTTGACACGCGGCGAGAGCGGGGCTCTTGGGGGAGCCCCGCTCCGCGTCCCGGGTGGCGCGTCCCGGGAGGTGCGTGCCGCTACTCGACGTGTCGCTACTCGAAGAGATCCGCGTACGACCCCATCGCCAGCGCGATGTCGGCCTGCGCCCAGAAGCGGTGGTACGTGAAGCTCGGGACCGCCCCGCCCTTCAGATACGCCTCGACCTTGGACCAGGCCGGGTCGTTCTTGTAGAAGGACCGGATCGACTCGAAGGTGGAGCTGGAGTCGACCTTGTCACCGTTCGGCATGGTGCCGGTCCAGCCGCTGGGCACATAGACCGGGTCGTCGAAGCGGTTGTAGTCGGCGCGGCTCTCGGGGACCGCGATGCCCAGGGCGTCCTGGTAGTTGTTCCACATGCCGTCCAGCAGTGCCTTCGCGGTGTCCCTGGCCTGGGTGTCGCCCGCCTTGGCGGCGTAGTAGGACAGGGTCTTGGCGTACGCGGCCGTCACGCCGACGTCGTTGGTGTAGTCCGCGACGGTGACGTGCAGGCTCGCGTTGGCGCCGGGGCTGGAGGCGTTCCAGGTGTCCGGCTGGCCGGACCACTGGAGGGTGGACGGGATCCGGTAGGTGCCGTCCGGGTTGATCGTGGTCTTGGACAGCGCCCACTTGACCCACTTGTCCAGGACCGTCTTCGCGGAGGCGTCACCGGTGCGGTTGTAGTACTCCGCGACGCGCTCCATGGACCAGGCCTGGAAGCCGAACCACTGGTTGGACGGCGGGTCGTGGTAGACCGGCTTCTCGTCGTAGTACATGCCGTAGAAGGTGGACGTACCCGACGGCGGCGTGGCGTAGCGGCCCGCCCAGCTGTTGGTGGCGCCGCCCGCGATGGCGCCCTCGCTGGACTGCAGCCAGCGGTAGAACTCCACCTGCCGCTTGAGGCTGGTGGACCAGTCCGCGGCGCCGGTGGCCGACTTGGGCTTGAGGTCGGCGTAGTTGGCGAGGGCCCAGGCCGCCATGGGGTTCTGGTAGCCGCCGTGGGCGTGGCTGGAGCCGATACGCCAGGCCCAGCCCGCGGAGGTGTCGGTGGCGCCGCCCCAGGCGTAGTACCAGGACAGCAGGTAGTGGGAGCTGTTCTTGCCACTGCCCGCCGCGCAGGAGGTCTCACCGACGCAGTTGCCGACCTTCTTGAAGTACTTGTCGTACATCGCGTAGCGCAGGTAGTCGCCCATCTTGGCGGCCTTGGCCACGTTGGCCGACACCTGGCTGCCCTTGCCCTGCGCCTTGGCCCACTCGGCGGCCCAGTAGGCGGCCTGGACCACGCGGGCGTCGGCGTCCGGCGCGTTGGTGAACTTCCACTGCTTGGCGTACGAGGCGTCACCGGTGAACAGGTCCAGATACCCGTTCTTGCCGCCGTACTTGAAGCTGTCGCAGGTGGGCTGGGTCACGGTCTCCCAGACCGACTCCTGGGGCCCGCGCTGGAAGGTGTTGATGTAGCTCGGCCCGGTGTCGCTCGGCCCCGCCTCGCACTTGCCGGGGGAGTTGCCGTAGCCGTAGACGTTGTCGACGTCCTGGATCCAGTGCATGCCATAGATGTCATCGGTGCCGTACGCGCTCTTCAGCTCGGCGGCGATGGGGTCGTTGCCGACCGAGACATTGCCGTTGAGCTGCGAGGGGTACTGGGAGGGCAGATCCCACTCGGGCGCGTAGGTGGCCGGCTTGGAGGCGTTGTAGAAGCTGTTGGTGGGCTGGTCGGCGTGGGTGGGGATCATGTACTTCTCCATGGTGTCCCACGCGCTGTTGAACTTGGACCAGTCGCCGGTGACCTTGCCGTACATCGCCTGCAGCCAGATCAGATAGCTGTACGCCTCGGAGGTCGTCTCATGGCCGTGGTCCGGGGCCTCGACGATCAGGGTCTCCACCGAGTGGTACGGGATGCCCTCGGGCGAGAAGTAGCCCGCCGACGGGGCGGTGATCTTGTTGTAGAGGTCCAGGAAGCGGGCGTCGTACGCCTTGGAGGCGGCCAGCTGGGTGACGGTGACCTCGGCCTTGGTGTGGCCGGTGGCGGTGGCGGTGAAGGTCGCCGTGCCGGTGCCGCTGTTCGCGGCCGCGACGGTCACCTGCTGGGCGGTGTCCCAGTTGGTGGGCGTGAAGGTGAGGGTGGCGCCCGAGGAGACGGTCAGGCCGGTGTTGCCGGAGGTGCGGGCGACGGAGACCGTGACGTCTCCGGACGGCTTGGTGGACAGCTTCACGCCGAACGTACCGGTCTTGCCCTGCTGCACCCCGAGCTGGGCGGGGCTGGCGACGAGCGCGGGCCCGGCCGCCACATGGATGCCGACGGGGGTGGACTCGGCGGACGCGCCCTGGCTGTCGTAGGCCTTGGCGTAGAGCGAGTAGTCGCCCGCGGGCACGTTGGTGTAATCGAAGGTGTAAGGGGAGGCGGTGTCGGTGCCGAGGAGCTTGGTGTCGCTGTAGAACTCGACCTTGGTGACGGTCGCGCCGTCGGCGGCCGCGGCGGTGGCGGCCATCGGGACGGTGCCGCCGGAGGAGTAGGTCGCGCCGGGGGTCGGGCTGCTCAGCACGGCGATGGGCGGCTGGTGGGCGCCCTTGCAGCTGATGCCGTTGACGGCGAAGGTGGTGGGCGCGGCGTTGGTGCCGCTGTAGCTGAACTGGCCGCCGGTCGTGACATTGCCGCCCGCCGCGATCTTCGCGTTGTGGGCGGCGTTCTTGACGGTGACGGTCTTGCCGGACTGGCTCCAGGTGCCGTTCCAGCCGCCGGTGAGCTTCTGGTTGCCCGCGTAGTCGTACGTCAGGGTCCAGCCGTCGATGGCGTCCGTGCCGGGGTTGGAGATGGTGAGGTCCGCGGTGAAGCCCGAACCCCAGTCATTGGTCTTGTAGTCGACGCCGCACTGGACGGCGGCGGCGTGCGCGGGGGCCGCCCCGCCGGCGGCGGTCATGGCCACCGGGAGCGAGAGCGCGGCGGCCAGGGCGGTCACCAGCCGTCTCGTCCTCGGCCTCCGCGTCCCTGGAAGCCGCGTCTTCGGCCGGATCGTCCCCAGCCGGCCGATGAATGGTCGTGCCCCTGATAACGGCGAGCCTCGCTGTAGGCGCATCGGGGAGTTCCTCCTCGCGGGTCCGGGCGGGTGGGGGCGGTGCGAACCAGTGGGAGCGCTCCCAAGGTTCGGTCGGGTCTGAGGAGGTGTCAAGTCTTTGAACAAGATGTGGCTGTCGAACGTATTCGACTGATAATTCTGTGAACGCCTCTGTTGACATGCGCCGCACAGGCGTTACGGTCACTTCAACCAGTGGGAGCGGTTCCAGCAGTCAGCGCCACCCTCCGGGCCATCCCGGGAGGCGCCTGGACTTCGAGGAGTCGCTCCATGCGAGCACCACCGCGCCTTTATGCCTTGGCGGCCACCGCGGCACTGACCTTGGTGGGCACCGCCCTGCTCCCCGTCGCCAACGCCTCGGGGGCGGCCCGCTCAGCCGCCTGCACCGTGCAGTACGCCGTCTCCAACCAGTGGGGCGGCGGGTTCCAGGGCAATGTCACCGTCACCGCCAAGGGAGCCCCGCTGGACCACTGGACGCTGACCTTCGACTTCGCGGGAGGCCAGAAGGTGACCCAGGGCTGGAGCGCCAAATGGTCCCAGTCCGGCAAGACCGTCACCGCCGTCAACGAGTCCTGGAACGCCAAGGTCCCGGCCGGCGGCAGCGTCACCGCCGGGTTCACCGCGTCCTTTACCGGCTCCAACCCGTCGCCCACGGCCTTCTCGGTCAACGGCGTGGTGTGCGACGGGACCACCGGCCCGACCGATCCGCCGACCGACCCGCCCGCACCCGGCACCGCGCCGCCGAAGCTGCGCGCCTCGGGCAACAAGCTGGTCGACGAGAACGGGGCCACCCGCAGGCTGCTCGGCGTCAACCGCTCCGGCGGGGAGTTCATGTGCGTACAGGGGCGCGGCATCTTCGACGGCCCGGTCGACGACGCATCCGTCAAGGCCATCGCGGACTGGAAGGTGAACACCGTCCGCATCCCGCTCAACGAGGAGTGCTGGCTCGGCCTTTCGCACATCAACGCGGCCTACCGGGGCGCCAACTACATCTCGGCGGTCAAGGGCTTCGTGGCCCGGCTCGAAGCCCATGGCATCACCCCGATCGTCGAGCTGCACTGGACCCACGGCAAGTACACGGGCGGCGACAACCACTGCCCCGACACCGAGTACGCCACCTGCCAGAAGCCGATGCCCGACGCGCAGTACACCCCCGCCTTCTGGAGCTCGGTCGCCCAGACCTTCAAGGACGACCAAGCCGTGGTGTTCGACCTGTTCAACGAGCCTTTCCCGGACCGCGCCACCACCGACCTGACGGCGGCGTGGACCTGCTGGCGCGACGGCGGGAAGTGCCCCGGCATCGACTTCGAGGTCGCCGGGATGCAGGACCTGCTGGACGCGGTACGGGGCGCCGGCGCCAAGAACCTCGTCCTGATCCCGGGAGTCGCCTACTCCAACGACATGCGCCAATGGCTGACCTACAAGCCGAGCGACCCGGCGGGCAACCTCGCCGCCGCCTGGCACACCTACAACTTCAACACCTGCTCCAACGAGAGCTGCTGGAACGAGCAACTGGCCCCGGTCATCGGACAGGTGCCCTTCGTGGCGGGTGAGATCGGTGAGAACACCTGCTCACACGGCTATATCGACCGGGTCATGGCCTGGCTCGACGCCAAGGGCTCCTCGTACCTGGGCTGGACCTGGAACACCTGGGACTGCTCCTCCGGCCCGTCCTTGATCAGCGATTTCAACGGCACGCCGACCGGCTTCGGCGTGGGTCTCCGTGATCACCTGAAGGGATTGTCATGAGCCGCACAACCTCACCCCCCACCCGCCGCCGCAGGGCCGCCGCACTGGCCGGCTCCGCGCTGCTCGCCGCCACCGCACTGACCGTCTCCTCCCTGAGCGGCACCGCCGCCGCCCAGGCCGAAGGCGCCAGAGCCGCCGCCGCCAAGGTGGACAACCCGTACGCGGGCGCCAAGGTGTACGTCAACCCCGACTGGTCCGCCAAGGCCGCCGCCGAGCCCGGCGGCAGCAAGATCTCCAACCAGCCGACCGGCGTCTGGCTGGACCGCATCGCCGCCATCAACGGCACCAGCGGCGCCCGCGGCCTGCGCGCCCACCTGGACACGGCGCTCCAACAGTCGGGCGGCAGCCCCACCGTCGTCCAACTCGTCATCTACAACCTGCCGGGCCGCGACTGCGCGGCGCTCGCGTCCAACGGCGAGCTCGGCCCGACGGAGATCGACAAGTACAAGACGCAGTACATCGACCCGATCGCGGCGATCCTCGCGGAGTCGAAGTACGCCAACTCCAACCTGCGGATCGTCACCACGATCGAGATCGACTCGCTGCCCAACCTGGTCACCAACACCGGCGGCCGTCCCACCGCGACCCCCCAGTGCGACACCATGAAGGCGAACGGCAACTACGTGAAGGGCGTCGGCTACGCCCTGAACAAGCTGGGCGCCGTCGGCAACGTCTACAACTACATCGACGCCGGTCATCACGGCTGGATCGGCTGGGACGACAACTTCAACGCCACCGCCCAGGTCCTCAAGCAGGCCGCGACCGCTGAGGGCAGCACGGTCGACAAGGTGGCCGGGATCATCGTCAACACGGCCAACTACAGTGCGCTGAAAGAGAACAACTACACCATCAACGACAGCATCAACGGCAAGTCCGTGCGCGAGTCGAAGTGGGTGGACTGGAACCGCTACGTCGACGAGCTGTCCTTCGCCCAGGCCTTCCGCCAGGAGCTGGTGAACGTCGGCTTCCCGTCCAACATCGGCGCCCTGATCGACACCTCCCGCAACGGCTGGGGCGGCACGGCCCGTCCGAGCGCCCCCGGCGCCAGGACGGACGTGGACACCTACGTCAACGGCGGGCGCTATGACCGCCGGATCCACATCGGCAACTGGTGCAACCAGTCCGGCGCCGGGCTGGGCGAGCGGCCCAAGGCGGCACCCGCGGCCGGGATCGACGCGTACGTGTGGATGAAGCCCCCGGGCGAGTCCGACGGCTCCAGCTCCGCCATCCCGAACAACGAGGGCAAGGGCTTCGACCGGATGTGCGACCCGACGTACACCGGCAACCCGCGCAACGGCAACAGCATGTCCGGCGCGCTGCCGAACTCGCCGCTGTCGGGCCACTGGTTCTCGGCCCAGTTCCAGCAGCTGCTGAAGAACGCCTACCCCGCGCTGTAACCCGTACGGGCGACAGCCGACAGAACCGCAGCAGGCACCCGCACACGACGGGGCCGGTGGACGCGCACGCGCGATCCGCCGGCCCCGTCGGCGTTCGGCCGATCCCACGCCGTACAGGTCCGGGCCGTACAGATTCAGGCCGTACAGATCCACGCCGTACAGATTCAAGCTGCACAGATTCAAGCTGCACAGATCAAGCCGAAGTGATCACCATGCCCTCAGGACGACCCCCGCCGCACCAGCTCGGTCGGCAGCACCAGCTGCGGCCGCTTCGAGGTGCGCTCGCCCTGGGCCTCGATCTCCTCCAGCAGCACCCGGACCATGGCCCGCCCCATCTCCTCCGTGGTCTGCCGGACGCTGGTCAGCGGCGGGTCCATGTGGCGGGCGACGGCCGAGTCCTCGAAGCCGACGAGCGCCACGTCGTCCGGCACCCGGCGGCCCTGCTCGCGCAGCACCTGGCGGGCGCCCGCGGCCATCACGTCGGAGGCCGCGAAGACGGCGTCCAGGCCGGGGCGGCGTTCCAGCAGCTCGCGCATCGCCCGGCGGCCGCCCTCCTCGGTGAAGTCGGCGGCCACGATCAGCCCCGGGTCCACCTCCTGGCCCGCCGCCTGGATCGCCGCGCGGTAGCCGTCGAGGCGGCACTGCGCCACGTACATGTCCAGCGGCCCGGTGATCGTGGCGACCGTGGAGCGGCCGCGTCCGATGAGGTGCTCGACGGCGGACTGGGCGCCGCCCGTGTTGTCGCAGTCGACGTACGGCACCGTCTCGTGCGCGGAGCGGCGGCCGCTGAGCACCGCGGGCATCTCTATCCGCTCCAGCAGGTCGGGCAGCGGGTCGTCCGCGTGCACCGACACCAGCAGCACCCCGTCCACGCGGTGTGCCGAGAGGTACTCGGCGAAGCGCTGGCGCTCCTTGGGGGTGCGCAGGAGGGTCAGCAGCAGCTGCAGATCGGCCTCGGCGAGCTCGGCGCCCACGCCGCGGATGATGTCCGAGAAGTAGGGCTCGGCGAACAGCCGGGTCTCGGGCTCGGGGATCACCAGCGCGACCGCGTCGGCGCGGTTGGCGGCCAGCGCGCGGGCCACCCGGTTGGGTACGTATCCCAGCTCGGCGACCGCCTGCTCGACCGCCGTGCGGGTGCGGTCGCTGACCCGCGGCGAGCCGTTGATCACCCGGGAGACGGTGCCCCGGCCCACCCCCGCGCGGGCCGCGACCTCTTCGAGCGTGGGCCTTGCCCGCCCCCCACCACGCCGTCGGGTTCCTGCCATTTCGCGCCTCCAGCCGTCCGGTACACCGAGCAGAACCACCCCGCGTGGGGAGCTGTTGGGTCATTCAACAGCAGGAGTGGGACCGAAAAGTTTCCGCCCGCTCCCTTGACACCCCAGCGGGGAGCCGCGACCCTTCAACACATCAACCTGGGAGCGCTCCCACAGTACCTGAGCCATACATAACCCGCACGTTGCCCGCCCGCGCCGATGCACCACAAACCCCCACGCAATGCCACCTTTTGGCCGGGAGCGGTACGTCAGGGCGTCAAGGAGGACGTGAAATGTTCAGAAGTTCTGGTGCGTACCGGCGACGGGCGGTGACCCTTGCGGCCGTGGCGGCACTGGGCGCCGGGTTACTCGCGGGCTGCGCCGACGACAGCGATGGCGAGACCGGCTCGTCCGGCGGCGGCAAGGGCGGCAACAAGGGGGGCACGACCATCACGGTCGGCACCTTCGGCGTCTTCGGCTACAAGCAGGCCGGTCTTTATGACGAGTACATGAAGCTCCACCCCGATATCAACATCGAGGAAACGTCGATCGAGCGGAACGAGAACTACTATCCGCAGCTGCTGACCCACCTGGGCGCCGGCAGTGGCCTGGCGGACATCCAGGCCATCGAGATCGCCAATATCAAGGAGATCACCACCACCCAGGCCGACAAGTTCGTCGACCTCTCCAAGGCGCCCGGGGTCAAGAAGGACAACTGGCTCTCCTGGAAGTGGGCCCAGGGCACCTCCGAGGACGGCCAGACGATCGGCCTGGGCACCGACATCGGCCCGATGGCCGTCTGCTACCGCAAGGACCTCTTCCAGAAGGCCGGGCTGCCCACCGACCGCACCGAGGTCGCCAAGCTGTGGGCGGGCGACTGGAACAAGTACATCGAGACCGGCAAGCGGTACATGAAGAAGGCGCCGGGCGACACCACCTTCGTGGACTCCGCCGGCGGTGTCTACAACGCGGTGATCTCCAGCAACGCGAAGCGCTACTACGACGAGAGCGGCAAGGTCGTCTACAAGGACAGCCCGGCCGTGAAGGAGGCGTGGGACCTCGCGACCACCGCGTCAAAGGAGAAGCTGACCGCCAAGCTGCAGCAGTTCCAGAAGTCCTGGGACCAGGCGTTCTCCAACGGCAAGTTCGCCACCGTCTCCTGCCCGCCGTGGATGCTCGGCCACATCAAGGAGAAGGCCGGGGACAAGGCCAAGGACAAGTGGGACGTGGCCGCCGCCCCCAAGCCCGGCAACTGGGGCGGTTCCTTCATCGGCGTGCCGAAGGCGTCCAAGCACCAGGAAGAGGCGATCAAGCTCGCCGCCTGGCTGACCGCGCCCGAGCAGCAGGCCAAGGTCTTCGAGAAGCAGGCCAGCTGGCCGAGTTCCCAGGCCGCGTACAGCCTGCCCCAGGTGGGCGACGCCAAGCACCCGTACTTCGGCAACGCGCCCATCGGCAAGATCTTCGCCGAGGCCGCCAAGGGCATCCCGACGCAGGTCCTCGGTCCGAAGGACCAGATCATCGGGTCGAACATCGCCGACATCGGGCTGCTCCAGGTCGACCAGCAGGGGAAGTCCCCCAAGGACGCCTGGGAGGCCGCCACCAAGACGATCGACAACGCACTGGACCAGTGATCCCGGGATGACACCCCCTTCCGGTTTCACCGCTGATACGGCCGCGCCCCCCACAGGGCAGGGGGGCGCGGCCCCGCGCGCCGCGGCCACCAAGGCCCCCGACCCGGCCGAACAGCGGCGGCGCGCCCGGCGCAGCCGCCGCTACCGCTGGGACATCAAGTACTCCCCGTACGCCTTCGTCGCCCCGTTCTTCCTCTTCTTCGCGGCCTTCGGGCTCTTCCCGCTGCTCTACACGGGCTGGGCCTCGCTGCACCGGGTGGAGCTCACCGACCCCACCCATATGGAGTGGGCGGGGTGGCACAACTACTCCCGGCTGTGGGAGGACGAATTCTTCTGGAACGCGCTCCAGAACACCTTCACCATCGGGGTGATCTCGACCGTTCCCCAGCTGCTGATGGCGCTGGGCCTCGCGCATCTGCTGAACTACAAGCTGCGCGGCTCGATGTTCTGGCGGGTGGCGATCCTCACCCCGTACGCCACCTCGGTGGCCGCCGCGACGCTGGTGTTCGTGCTGCTCTTCGGGCGCGACTACGGCATGATCAACTGGGCGCTCGGGATGGTCGGGATCGACAACATCGACTGGCAGAACGGCACCTGGACCTCGCAGCTCGCGGTGTCCACGATCGTCATCTGGCGGTGGACCGGCTACAACGCGCTGATCTACCTGGCCGCCATGCAGGCCGTGCCGCACGACCTGTACGAGTCGGCGGCGCTGGACGGCGCCTCGCGCTGGCAGCAGTTCATCAACGTCACCATCCCCTCGCTGCGGCCCACGATCCTCTTCACGGTCGTCGTCTCGACGATCGGGGCCACCCAGCTCTTCGGCGAGCCGCTGCTGTTCAACGGCGGCGCCGGTGCCTCCGGAGGCCCCGACCACCAGTACCAGACGCTCGGCCTGTACCTGTACGAGCAGGGCTGGGTGAACCTCCACCTCGGCCGGGCCTCCGCGATCGCCTGGACGATGTTCCTGATCCTGCTGCTGATCGCCGCCGCCAACGCGATCGTGGCCCGTCGGCTGCGCAAGAGCCAGTGAGTTGCCCGAGGGAGAACCATGAGCGCTGTTATCTCTTCCGGTAGGGCCGCCAAGGCCACCGAAAGCGGGGGAAGCCCGAGCGGCAAGGCGGGCAAGGGGGCCAAGGGCGCCGGCCGGCAGCTGCACGGCGGCAAGATCACCTATGCCGTGCTGATCCTGTTCACCATCGGCTCGCTCTTCCCGCTGGTGTGGACGGCCATCGCCGCCTCCCGCACCAGCGCCCGGCTCGCCGAGACGCCACCGCCCTTCTGGTTCGGCGGCAATCTCTTCAAGAACCTGGACACGGCGTGGAACGACGTCAACATGGGCTCCGCGCTGCTCAACACCACCATGGTGGCCGGGACCATCGCGGCAGGCACCGTGCTGTTCTCGACCATCGCCGGCTTCGCCTTCGCCAAGCTGCGCTTCCGGTTCAAGAACCTGCTGCTGACGCTGACCATCGGGACGATGATGGTGCCGCCCCAGCTGAGCGTGGTCCCGCTGTACATGGCCATCGCCAAGCTGGAGTGGACCGACCAGTTGCAGGCGGTCATCCTGCCCACGCTGGTCAGCGCCTTCGGAGTGTTCTTCATGCGGCAGTACCTGACCCAGGCGCTGCCGAGCGAGCTGATCGAGGCCGCACGCGTGGACGGCGCCAGCAGTCTGCGGATCATCTGGCACATCGTCTTCCCGGTGGCGCGTCCGGCCATGGCCGTGCTGGGTATGCTCACCTTCGTCCAGGCGTGGAACGACTTCTTCTGGCCCATCATCGCACTCACCCAGGCCGGTAACCCGACCGTGCAGGTGGCCCTGACGGGGCTCGGCCGTGGCTATACCGTCGACCAATCGCTGATCATGGCGGGGGCGCTGCTCGGTACCCTGCCGCTGCTGATCGCCTTCATACTCTTCGGCAAGCAGATCGTCGGAGGCATCATGCAGGGAGCGGTCAAGGGCTGACCCGTCAGCATCCCTGCTCCGATCCCCCTGCCCACCCCCGCCCTTCCTCCTCCCTCCCTTCCGCCCCGCACCACAACATCGAATGGGAGCGCTTCCATGAGTCTGACCTTCCCCCCTGGCTTCCTGTGGGGCTCGGCCGCCGCCTCCTACCAGATCGAAGGCGCCGCACAGGAGGACGGCCGCACCCCGTCCATTTGGGACACCTTCAGCCATACGCCAGGCAAGACGCTCGGCGGCGACACCGGCGACCTCGCCATCGACCACTACCACCGCTTCCGCGACGACGTCCGCCTGATGTCCGAGCTCGGCATGGGCGCGTACCGCTTCTCGGTCTCCTGGTCCCGAGTCCAGCCCACCGGCCGCGGGCCCGCCGTGCAGCGCGGGCTCGACTTCTACCGCTCGCTGGTCGACGAGCTGCTGGCGGCCGGGATCCAGCCGGCGCTGACCCTCTACCACTGGGATCTGCCCCAGGAACTGGAGAACGCCGGCGGCTGGCCGGAGCGCGAGACCGCCGAGCGGTTCGCCGAGTACGCGGGGATCGTGGCCGAGGCGCTCGGCGACCGCGTCGAGTTCTGGATCACCCTCAACGAGCCGTGGTGCAGCGCGTTCCTCGGCTACGGCTCCGGGGTGCACGCCCCGGGCCGCACCGAGCGGCTCGCCCCGCTGCGCGCCGCCCACCACCTCAACCTCGCCCACGGCCTCGGCGCCCAGGCGCTGCGGGCCGCGCTGCCCGCCCGCGCCCAGATCGCCATCAGCCTCAACCCGTCGGTGGTCAGGCCGCTCACCCAGCAGCCCCAGGACCTGGACGCCCAGCGGCGCATCGACGCGCTCGCCAACCGGGTCTTCTCCGGCCCGCTGCTGCGCGGCGCCTACCCGAGCGACCTGATCGCGGACACCGCGGCCATCACCGACTGGTCCTTCGTCCGCGACGGCGACCTCTCCGTCATCAAGCACCCCCTCGACGCGCTGGGCATCAACTACTACACGCCCGCCCTGGTGTCGGCCGCCGCCGACGGCGATCGCGGCCCCCGCAACGACGGCCACGGCGCCAGCGAGCACTCCCCCTGGCCCGGCTCGGAGGGGGTGGCCTTCCACCAGACGCCGGGCGAGCGCACCGAGATGGGCTGGACGGTCGACCCGACCGGGCTGCATGAGCTGCTGATGCGCTACACCCGCGAGGCGCCGGGCGTGCCGCTGTACATCACCGAGAACGGCGCCGCCTACGACGACAAGCCGGACGCGGACGGCGCGGTCCACGACCCGGAGCGCATCGACTATCTGCGCGCCCACCTGGCCGCCGCCCACCGCGCCATCGCGGACGGCGCCGATCTGCGCGGCTACTTCCTGTGGTCGCTGATGGACAACTTCGAGTGGGCGTACGGCTACAGCAAGCGGTTCGGCGCGGTCTACGTCGACTACGCGACCATGGCCCGTGTGCCCAAGTCCAGCGCCCACTGGTACGGGCAGGTGGCCCGTACGGGTGAGGTGGCGGACGCGTAGGAGTCAGGTGACCCGGTCGCGCCCGGCGACCGGGTCGAGCCCGTACCGGCATACGGGCGTGCCTTTCCTCCGAACGGCCTACACGGGCCCGCCGCGCATGGTCGGCGACTGGAATGTGCTGGTAAATCTGGCATATCCAGACTCGGTGACGAGGGTGAGGCATGAGAGCAGAACCGGGGCACCGACCGACCGCACACGAAGACGGCCCCAGCCGGACCGAACGGACCGGCAAGGGGGAGGCCCTCGCCAACTGGTTCGACGGGCGCGTCGGCCTCTTCAAGATGGGCAAGGCCCAGCTGAGAAAGGTGTTCCCGGACCACTGGTCCTATCTGATCGGCGAAATCGCCCTCTACACCTTTCTCATCATCATTCTGACCGGCGTCTACCTCACCATGTTCTTCGAGCCCAGCATGAACGAGGTCGTCTATCACGGCACCTACCGGCCGATGAACGGCATCCGCATGTCGGAGGCGTACGAGTCCACCCTGAACATCAGCTTCGATGTGCGCGGCGGACTGCTCATGCGGCAGATCCACCACTGGGCGGCCATTCTCTTCGTGGCGAGCATGCTCATCCACATGATGCGCACCTTCTTCAACGGTGTCTTCCGCAAGCCGCGCGAAATCAACTGGCTCTCCGGCGCCGGCCTGCTGATCCTCGGCATGTTCGACGGATTCCTGGGCTACTCCCTGCCCGATGACCTGCTCTCGGGCACGGGCATGCGCTTTTTGGAGGGTGCGGTCCTGTCGGTGCCGCTGATCGGCACCTACCTCACATTCTTCATTTTCGGCGGGCAGTTCCCCGGCGAAATCATCATTCCGCGACTGTTCACCTTCCACGTCCTGCTGCTCCCCGGCATCATGCTCGGCCTGCTCGCCGTCCATATGATCCTGCTCGTCTACCACAAGCACACCCACCACATCGGGCCCGGGAAAAAGGACATGAACATCGTCGGGCCGCCTTTGTGGCCCGTCTATGTCGCCAAGTCCGGCGGTTTCTTCTTCCTCGTCTTCGGCGTCACCTCCGTCATGTCGGCGATCGCCATGGTCAACCCGGTCTGGCTCTACGGCCCCTACCGGCCCGACCAGGTGTCCACCGACGCCCAGCCCGACTGGTACATGGGATTCTCCGAAGGCCTGATCCGCGTGATGCCCGGCTGGGAGATCAATTTGTGGGGCCACACCCTGGTCCTGGGGATCTTCATCCCCCTGATGGTCTTTCCGATGGTGCTGCTGGTCATCTGGCTCTATCCGTTCATCGAGGCGTGGGTCACCGGCGACCGGCGCGAACACCACCTCAACGAACGCCCCCGCAACGCCCCCACCCGCACCGCCTTCGGCGCCGCCTGGATCGGCCTGTACCTGGTCCTTCTGGGCGAGGGCGGCAACGACCTCATCGCCACCCACTTCAACCTGTCGCTGAACGCGGTCACCTGGGCCTCCCGGATCGCCTTCTTCGCGGTGCCGGTGACCGTGTTCATCGTCACCAAGCGGTGGTGCATCGGCCTCCAGCGGCGGGACCGCCAGAAGGTGCTGCACGGCCGCGAGACCGGCATCATCAAGCGTCTCTCGCACGGCGAGTACGTCGAGCTCCACGAACCGCTGCCCCAGGCCGAGCGGTACACCCTGGTCGCCCACGACCAGCACCTCCCCATCGAGCCGCCCGCGGAGGTCGACGAGGCCGGGATCCCCCGGAAGGTGTCCCGAAAGGAGAAGCTGCGCGCCAAGCTGTCCCGCAGCTACTTCGGCGAGCGGGGGCAGATCCCCAAGGCGACGGTGGAGGAGTACCGCCGGCACCAGGAGGAGCACGAGGCGCACGAGGCGCACGAGGCGCACGAGCCGACGCACTGACCCGCCCTACCGGGCCCGCCCTCGCAGGAGGGGCGCAGAGTGCGCGGCAGGCGGGAGCTCGCGCTGCCGAGGGGTCACTCGAAGACCTTGGACGGCGGCGCCGGGGAGGGCGCGGCGGTCGCGTCGGTGACCGGGGCCGCGCCACCGGTGAAGTCCGCGAGCGCACGGCCGTGTTCGGTCCGCGCCGGGTGGGGGTCCCCGGCGGCGCGGCGGGTGAGCTCGGCGAGGGGCAACTCGCGGTCGGCGGCCAGCAGGACCGCGTTGCCGAAGCGGCGGCCGCGCAGCACGGCGGGGTCGGCGACCAGACACACCTGGGCGAACGCCGCACGCGCGGTGGCGACCTGGGCCCGCAGATGGGCGAGCGGCGGGCCGTCCGCGATATTGGCGGCGTACAGCCCGCCCTGGCGTAGCGCCCGGCGCACCTCGGCGAGGAACTCGACGCTGGTGAGGTGGGCCGGGGTGCGGGCCCCGCTGAAGACGTCGGCGATGATCAGGTCGGCCCAGCCCTCGGGCACCTTGCCCAGGCCCGCCCGCGCGTCCGCCCCTCGCACCCGGATCCGATCGGCGGGGTCCAGCGGCGCCTCGCGCCGTACGAACCGGACGAGCGGGGCGTCGATCTCGACCACCTGCTGGGTGGAGCGGGGGCGGGTCGCCGCGATGTAGCGGGCGAGCGTGAAGGCGCCGCCGCCGAGGTGGACGGCGTGGACCGGGCGGCCGGGCGGGGCGGCGAGGTCGGCGATGTGGCCGAGTCTGCGCTGGTACTCGAAGTCCAGGTACGACGGGTCGTCGAGGTCCACATGTGACTGCGGCTTGCCGTCCACCAGCAGGGTCCATGCGCGTGGGCGGTCCCGGTCGGGCACCAACTCGGCAAGCCCGCCGTCCACCGGCGCGGCGACCGGCTCCAGGGCGCGCGCCCGCGCCGGCCCGCGCTCCCGCGCCGCCGCCGCCCGCTTCCGTACGCCCTTCGCCATGCGCTCCAGTATGCGGCGAGCGGTACAGGGCACCGGCAGCGGCTGGTCACCGGCGGCAGCCGGTCACCGGCAGCGGTCGACGGCCTCGATCATGCGGGCGGCCTCCCCGAGCGCGGCCCGCAGCTCCGCCGGGTCGGTCGTACCGGTGTACGCGTCGCCCGGCGGCACCAGCCAGCCGGTGCCGGTCAGCGGTGGTGACACCGTGCCGACGCCGGCCTCGGCACCCTCCTCGCCGCTGTCCTCGGCGGCGCCGCCCGTGCTCAGACGGACCCCGCACCCAGGCGTCTCGGTGCACTCGCTGCCCGGCATGTCCCAGCCGGCCGCGGTGCCGGCGGGCACCACGAAGCCGAGCGTGTTACAGGCCTTGTCGTGCAGCACGGGGCCGACCCCGTCGCGTGCGCGGCGCAGGAGGTCCACCGCCTCCAGCCCCTGCCGGGCGGGCACGGTCACGAGGTCGCAGTCCTGGCACGGGAGATGCTGAACAGCCGTCCGCGAGCCACTGATGTCCACTCCGGCCTCCCTCTCCAACGGGTTGCAAAGAGCTCAACGCATGACAGTGTCAATGGCTACGGCCGAATGCCGCCATAAAGGATGGCACTTCATGGCAAATCACGGAAGGTATGCCCTCTTTGCGCGTGACGTCCGAATGTCGGACGTGCCCCGACCGGTACGGTTCTCCTCTCGCCCACACGGGAGCACCCTTAGGGAGGGGCCGATATGACCCCGCTTCCAGCGTCTTCGCCGTCACCGCCTTCGCCACCGCGGCCTAACACCGCCTTCCGGCGGCTTCGCGGACAGCTTTCCCCGTCCGAGTTCGCGGCGGCCGTACGAAGAGCGGCGCGGGAGATCGGCGAACAGGTCTCCTGCGACCCCCGCTACATCGGCCGCGTCGAGTCCGGGGCGATCCGCTGCCCCAACTACGCGTACGAGCGCGTCTTCCTCCACATGTTCCCCGGCCGCACCCTGACGGACCTGGGCTTCTCCCCGCGCGAGGCGGTACGCGGACACCGGGCCAGGCCCCCCTCCGGGCCGGGCCCGGTGCCGGACCCCACGGCAGGATCCGTGCCCGGCCCCCGTCCCGCGCCCGGATCCGGCCCCGGCGCGGGCGTGGGCGCGGAGCCGGGGCCGGGGCCGGGGCTCGCCGACAGCGGCGACCCACTGCGCCGCGCCTTCCTGTTCCAGGAGCCGGTCGGCGCGCCCGGCGGCCGGGTCGGCGAGCCGGAGGCCGCGGCCGTCGAAGAGGCAGTCCGCCGGATCCGGCTGCTGGACGACCGGCACGGCGCGGACAGCATCTACCCGCACACCGCCCAGCCGCTGAACGCCGCGTACGCCCTGCTCGACGCGGGCGCGCGGCGCCGCTCGATCGCCGACCGGCTGTACGCGGGCGCCGGGGAACTGGCCATCTCCGTGGGCTGGCTGGCCCATGACTCGGGCCGTCTGGCCGACGCCCGCGCGCACTACGCGGAGGCCCTGGCCACCGCCCGCGTCACGGGCGACCCGGCCCTGGAGGCACACGCCTTCTGCAACGCCGCCTTCCTCGCCCGCGACACGGGCCGCCCCCGCGAGGCCGTACGCGCCGCCCAGGCGGCGCAGCGGGCCGCGGGCCGCCTCGCCTCGCCACGGCTGTTGTCGCTGATCGCGCTCCGCGAGGCGGGCGGCTGGGCCTGGCTCACCGACCGCGCCGGCTGCGAGCGCGCGTTGCTGCGCGCCCAGGCGCTCTTCAGCCGCGGCCCGTCCGACTCCGACCCCGAGTGGATGACCTTCTACGGAGAAGCCGAACTGGAGGGCCTGGAGGCGCAGTGCTGGTCGGCGCTCGGCGACTGGGGGCGAGCCGTCGAGCACGCCCGCCGCGCGGTCGCCCTGCAGAACCCGCACTTCACCCGCAATATCGCGCTGTTCACCACGGAGCTGGCCAGCGATCTGCTCGCCGACGGCGCCCCGGACGCCGCCGCCGTCGCGGCGGCCCGCGCCCTGGAGCTGATGGACCAGGTCAAGTCCTCCCGCATCCGCCGGATGCTCGACGAGACCGCCCGCGTGCTGCGCCCGCACGGCCGCAACACAGTGGTGTCCGATTTCCTCGCCCGCTACGAGCCGAAGGGGCGCGACCCTGTCGAAAGGGAGAGCGCGCGCAGGCCGCGAGGCACGAGTGGCCGAGACTGCGATCGATATGCGGCTACCGCCGCGTGGTTGACCGTCGACAGGGGCTGAAGCGCCCCGAAGGCGAGCCACAAAAGAGGGGCGCCGAAGGGGCGCGACCCTGTCGAAAGGGAGAGCGCGCAGGCCGCGAGGCACGCGTGGCCGAGACTGCGATCGATATGCGGCTACCGCCGCGTGGTCGACCGTCGACACTGGTCAACGCTGTTGGCGATGTGACCGAGACGCCTCGGTCACCGAGCACGCCCACACCCCGAGCCTCACCGTGCCGCCACTGCGGCTGGTCCAGCGGCTCGCCGTGCCACCGGGAACCGGCCCTCGCGCTCTCGCCGCTGTATGCCGACAACCTGAACGGGCTGGCCCCAGCGCTCGTGGTGGGGCCGACCCACGATCCGGTGGCCGATCACGGCCGCCGCTACGCCGACCGACTGCGAGCGGCGGGGACATCCGCGCGGCTCACCGAACACCCCGGAGCGGGGCAGAACGCCGCTCCGTCACGGTGGTGTGGTCCCGGGCGGAGGGCCGCAGACCACCCGCGCCCCGGAGCCCGCGGCCCGCGCGTCAGCCCAAGTGGCCCGTGTCGTTCCAGCGTTCGATGGCCGGTTCGCCATACGCCCAGCCCAGGACGGACAGGGAAGTCGGCTCCAGGCGGATCCGGGCCGCGAAGGACACCTCGAGGCCCAGCCAGCGCGCGCCCAGCGTGCGCAGGATGTGCCCGTGCGCGAAGACCAGCACGTCCCGGTCAGCGGAGCGCGCCCACTCCACCACCGCGTCCGCCCGCGCCGCGATCCCGGCGAGCGTCTCGCCCTCCGGGACGCCGTCGCGCCATATCAGCCAGTCTGGCCGGATCGCCTTGATCTCGGCGGGGGTCATCCCCTCGTACGCGCCGTAGTCCCACTCCAGCAGCGCGTCCCAGTCCCGCGCCCGGGCCCCGAAGCCCGCCAGTTCGCAGGTCTCCTTGGCCCGTGCCAGCGGGCTGGTACGCACCTCGACGCCCGGCAGGCCCGCCCACGGCGCGTGCTGCAACCGCTCGCCGAGCAGTTTGGCGCCGCGCCGGCCCTCCTCCAGCAGGGGAATGTCGGTGCGGCCGGTGTGCTTCCCGGACAGCGACCACTCCGTCTGTCCGTGCCGGGCCAGGAGGATGCGTGGTGCCATGAGGGGTGCCTTTCACCGGATCGGGAGCGCCTCACCGGGGCGGTAGCGCCGTACCGTCCCATCATCGCGCACCCGTTCCGGACGCAACCCGGGGGGCGATCTCGGCGTCTTCCTGATCGCGCACCCGTCCGTCGGGGGATGCCGGGGGATTCCACCAGCGGCGACCCGCGTTTTCCGGACGCATCTCGGGGGCGGTGCGCGAGCCGCTTGGCCTACACCGTACGGTTGACCGCGCGCCTTTTCTTGGCCGCCTGATCTTTTTGGAGAGCGTCCGGATGCCCCAGACCGCGCCCCGCGCCGCAACATGGCAGGGCAGTCGGCCACGTTGGTGGACCGAACTGCCCCTGATAGCCGTGGTGTACGCGGCGTACTCGGCCGGCCGACTGCTGGCCCGGGGCGATGTGACCACCGCTGTCGACCACGGCTTGGGGATACTCCACCTCGAACAGCGGCTGAGCATCGACTTCGAGACCCCGCTCAACGACATATTCACCGCCCACAAGCTGATAGGCATACCGGCCGACTTCGCGTATGCCTCGCTGCACTACGTGGTCACCCCCGCGATCCTGGCCTGGCTGTGGAAGCGCCGCCGGGCCGCCGACTACCGGCTGCTGCGCACCTGGCTGCTGATCTCCACGCTCATCGGGCTGGTCGGCTTCACGCTGATGCCGACCTGTCCGCCCCGGCTGCTGGAGGCGGGCCACGGCTTCGTCGACACGATGGCGCAGTACAGCTCGTACGGCTGGTGGGGCGGCGAGGCGAGCGCGCCGCGCGGGCTCGGCGGCCTCACCAACCAGTACGCGGCCATGCCCAGCCTCCATGTGGGGTGGGCGCTGTGGTGCGGCGTGGTGCTGTGGCGGCACGGGCGTTCGGCGTGGGCCAAGGTCCTCGCGGTCGGCTATCCGTTGAGCATCGCGATCGTGGTGATGGGCACCGCGAACCACTACTTCCTCGACGCGGTCGCCGGGGCGGCCGTCATGGGAGTCGGGCTGCTGCTGGCCAAGCCCGCGCTGCGCCTCGCCGGCCGGATCCGGGCCCGCTTCGGCTCGGCCCGCCCCTCCTCCGAGCAGGCCGCCGGAACCGCTGCTCCTGCCGCGAATGCCGCCTCAAACCTCAATGTCGCCTCGAATGTCAGTGACAAGTGCGAGACTTCGGCGCGTGAACGGGAACGGATCCCTCGACAGCAGGGCAGGGACGCGGACAGAAGCACGGGCGGCGACAGCGGCGGTGGGGAGGTCGGCGCGGCGGTCCGAAGCGGCAGCGGCAGTCAGACCGCCGCAGCCGGGGACGGCGCTGCGGCAGCGGCTCGCTGAGCTGCGCGGCCCGGCCGCCACCCCGCACCCCCTGGACGCCCGCGCGCTGGCCGCGCTGGCCGCCAATCCCGGCTGCCGCCGCCGCGCGCTGCTGGACGGGGCGGGGGTCGACAAGCTCGCGCTCGCCCAGGCGCTGGGGTCTCCCGGGTCCTTCGGCCAGTCCCAGTTCGCCCACCAGCGGGGCAACACCTTCGAGGCCCGGACCAAGGCGGACGGCGGCCAGGCGCTGATGCGGCTGCTGCACGAGCGCCTGCGCGACGGCTCCCCCGCGCCCGAGCCGGGCACCACCACGGTCCCCGACCTGACCGCGGTCGGCCCGCAGGGCCGCACGGCGCGTACGGCGCTGGCCCTGCGGGAGGCCACGGCGGCCAGGGGCTGGGCGCTGCTCGACCACCCCATGGTGAGCCTGGACATCGCCGGCTCCCCCGCCTTCCTGGAGCCGGACGCGGTCGTGGTGCACCCCGACGGCTCCTGGACTGTCATCGAGATCAAGTCCTTCCCCATGGTGGACGGCTCGGCGGACCCGGCCAAGGTGGGCGCGGCGGCCCGGCAGGCCGCGGTGTACGCGCTGGCGCTGGAGCGGGTGGCTTCCCAGGCGCGCGCCCGGGTGCGGCATGAGGTCCTGCTGGTGTGCCCCAAGGACTTCTCCAACCTCCCCACCGCGGAACTGGTCGACGTGCGCAAGCAGCTGGCCGTCACCCGGCGGCAGCTGACCCGCCTCACCCGGATCGAGGAGATCGCCGCCGCGCTCCCCGAAGGCCTCACCTTCGACCTGCGGCTGGCGGACGACGGCCGCACCGTGACCCGGCCGGTCGACGAGCTGATCGCCGCCGTGGAAGCGGTGGACGCCGCCTATGCCCCGGAGTGCCTGTCCGCCTGCGAGCTGGCCGTCCACTGCCGGGCGCGGTGCCGTGCGGAGGGCGGCGTCGAGTCGCTCGGCCGGGGCGTACGGGGCGAGCTGGGCGGTCTGACGACCGTCGAGGCAGTGCTCGCGGCCGCCCTCGGCGAGGCCGCCGATGCCGACCGCCCTGCCCCGCCCACCGGCGACCCCGCGGTCGACGCGCTGCGCCGCGCGGCCGCCCTGCGCGCCGAGGCACTGAGCGCCGCACCCGCACCCGCACCCGCCGAGGAGGCGGTGTGTCGCTGATCACGACGCTGGCCCGGATGGAAGCCGTCCGGGACGGGCGGGCGCGGACCGTCGCGACGGTCCGCCATCGCCATCTGTCCGACCGGCCGCTGGTCTTCGTGCCGCTGACCACGGCGGGCGAGGCCGGCGCCCCGCTGGGCGCGCTGGTGGGGACCGACCGGGACGCCCCGCGGCTGCTGGCCGTGGCGCAGCCGCGCGACCGGGACCTGCGGTTCGCGTTCCTCGCCGAGCTGGCGGAGGTGGTGCTGCCCTACCTGGACTCATACGCGGACGAGGTCGACCTCGAGGAGCGCAAGGAGACCGACCCGGAGACCGGGAAGAAGGTGCCGGTCCAGGTCGAGCTGTGCGCGGACGCCCCTCAGCTGCTGGTGCCCAGCGGCGCGGGCGTGGAATTCGTACGGCTGCTGGGCCGGTCGATGCGGTTCCGGCGGACGGCCGAGCAGGACCCGGAGACGCCCTTCCCCGCGCCCGCGCGGGTGCCGCTGCTCGGGCGGTGGCTGACGCACTACGGGGAGCGGTCCCGGGTGCCCGGCTCGTGCCTGCTGCAGGCGATGACGGACCTGCTGACCCGTCACTGGGCGACCGGGCAGAGCAATCTGGAGGACCAGCACCTGGGCGCGCTGCTGGCCTGGATCGACCCGCCGGAGGGGGAGCCCGGGGACCGGGCGGCGCTGCGGGCCGAGTCGGAGCGGGACGCGGCCGGACAGCTGCTCTGCCCGCCCGCGGGCCCGGCCACCGACCCGGCCTTCGACAACAAGCTGCTGGCCCCCGCGATGGCCCGCTACGACGCGGCGCGCATGGCGGCCGCCGGGGCCGTGGACGGGGCCCGTGCGGAGCGGCACCACGCCGAGGTGCACCGCGCCGAGGCCGAGATCCGCGAGCTGATCGCTGCGCAGCTGCGGCCCACCTGGGACGCGGTGTGGCGGGGTCTGGACCTGCTGCGCGCCCTCCCGGAGGGCGCGCGGGTGGCCGACCGGTGGAAGCGGGACCGCTGGTCGTACACCGGCCACCGGGACCGGGTGCGTGCCGGGGAACCGCCGCAGCCCAAGCGGGACGACGCGGTGACCGCCGCGCAGAAGCTGGCCGCCCGCGAGACCGCACAGGCACAGCTGGAGGCGCAGGAGGCGCTGGACGACCCGATGGTGATGGCGGGGCGGCGGCTGGCCGGGGAGGCGTTCGCCGGGGAGGTCGCCGAGGTGGTCATGGCCTGGTCGGAAGCGAAGGTCCCGCGCCCGCGCCCGCTGGTCACGGTCCGCACCGGGGACCGCCCGCACCTGGGCCAGGGCGTGAAGCTGTACCGCGTGCTGGCCGACGGCAGGACGCAGACCGGGGAGTTCGCGGGCCACTCCGACCCGGACGAGATGCCGGAAGGCGCCGAGGGCGCGCTGGTCGTGCGGCTGACCGGCGGCATGGGGCGGGGCAAGACCCCCGAGCCGGGGTCGGTGCCGGAGCCGGGCGACCGGGTGTGCTGGACCCTGTTCGAGCACGCCCCGCGCGGCGGCCCGGAGCTGCCCGACGCGGAGGCCACGCCCTGGACCCACGGCGGCCCGCCCGACGCGGCCGCCGCGCAGGCCCCCGATCCGGTGTCCGAGGAGGATTTTTTGTGACCGCTTCGAACCCGGCCACGGGAGCCGCGCCCGGCGGAGCCGCCGCCGAGGCGTTCGACCCGGCGGCGGCCGCCGCCCGCGCGACGGACGCGATCCTGCACGACACGCTGCACGGCGCGCACCGGGGCGTGGTCGTGGACTCCCCGCCGGGCGCGGGCAAGTCGACGCTGGTGGTGCGCGCGGCCCGCGAGCTCGCGGCGGCCGGACGGCCGCTGATGGTGGTCGCGCAGACCAACGCCCAGGTGGACGACCTGGTGGACCGGCTGGCCCGGGAGGATCCCGAGCTGCCCGTGGGGCGGCTGCACAGCAGCGAGCCGCACCCGTACGACCCGGTGCTCGACCAGCACCGCTCGGTCCGCGCCTCGGCCAAGGTCGCGGACCTCGCCGGTCTCGACGTCGTGGTCTCCACGGCCGCGAAGTGGGCACATGTCAAGAACGTCGAGCCGTGGCGGCACGCCATCGTCGACGAGGCGTACCAGATGCGGTCTGATGCGCTGCTGGCCGTCGCGGGGCTCTTCGAGCGGGCGCTGTTCGTCGGCGACCCAGGGCAGCTGGACCCGTTCAGCGTGGTGGGCGCGGACCAGTGGGCGGGCCTGTCGTACGACCCGTCGGCGAGCGCGGTGAGCACGCTGCTCGCGCACAACCCCCAGCTTCCGCAGCACCGGCTGCCGGTGTCCTGGCGGCTGCCCGCCTCCGCGGCGCCGCTCGTCTCGGACGCCTTCTACCCGTACACGCCCTTCCGCAGCGGCACCGGCCACGGCGACCGGCGGCTGCGCTTCGGCGTCCCCTCCGACGGCTCGGGCCCGGACCGGGTGCTGGACGAGGCCGCCGAGTCGGGGTGGGGGCTGCTGGAGCTGCCCGCCCGGCGGACGCCGCGTACGGACCCGGAGGCGGTGGGCGCCGTGGCCCTGGTGGTGCGGCGGCTGCTGGACCGGGGCGGGGCCGCGGTCAGCGAGCGGTCGGCCGACCCGGTGCCGCTGACGGCGGACCGGATCGCGGTGGGCACCGCGCACCGGGACCAGGCGGCGGCCGTCCGGGCCGCGCTGGCCGACCTGGGGGTGACCGGGGTCACGGTCGACACGGCCAACCGACTCCAGGGGCGCGAGTTCGATGTGACCGTGGTGCTGCATCCGCTGTCGGGGCGGCCGGACGCGACGGAGTTCCATCTGGAGACCGGCCGGCTGTGCGTGCTGGCCTCCCGGCACCGGCACGCGTGCATCGTGGTGTGCCGGGCGGGCGTGGCCGAGCTGCTGGACGAGCACCCGTCGACGGAGCCGGTACAGCTGGGGGTCACGGTGAAGTTCCCGGACGGATGGGAGGCCAACCACGCGGTCCTGGCTCATCTGGCGGAACACCGTGTGAGCTGGCGGCCATCGGGTATGTCCTGAGGCGCTCTTGCCCCACGGGCGACAATGGGGGGAGAGAACGAGACAGCTCGGCCGATAAGACCCGCACGGGTCCGAGGACTCACAAGGAGAGACACATGCCCGAGCCGCATCCGGCTCAAGGCCCGCACGGCACCGCGCCCCGGCGGCTGAAACCCGCACCCCTGCTGTTCGAACCCACCGCGGCCGTCGCGGACGAGGCGCACTTCTTCGACCTGGAGTCCATCGAGGACCCGCGTGAGCTGCTGTCCCGCTCCACGGAACTCGTGCTCGCCTTCCGCGCGGCGACCGACCGCGCCATGGAGTTCCAGGCCATGGCGGCGGCCCAGCTCGCCGATCCGCGGCGGTTCGACCGGCTGACCCCGGCCGTGATCGCGGAGCGGGCGGAGTGGACCGAGGACTACGCCAAGAAGATGGTCGAATTCGGCCGCGAGCTGATGCGGGGCGGCGACGCGACGGACTGATCGCGACCGTGAGCGGTATGCGGCCCTTGGCATATGCGGGCGGAAGATACCGCACGCATCATCGTCACATACCGGTTTTACCTCATTCCCCTCCGTAGTCCCTTCCACCGGTAAGTGTAGAAACATGAGCGAATGGCCTCGGGACTCACATCACGCCGCCGCCTATGTCACCCCCGCCGGAGCGGACTGGCTCGCCTCGGCCAGCGCCTGCCCCCGTAGCGTGCACGCGCTGTGGGCGCAGCGCCCCAGCGTGCCCGTCACCCTGCCGTGCGGCACCGCCTTCGACGTGGTCAGCATGGACGCCCTCTTCGGCCGCCGGGTGGTGAGCCGGTTATGGACCGACGGGCCGGGCAGCGGCCCGGTGGCGACCCTGCGCGGCCGCGTCATGCTGTTCGCCGCCCCGGGCGCGGCCCGACGGCTTGGAGCGCTGCTCGCCTGGGAGGAGTGGACGGCGTCCGCCCCGCCGCTGCTCTGCTACAGCTGGGGCGACGCGGTGACCGTCCCGCCGCCGTACCCGGAGGAGACGCCCGCCGCCGAGGGCCGCTGGCTGGTCGCCCCCGACGTCCGGCGCCCCTGGCTGCCCGGCCCGGAGGCGCTGCTGTGGGCGTGCGTACGGGCCGCTCGCGCGGCCTCCCAGCTCCTCGACCGCACCGCTGTGACCAGCACACCCGCCGTTTTTCCGGGGTGACGGATATCGATTTTCGCTCCGCCTGATCCGGGTGCTAAGGTCTTCTACGTCAGCAGGCGCCGCTAGCTCAGTTGGTTAGAGCAGCTGACTCTTAATCAGCGGGTCCGGGGTTCGAGTCCCTGGCGGCGCACCTTGGCTCCTAGAGCCACTGACCTGGGGTTTCTCGGTTCTCCGAGAAACCCCAGTTTCGTTTCCGGGGGCCGTGCGTTCATCACCTCGATACGAACCGTACGCGCTCGGCCAGGACGGCAGAGCTCGTCTCCAGGTCCGCCAGCCGGACAGCGAGCGTGGCCTCGGCCAGCCGTGGTGGCAGAGCCTCTGCGAACGTCACCGCTCTCCAGGCCGGGGGCGTGAGATCCTCCCGCAGGCGAATCCAGAGTCGTTGATGCGCTGGCCGGGCACAGCCGTCCCCTCCAGGGTGGCGTGGCGGGTCAGCCCCCAGCCGTGGGCCGTCGATGCGCTCGGCCAGCAGGCTGGGGTCCGTACGGCCGATTTCACGGCGACCCGCCGGCCGGGGGTCAGCGTCCCTTTCCGGTCTCGGTCGAGGTGATGCCCAAGCTGGTGCGACGCATGGCCTGATACAGGGCGGCATCCTCCGGCGGGTCCGGCAGCGGGCCGCGGGCGGGCGTCCTGAAGGACTGGATCATCCACGCGACCGGGCGGCGCCAGGCGTCGGGGGCAGCCTCGCCGGTGGCGCTCAGGACGCCGGCATTGGCCATGAGCAGCAGGACCAGGTCCCGGCTGGTGAAGTCCTCGCGCAGGTCTCCGCTGTCCTTGGCGCGGGCGATGAGCTCCAGGAAACCCTGATACGCCTCGGCGCGACACGCCTCCAGAGCCTCGGCCCCGGGCAGGCTCATCGTCAGGACGTCGGCGAAACCGCGGTCGGCGGCCTGCATCGCGCAGACCGTCTCGATGTAGCCGGCGAAGCCGCGCCACGGGTCGGGGTCGGCCAGTGCTTCGGCGGTGGCCCGCACGTAGGCGTCCATCCGGTCCGCGAAGACAGCCGCGACCAGCTCCTCCTTGGTGGGGAAGCGGCGGAACATCGTGGCGATCCCCACCCCGGCCTCCCGCGCGACCGAGGCCATCGACGCGTTCAGCCCGTCGCGGCCGAACACCGTGCGCGCGGCAGCGATGATCCGCTCCCGGTTGCGCTCCGCATCGCTGCGCAGCGGCTGAGCGGCGGAGTCGGCCGAGCTGCCGGTGTCGCCCGTGTGCTGGTCCCGAGGGCTCATACCGACCACCCTAGCAAACCGGATAGCCCTATCCGATTGCCGTGCTACGCTCGCACCACTCAAACGGATAGGGCTATCCGGATTCAGAAAGCGGATAGCCCTATCCACCTCTACTTCACGGAAGGCTTCCCATGCCCACCATCGCCATCGTCGGCGCCGGCCCCCAGCTGGGCCTCGCCATCGCCCGAACCTTCGGCTCCCACGGCCACAACGTCGCCCTGATCTCCCGCAACCGCGCCAAGCTCGACGACCTGGCCGCCAAGCTGGCCGCCGACGGCATCACCGCCGCCGCCTTCCCCGCCGACGTCCTCGACCGCGATGCCCTCACCGGGGCACTGCAGCACGCCGCCACGCACTTCGGCGGCATCGACGTCCTGGAGTACTCCCCAGTCGGCGGCATCGACTCCACCACCCTGACCACCCCGAGTGCGGCCGAACCGGAGCACGTGCAGCACGAGATGGACTTCCAGCTCTACGGGGCCATCGCCGCCACCCAGGCGGTGCTGCCCGCGATGCGCCAGGCCGGCGCCGGCACCCTTCTCTACACCACCGGCGCGGGATCCATCGACCCGGTACCGCAGGTCGGCAACGTCAACGCCGCCGCCGCGGCCCTGCGCAACTGGGCGATCAACCTGCACAAGGAGCTGACCGACAGCGGGGTCCAGGCCGCCCACGTCGCCATCGACGTGTCCATCGGCATGTCGGTCGTCCCCGGCTTCCCGACGGCTCAGCCCGAGGAGATCTCCCCGGTCTACTGGGAGCTGCACACCACCCACCGCGACAAGGCTGAACGCGTCTTCAGTCGCTGACACCCACCAACCCTTGATCGTGCCGCGGCGGAGATCATCGCGGCACGATCAACGAGAGTCGGTCTCGCACAGGGCCGACTTCACGGTACTCAGTTGGCTATGCCGACGGGGTGGACCTGGATCTTGTCGTCGTACGGGCCGGCCAGCTTCAGCGCATCCGCGGGCCACTCCAGGGACACGCTGTGGGTCTCGTTCGGCGGCGTCACGATGATGTTGGTCGGGGACGCGAGGCTGTCGCCACTGAAGTCGACCTCGTACGAGATGCTGAAGGTGGCGGTGTCACCGGGCTTCAGGTCGGTGATGCGGGGCTGCTCACCGCCGCGATGGACAGGAGCGGACGTGCCATCGATGTCCTTCAAGTCGACGCCCGCGAAGCCCGTCGCCGAGCAGGTCTTCGCGCCCTTGTTGGTCATCTGAACGGTGACCTCACCCACCTTCTGGTCGGGCGAGCTGTCCACAGCCTCCATGACCAGGTCGTTCGTGCGGCAGAACTTGCTCTTTCCGCCGGAGCCCGACTTGGCGTTGTCCGGCTGGGCATCGGTGCCCTGCGCTCCGGCGGAGGAGCCTGCGCTGCTGGCCCCGGTCGCAGGCTTCGAGGCGGTGTCGTCCGCGTTGTTGCAGGCGGTCAGGGAAAGGCCGGCGGCTGCGATGAGTGCCGCGGCGGCGACGCGCAGGGTGCGGCGACGGGCGGTGCGGACAGTGGTGCTGGAGCTCATTTCGGTTTCCCCCGGGGGTGGTTTGTGTCGTTGTCTCCTCGGTACGTCACCCACTCTGGTCGAGGCCACTATCGTTGGGCTGCCGCTCCACTAACACCCGGCTAAGTGTCGATTTCCGAAGCCGCGTGCACGGATGTCTGAAGTCGCCTGCACAGGCGCCGTGCTGGAGTCCCCGCGCGGAACGACGCTCAGCCTGACCGCTCCACGAGCGTCCCCGTGCCGTACGTCGTCGGCTCATCCCGCTGGCGTGGTGCGGCTACCGTGGCCCACACCGTCTTTCCGGGCCCCCGGCGTTCCCGCACCCCCCAGCGCTCGGCGAACGCATCGACCAGGAACAGGCCCCTGCCGTGCTCGTCGTCCCGCTCGGGCACGACCCGCGCGGGCTGCCTGTCGTGCGTGTCCGACACCTCGATGCGCACGACGCCGGTCTCGTCGTCGTACCGGAGCAGCAGCGCGAAGTCCCGCCCCGGCACCAGGCCGTGCACCACGGCGTTGGCGGCCAACTCGGCGACCACCAGTGCAACGGCCTCGAAGCCGTTACTGCCCCGGGGACCCCCCCACGCGGCGACCTGATGCGCGGCCAGGAGCCGGGCCAGCCGGGCGCCACGGCGGGTGGCGGAGAAACGTTGAGCGAACGTGCGTACGGTGACGGGCACTTGGGCCTGTGGAGCTGAGGGGGTGCTAGGCACGACGGCCGCGCGCGTCCTGGCGGCTGCGGCCCGCAGTCTGACGCGCAAGGCGGGGCTGGCGTCGCGAGAGATCTTCGAACGCCGCCTTCCTCCACTCACAGAGGAGCAGTTCGAGAACCAAGTGGCTGCTCGCCTGGCGAGGCAGCAACTCCTTACGGAGCGCCCGAACACAACGTTCTCCTTCATCATTGAACAGGCGCTACTGGAGCGCCAGTTCGGCGGCGTTGACGTCACCAAGGCTCTGTACGACCACCTGCTGGAGCAGGGGTGCCACCGCAACGTGGAGATCCAGGTCATGCCGCTGCGGCAGGAGGACGATTCCGGTTTCGAGGGGCCGATGTACCTTGCCGAAACTGCGGACAACCGTTGGGTTGGCTACGTGACCCACCACCAGCATGCGCTCAGTCCGTCACGCCCGCGCCGCCTCCCGGATGTCGTGGAGCAGCTCCGCCTGGCGCAGCACGGCGGCCCGGCCGTCCCGCACCTCCCGGCCGCCCTGGGCGTCCCGGACGGCCCGTACGAAGGCGGCGAGGGTGTTCGCCACCTGGTCGTCGGGCGCCACCCGCAGCTCCTCGTCGCCGTCCGCGCGCCGCAGCCGGACCCTGGGCTCGAAGTCGGCGGGCGGGGTGTAGGCGCGCTCCACACTCAGCCGCCCCTCGGTGCCCCACAGCTCGTACATCGCCACGTAGGGGTGGTCGAGTCCGAAGGTCAGCTGGACGGTGACCCCCTCGGGCGTGTGCAGCACGGCGGCCCCGGAGGTGTCGACCCGCCGTCCTTCACCGCGGGTGAGCACCGCGCCCGCGACCCGCAGCGCTGGGCCCAGGAAGTGCAGCGCGGCGCGCACCGGATACACGCCGACGTCCCACAGCGCGCCACCGCCCAGGTCCGGGTTGTAGCGGATGTCGGTGTCCTGAAGGCGGGGGATGGCGAACGCCGCGTGCATCGCGCGCAGTTCACCGATCGCCCCCTCGGCGAGCGCCGTGCGCACGGCCTCGTGCTGGCCGTGGTGGACGAACATCACGTTCTCCATCAGCACCAGGCCCAGCTCGCGGGCCAGGGCCAGCAGCTCGGCGGTGCGCGCCGGGTCGGTGGTGAGCGGCTTCTCCGCCAGCACATGCTTGCCCGCGCGCAGCGCCGCCTCCACCCACCGCGCGTGCAAGGCGGCGGGCAGCGGTGCGTACACCGCCTCCACCTCCTCCAGCGCCAGCAGCTCCGCGTATCCGGTCACCGGGCGGCAGCCGTACAGCCGCGCCGTCTCCACGGCCTTGGCCGCGTCCCGGCTGGCCACCGCCACGACCTCGGCGCCGGGCGCGGCCATCATGGCCGGCAGCATCCGGCGGCGCGCGAAATCGGCACAGCCCAGCACCCCGACGCGCAGCTCGGCGTCGCTCATCGGCCGTCCCCTCCCATCGCTCCCAGGCAGGCCAGCAGCGTACGCGCCTGGACGTTGACGTAGTGGCCGTGCCGGACCAGCGAGCGCAGCTGGGCCGGGGTGACCCAGCGGTACCCCGGCGGCGGGTCGAGCGGGGCGTCGTCGGACTCCACGACCAGGGTGCGGCTCTCCGCGTTCAGGAACCGCCCGCCCTCCTCCGAGTGCGCCGCCTCGTACCGCACGCCGCCGCCACGGGGGGCGAGGACCAGGTCGAGGAAGGGCGGCCGGTCCGCGGACGGCAGGTGGTCCCAGTTCCCGGGCGTGCACTGGACGGTGGGGCCGAGCTCGACGGTGTCGAGGAAGCCGCCCTCGACGCGCGCGTGCGCGAGCACATGCAGGACGCCGCCGAACCGCCGCGCCACGAACGCCGTGATCCCGGTTCCCACCGGCTCGAACAGCGGCTGGGTCCACTTGCTCACCTCGCGGCTGCCGGCCCGCACCGACACCGCCACCACCCTGAAGTACCTGCCCTCCTCGTGGTCGACGGACCGCTCGCCGCGCACCCAGCCGGGCACCGAGGCCAGCGGGACGCGCTCGGCCCGCAGATCGCGCCGGGAGCGCTCGCCGGTGAACCAGGACAGCAGCTCGGCGTCGGTGTGCAGCGCGCGCTCCGCGGCGCCGGCTCCGTGCTCGGTCGCCGGCTGCCCTCCGTACTCCGGCATGCAGGACAGCACCGTGCGCGCGTCCATGTTGATGACCAGGTCCTGGTGCAGCAGTTCATTGATCTGCCCCAGGGTCAGCCAGCAGAAGTCGTCGTCCAACGGGACGTCGTCCAACGCCTCGACGATCATGTTGCGGTTGCTCTTGCGGTAGAACCACGAGCCGTGCTCGGACTGGAGGGCGTCGGCCATGACCCGGCCGCGCCCGGGCCGGACGAAGTAGTCCAGGTACTTCACGTCCAGGCCCTTGTGCACCTTGGTGTAGTTGCTGCGGGTCGCCTGCACGGTGGGCGACAGCTGCAGCAGGTTGGGGTTGCCCGGCTCCATCTTGGCCTGCATGAGGAAGTGCAGCACCCCGTCGAACTCCTTGGCCAGGATGCCGAGAATGCCCACCTCGGGCTGGACGATGATCGGCTGGTGCCAGTTGCGGTACGGGCCCTCGTCGGTGGAGGCGGACAGCCCCTCCACGGTGAAGAAGCGCCCGCTGCGGTGCACCAGATTGCCGGTGCCGGACTCGAACGACCAGCCGTCCAGCTCGGCGAACACGATGCGGTCCACGCTGAAGTCGTGCGCGCGCCCGCGGGAGGCGAGCCAGCCGCCGAAGTCCTCGGTGCGCAGCTGGGCCCCCTGGTCCGCGGCGGCCGACCGGGCCAGCCGGGCAGGCAGCCCGGGGTCCTCCCGGGGCCGCAGGACGGGGCGGGTCGGCAGGCTGGTGGTCGACACGGGGCGGCTCCTAGGGCTGGAATACGTGTGGGTGTGGATGGCGGTGCCGGTGTGGCCTTGTGTCGTGTGCCTATGGTGCATGGACGGCTTGTGCCGGGCTTACGAGCCGGGTCACCGCCTCGTCCGGCCCCGGCATCGACAGCACCTCGGCGCGCAGTTCGCGCGCGGCGGCGGCGTACGAAGGCCGCTCCAGCAGCGCCGACAGTTCGGCGGAGAGGCGGGCGGGCGACGCGTCCGCCGGAACGAGGCGCCCGGCGCCCGCGAGCGCGAGCCGCGCCCCATTGAGCTGCTGCTCCGGGCGCGGCGCGACGACCAGCTGCGGCACCCCCGCCGCGGCGGCGGCCACGACGGCCATCCCGCCGCCCTGGTGGAGCACGGCCCGGCAGCCCGCCGGCAGCCGGTACGGCGGCCCGGCCGCGCCCCGCGCCCGCGCGCCCGCGCCCGCCGTCGCGGCCGGGCCCGACCACGCCACCACCTCGGCGCCTCGCTCCTCGGCGTGCCGCAGGGCGGCCCCCACGGCCCCCGGCGGACCGCCGGCGTCGTCCCAGGCGGCACAGACCCGAAGCGCGGCCCCGCCCTGCCCGTGCGGCGCCTCCTGCTTGTCCGGACCCCCCTGCTCGTCCGGGACCCCCTGCTCGTCCGGCACGAAGCGCACCGCCATCCGTCGCGCCGGCGAGGGCAGGGCCAGGCTGGGCGGGCACGGGTCCAGCCACAGGTCGGGCTCGTGCGCCGGGTCCACGCCGTAACGCCGCATCAGGCGGGCGTAGCCGGGCAGCGGCGGGCCGTGCAGATCCTGCCGGTCCAGCCGGAGTACGGCCGCGCTCCCCCACAGCTGGCCGACCGCGGGCACCCCCAGCACCGCCGCGGCCACCGTCCCCGCGTACGCGCTCGCGTCGTGCACCACCAGGCCGGGCTGCCAGCAGCGGGCGAAGGCCACCAGGCCCTGCGCCATCGCCTCGGCGATCCGCACCTGTTTGTCGCCGAGCGCGCGCAGCATGCCACGCTGTTCCGCGCCGAGCCCCGCGGGCCGCACCGGCCAGTCGGCGGGCCAGCTTCCGATGCGGCGGGGCACCGCACCGGCGGCCCCGGACGCCTTGGGCAGGGTGCCGACCGGGACGGGGAGCAGACCGGCGTGGGCGACGGCCGCCGCGCAGCCGGACGGCACCGCGACCCGCACCTGGTGGCCGGCCGCCAGGAACGCCCGCGCGAGCGGCACCATCGGGGCGAGGTGCCCACCCGAGGACCAGGTGGTGAACAGAACACGCACGGGACTCCTCCGGGACGTTCGGGACAGCGATGACCTGGGGGCCCGCTCACCGACCGCCGGACACCGTCAGCACTTCGCCGGTGATGTTGCCGTTGGCGGCCGAGCACAGGAACAACAGCGCCCGGGCGATGTCCTCGGGCGTGCTCAGCCGCCCGGTGGGCGTGGCGGCGAGCTCCCGCTCCCGGACCGCGCCCGGCAGCCCGGCGAGCACCCGCTCGGTCGTGGTCAGTCCCGGGCACACGACGTTGACCAGCACCCCGTCGCCGCCCAGGTCCCACATCAGGCTCCGGGCCAGGCCGTGCAGCCCGGCCTTGGCCGCGCCGTAGAACTCCTGGCCGCGGGCGCCGTTCAGCGCGTTGTGCGAGGAGACCAGCGCGATCCGGCCCCAGCCACGCTCGCGCATCCCGGCGACGGCGCACTGGACCGTACGGATCGCGGGGGCCAGGTTGTCCGAGACGACCGGCAGCCACTCCTCTTCCCGTACGTCCTCGAACCGCTCGCGCGGCCCTCGCCGCAGCCCCCACCGCCACGCGTTCGCCACCAGCACGTCCAGGCGGCCCCAGCGCTGCTCCACCGCGGCCACCACCCACCGCGGCGAGGCGGCGTCGTCCAGCGCGTACGGCACGGCGAACGCCCGTCTCTCGCCGTCCTCCCCGCCGAGCTCGTCGGCGAACGCCTCGGCCGCCTCCCGCTGATGGCGGTAGGCCACCGCCACCCTGGCGCCCTGCTCGGCGAAGGCGCGCGCGGTGGCCCGTCCGATGCCGCCGGTGGCGCCGGTGACCAGGACCGTACGTCCCTCCAGACCGAGGTCCATCACGCCCTGGCCGCCTGGTGTCCGGGCGCCGACCGCGCTCGTGCCCGGCCCACGCCCCGCGCCCCGCGGGCCGCCACGAACTCGCGGATGGACGCGACGACGTAGTCCAGCATCTCCTCGGTCAGGCCGGGATAGACCCCGACCCAGAAGGTCCGCTCGGTGATCAGATCGCTGTTGCCGAGGTCCCCGGACACCCGGTGGGGCATCCCGATGTACGCCGGGTGCCGGGTGAGGTTGCCCGCGAACAGCAGACGGGTGCCGATCCGCCGGGACTCCAGGAAGTCCACCAGCTCGGCGCGGCCGAACGGGGCTCCCGGCGCCACTGTGATGACGAACCCGAACCAGCTGGGGTCGCTGCGCTCGGTGGCCTGAGGCAGCAGCAGGTGCGGCACGCCGTCCAGGCCCTCGCGCAGCCGCCGCCAGTTGCGGCGGCGCGCCGCGCCGAAGTCGTCGAGCTTGGCCAGCTGGGTAAGCCCCAGCGCCGCCTGCAGATCGGTGGCCTTCAGGTTGTAACCGACGTGGGAGAAGATGTACTTGTGGTCGTAGCCCGCGGGCAGCGTCCCCATCTGGTAGTCGAAGCGCTTGAGGCACTTGTTGGACTCGCCCGGCTCGCACCAGCAGTCCCGGCCCCAGTCCCGCAGCGACTCCACGATCCGCGCCAGCGCCAGGTTCGAGGTCAGCACACAGCCGCCCTCCCCCATCGTGATGTGGTGCGCGGGATAGAAGCTCACGGTGGTCAGATCGCCGAAGGTGCCGGTGAGCCGGCCGTCGTAGCGGGAGCCCACCGCGTCGCAGTTGTCCTCGATGAGGAACAGCTCCCGCCGCTCGGCGAGTTCGGCCAGCTCGGTCGCCGGGAACGGATTGCCCAGCGCGTGGGCGACGGCGATGGCGCGGGTGCGCGGGCCGATGGCGGCGGCGACCCGCTCGACGGTGGTGTTGTACGTGCCGAGGTCGACATCGACGAAGACCGGTACCAGGCCGTTCTGCAGGATCGGGTTGACGGTGGTGGGGAAGCCCGCCGCGACAGTGATCACCTCATCCCCCGGCCGCAGCCGCCGGTCCTCCAGCTGCGGTGAGGTCAGGGCGGCGACGGCCAGCAGATTCGCCGAGGAGCCGGAGTTCGTCAGATGTGCCTTGCGGAGCCCCAGTTTGCGGGCGAACGCGGACTCGAACTGGCGCGAGCTGCGCCCCGCGGCGATCCGCATCTCCAGGGCGGCCTCCACCAGCGACACCCGGTCGTCCTCGTCCAGCACCGCGCCGGACGGCCAGATCTCGGTGACTCCGGGGACGAACGCCCGGCGGGGCTCTTGCTGCTGCTCCCGCTCCTGGTGGTACTTGCGGACCTCATCGAGAACAAGCGCCCTGTGGTCGCTCATCGCCATGTCCTTCCTGTCCGTAACCGCTCACCCGGCCACCGCTGTGCCGTCATCCGTTCCCTGCGGACCGGACACTTCCGCCCCCGGCTCGAACCGCCCTCGACACCCGGTCGGGCGGCAGCCCCGCGGCGGCCAGCTGGTCCCGCAGCGAGCGGTCGGCGCGGTACCTCGGCCGCCAGCCCAGCAGCCGCCGCGCCGCGGAGATGTCCAGCAGCTGCCAGTCGGCGCCCCGAGCGGCCCGCGGGCTGCTCCCGGGTCCGCCCAGGCCGCCCCGGCTCCCGGGGCGGCCTGGGCGGCTGCCGGGCTCCTCCACCACCGGTACGTCGAGCCCGCTGAGCTCGATCATCCGGTCGACGAGCTCACGCACCGCCGTCGCCCGCCCCGAGCCGACGTTGACGACCGCGCCGGGGGCGGCGTCGGTCCGCGCCACCCCCGGCGCGGTCGCCGCGGCCAGGACGGCCCGCCCGACGTCCCTGATGTCCACGAAGTCCCGCCGCGCGTCCAGCGGGGCCATCCGCAGAGCGCTCTGTGCCGACCGGCCGCACGCCGTCTCGGCCAGGTGGTGGGCGACCATGCCCAGCAGGCTGGTGCGGGGCGCGCCGGGGCCGTAGACGTTGGCGATCCGCAGCACCGTCCCGTCCACCGCACCGGCCCGCGCCGCGCGCAGGACCTCCTCCGCTCCGAGCAGCTTCGTACGCCCGTACGGGGACACCGGCGCGGGTGGCAGGCCCTCGGTGATCACCGTGCCCGGCGCCACCGGGCCGTACTCGTGGACCGTGCCCAGCTGGACCAGGCGCGGCCGGCGCGCCAGCTCGGAGACGGCCTCCACCAACCCGCGCACCAGCCCGGCGTTGGCCGCCCCCAGTTCCTCCTCGGCACCGCTCCAGGCCAGGCCGGCGGCGTTGACGACGATGTCCGCCCCCGCCCCGGCCAGCACACCGGCGAGGCGCGCGGGCGGGGTGCGGGTCAGGTCCAGGGAGATGTGGCGACCGCCGGAGAGCCGGTCGGCCGCGGCCCGCGAGACGGTGATCACCCGCGCGCCCTCCGTCTCGAAGACCTCGCTGATGTGGCGCCCGAGCGAGCCGGTGCCCCCGAGTACGACGACCGACATCCCGGCAGCCTGCGACACCATCGGCGTCTCCTCACGGCAGTCGACATGAGCCGGCATGACGAGTGGTCACGCGGCGGAGCCGCATATCGATGCCGCTCATGTCATTTCCTCTGACAGCCTCGCCATCGTCCTCGCCGTGACTCGAGTCCCCCTCGACCCGCACCGCCTACCGTGCGACGACCATGGAGATCCACGAGACCGCCGTGCCGGATGCCTACCGCGTCGTGCCGCGCCACCACACCGACGCGCGCGGCAGCTTCTTCGAGTCGTACGCGTACGACGAACTGGCCCGGCAGACAGGCCATGTGTTCGCCCCCCTACAGGTCAACTACTCCGTGTCGGCCGGCAATACGCTGCGCGGCCTGCACGGTGTGCGGCTGCCACCCGGACAGGCCAAGTTCGTGACGTGTGTGCGCGGGGCCCTGCTGGACATCGTGGTGGACCTGCGGCTCGGGTCGCCCACCTTCGGCGCGTACGACACCAACATGCTCGACGCCGGCCGGGGCACCGCGGTGTACGTGGCGGAGGGGCTCGGCCACGGTTTCGTGGCGCTCACCGACGACACCTGCATCAGCTATCTGTGCTCGACGCAGTACGTCCCCGGCACCCAGATCGACATCCAGCCGCTCGACCCCACCCTCGGGCTGCCGTGGCACCTCGGGCTCACCGACGAGCCCCTGATCTCGGAGAAGGACGCCCGCGCCCCGTCCCTGGCCGAGGCCGCCGACCAGGGACTGCTGGCCACCTACGACAGCTGCCGCGAGCTCTACGAACGGCAGCTGCGCGCCGCGGGCACCACCGAGCCGGTGACGCAGGTCCTGGCGAAGGCGTCGAGGACCCGCCGGTAGTAGCCGGGGCCGAAGCCCATCCCGGCCGTCTGGGGGACCAGGGCCCGCAGCTTCTCGGTGGAGATGACGTGCTGGGCCCCGGCCTCCCGGTACTCCCGGTGCGCCACCAGGCCCAGCCGTCGCTCCAGGTGGTCGACGATCCGCTGCACCGAAACGGCCTCCCCGGAGGCCACATTGACCGTCTCGCCCCGCAGGTCCTGGGCCAGCAACAAGTCGATGACGCGCACGACGTCCACCACGTCGATCAGATCCCGCGACGCCCCCTTGTGGATACGGACCCGGCCCTGGCGCATCTGCCGCACCAGCGCGGGCAGCAGCTGGTGCGGCGGCTGCCCGGGGCCGACCAGATGGCCGAGGCGAAGCACCAGCCAGTCGGCCCCGGTGTCGTGCAACTGCCGCTCCAGGCTCAGCTTGTGCGCCCCGTACGGGGTACAGGGGACGATCGCGCTGTCCTCCCGCCCGGGGCCGTCCACCGCGCCGTACATCCCGGTGGCGGCGGTGGAGAAGAACAGCAACCGCCGCCCGGTGGCCCGGCACCCCCGCGCCACCTCCCGCAGCAGCGCCGCCTCCCGCGCGAAGTCCGCCTCCGAGGTGCCGCTCGCCCATGACACACCGGCCGCGAGGACCACGGTGTCCGGGTGGTTATGGGCGATCGGCTCAAGGCTCCGGGCGAGGAACCCGTTTCCCACAATCTCCATGCCACGTCCTGAAGTGAGAGGGTCGATTGCCGGGGGCGCGTCTGTGTTCAGCCGCGGACCAGCAGCGCGCCCGTGGCCAGCTCTTCCAGCCGGGCCACCAGCGCCGAGGGGTGCGGGCTGTCCGCCATCTCCTCCTGGAGCCGGAGGGCCGCCGCGCCGTAGGACGCATCGCCCAGCAGTGTCCGGGCGGCCGCGCGGATGGCCGGCACGTCCGCGGTGGCGTTGGGCAGGGCGATTCCCGCGCCCGCCGCCACGATCCGGTCGGCGATCGTCTCCTGGTCGAGACCGCACGGCAGCATCAGATGCGGGACACCGGCGGCGAGCCCGGTCATGGCGCAGCCCCCGCCGGCGTGGTGGACCACCAGGTCACAGGAGGGCAGCAGCAGATGGAGCGGGGTGTGCTCCAGCAGCCGCACCCCGGGCGGCAGGGTGCCGATCCGCTCCCGGTCGGCGCCGGTGACGGTGAGCAGCACCTCGGCGTCCAGCTCCGCCAGCGCCTCGACCACCTTCGGCACGGCGAAGGAGCCGGGCCCGAAGGTGACGCTGACCGAGGTGCCCCACACCACGCAGACCCGGGGCCGCCCGGACCGCCCGGTCCGCCCGCCCGCCTCGGGCGCGCCGGGCAGTGTCCGCAGCCACGGCGGCATGGCCCCGGGCCCGTTGTAGGGCACATGGCGCACGGGGATACGGTGGGCGGTCAGCGGCGGGGCGGCGCCGGCCGGGCAGGGGTCGATCGCGTACTCGTACGTCTCGCGCCGCAGCGCCCCGACCTCGTAACGCTGGAAGGCGCGGCTGGTGTCCAACGGCACCAGGGGCACGCCGCGTACCCGGTCCTCCGGCCCCACCGGGCCCCACAGGTGGAGCGGCGCGGGCACCCCCAGCACCCGCCCGACCAGCGGTCCCTCCAGGCTCAGCAGGTCGTGCACCACCAGTTGGGGCCGCCACCAGCGGCCGAACGCCACCGCCGCGTCGGTGGAGCGGTGTGCCATGTCGACCAGTCGCTCATGGTGCTCCCGCAGCCAGGCGCCCGGCTCGAACTCCTCCAGCGAGGCGACCGGGCGGCCGGTGACCGGGTGCGGCGGAAGCTCCCGGTAGGGCCAGCGCCCGCCCTGCGCGGCGGAGTAGTTGAGCAGCCGGGCCATGAACGCCAGGTCCGGCGCGTCGAGGATGGCGAGCGGGGTCAGCCCGGCCCGTCCCACCGGCTCCGCCTGGCTGGGCGCGCACACCACCCGCACCTCGTGCCCGGCCGCCTGGAGCGCCCAGCCCAGCGGCACCATGGAGAACCAGTGGCCGGGCCAGTTGGACACCACGAAGAGAACCCGCATCACACCTCGCCTCCCCGCGCGTCGGGCCGCTGCCCGGCCGGCCGCGCCACCAGGTGCAGCACGGGCCGCAGCCCCAGCGCCGCGAGCGCGTCGCGCGGGCGGTCCGTGGCCGTGCCGCGGGCCGCCGCGTAGCCGTCCGGCCGGATCAGCAGCCAGCCGCCGGGCGCCGCGCCCAGGTCGGCCCGCAGCCGCGCGCCCGGGTCGGCCAACAGCCCCGGCGCGCCGTCCACTGACCCCTCGGACATGACCGTCGCCTCCGTCACGACCGTACGAACCCTCAGATAGCCCCCGTACGCCTCGGCGAGCGCGCACAGCGACGGGTACTGGTCCGGAGTGGCGAAGGCGAGCATCGTCCAGCCGGGCCTGCCCAGTTCGGCGATCAGCTCCTGCCACCCGGGGCTCCGCGCCGCCCGCCGCGGCCCGACCGTGGCCACGCGCGCGCCCGCCGTCTCTCCCAGGACCCCGGTCCCGGCCCGGTACGTCAGGTCGAGCGCGGTCATGCCGCCCATGATCCGGCGCTGGATGCGGGCCTTGAGCGGCGGCAGCGCGCGGACGACACCGAACGCCGCCCGCAGCAGCGAGGCGGCGGTACGGCTTTTCAGCTGTACCAGCGCGGTGGCGAAGCGCGTGGAGTGCAGCAGCCGCTCGCCGACCGGCACCCGCTCCGCGCCGTAGGAGTCCAGCAGCCGGGTGCCGGCCTCGCCGTGGATGACGGCGGCGAGCTTCCAGGCGAGGTTGACCGCGTCCTGGACACCGGTGTTCATGCCCTGTCCGGAGGCGGGGCTGTGCACATGGGCCGCGTCGCCCGCGACGAACACCCGCCCCGAGCCCATGCGCGGCACCATGCGCTGCTGGATGGAGAACACCGACACCCAGGTGGGTGTGCGCACCAGCACCGCGCGTCCGGTGCCCGCCCGGATCTTGGCGGCGAACCGCCGCGCCACCGCCGCGTCCTGCGCCTCGCCGCCCTCGTACTCGACGTCGGTGGTGTCCAGCAGCCGCCACTTGCCTGGCTCCGGGAAGGGCACCATCATCACGGTCCCGGCCCGGGTGCGCATCCAGTGGATGCTGTCGCGCGGCAGATCGCAGTCCACCACCGCGTCCGCGATGAGCCAGGTCTCGCTGGAGTCGCCGAGCAGTGGCAGCCCGAGCTTCTTCCGCACCGTGCTGTGCCCGCCGTCGCAGCCGACCAGCCACCCGGCGCGCGCCTCCTCCACGGTGCCGTCCGCGTGGCGCAGCCGGGCGCGTACGGCGGTGTCCAGGTCCTCGAACCCGGTCAGCCGCACGCCCCACTCCACCTCGACCCCGTGCCGGGCCGCGGAACGGCGCAGCACCTCCTCGGTGATCATCTGGTCGACCATGAGAGTGAAGGGGAAACGGGTGGGCAGCCGGCTGTAGTCGGTGTCGAGGCGGATGAGGCGGCGGCCGTTCTGGTGCAGGGTGAAGTGCTCCACCCGCTGCCCGCGGGAGAGCAGGTCCTCGGCCACGCCCATCTGGTCGTAGGTCTCCAGGGTGCGCGCGTGGGTGGCCAGGGCGCGGCTGGTGGTGGCGGGGCCGGGGGCGGCGTCCACCAGGCGTACCCGCACCCCGTGACGGGCCAGTTCATGCGCCATGGTGAGCCCCACGGGCCCGGCCCCGACCACGAGCACCTGAATGTCCCCGTGGTCCCGCCGGGGTTCCCGCGGGGTTTCCGCCGGCCTCGGGGCGTCCCCCGGGAGGTGCTGCCGCGTCGGGCTCATCCGCGCGTCACCCCCTTCCACCAGCCCGGGTTGTCGCGGTACCAGGCGACGGTGGCGGCCAGGCCGGTGTCGAACGGCACGCGCGGCGCGTAGCCCAGCTCGTCCCGGATCTTCGTCTCGTCGAGGGAGTAGCGCAGGTCGTGCCCCTTGCGGTCCGGGACGTGGCGCACCATGTGCCCGTCGGCGCCGCACAGTTCCAGCAGCCGCCAGGTCAGGGCGGCGTTGGTGTACTCGTTGCCCCCGCCCACGTTGTAGATCTCGCCCGCCCGGCCTCGGTTGAGCACCAGGTGGATGGCTCGGCAGTGGTCCTCGACATGCAGCCACTCGCGCATGTTCGACCCGTCGCCGTAGAGCGGGACCTCCTTGCCCTCCAGGAGGTTGGTGACGAACAGCGGTATGAGCTTCTCGGGGTGCTGGTACGGGCCGTAGTTGTTGGAACACCTGGTGATGGACACATCGAGGCCGTGGGTGCGCCAGCAGGCGCGGGCGATCAGGTCGGAGGCCGCCTTGGACGCCGCGTAGGGGGTGTTGGGCGCGAGCGGCCACTCCTCGGTCCACGAGCCGTGCTCGATGGAGCCGTAGACCTCGTCGGTGGACACGTGCACCACCCGGGGGACGCGGGCGCGCAGGCAGGCGTCGAGCAGGATCTGGGTGCCGCACGCGTTGGTGGTCACGAAGTCGGCGGCGGCCTCCAGGGAGCGGTCGACATGCGACTCGGCGGCGAAGTGCACCACCGCGTCGTGGCCCGGCAGCAGGTCGCTCAGCAGCGCGGCGTCGCAGATGTCGCCGCGTACGAAGGTCAGGCGCGGATCGGCGGCCGGGAGGCTGTCCCGGTGTCCGGCGTAGGTCAGCTTGTCCAGGACGGTGACGTGGGCGCCCGCGCAGTCGGGGTAGCCGTCGGCGAGCAGGGTGCGGACGTAGGTCGAGCCGATGAAGCCGGCGCCGCCGGTGACCAGGACCCTCACGCGGCCACCTCGATACGGGTGTGATCGCCGACGACGAGCCGGTGGCGGCTCGAGGCCATCCGCGTGCCGAGGGTGATGCCCGTGTCCGGGCCGGCCTCCGGGGGCGGGACGGTGGCGATGGCGGCGGAGCGGCCGATGACCGAGCCGTACAGCCCGCGCACCCGGGACAGGGAGGCTCCGTCCAGCACGATCGAGTCGTCCAGCCGGGTGCCGCGCAGCACGCAGTCGTTGCCCACCGAGGTGTGCGGCCCCACGTGGCTGTCCTCCACCAGCGTGCCCGCGCCGATGATCGCGGGCCCCTCGATCCGGGAGCGCACCACCCGGGCGCCGGACTCGACCACGACCGGGCCGGTGATCTCACTGGCCTCGTCGACGTCCGCCGCCACGGAGTGGGTGAGGGTGCGCAGCAGCTCGCGGTTGCAGTCCAGGACGTCCTCGACCCGGCCGGTGTCCTTCCAGTAACCCGAGTACTCGCTGGCCCGTACCCGCTCGCCCCGGGCGACCAGCCACTGGATGGCGTCGGTGATCTCCAGTTCGCCGCGCGCGCTCGGCGCGATCGCGGCGACGGCCTCATGGATGACGGGGGTGAAGAAATAGACGCCGATCAGCGCCAGATCCGAACGCGGCAGCGCGGGCTTCTCGACCAGCCGCAGCACCGAGCCGTCCCGCCCCACCTCCGCCACCCCGAACGCCTGCGGGTCGGGGACCTTGTGCACCACCACCTGCGCGACGGGCCGCCTGGCGCGGAACTCGGCCGCGATCGCCGCCACCCCTTCCGGAAGCATGTTGTCGCCGAGGTACATCACGAAGTCGTCGTCGCCCAGGAAGTCGCGGGCGATGGCGACGCAGTGGGCCAGCCCCAGCGGCTCGGCCTGCTGGATGTAGGTGATCCGCACGTCGAGGGCCGAACCGTCGCCCAGCGCTCCCGAGATCGCCCGGAGCTGGTTGCCGACGACGATCCCGATGTCCGTGACGCCGATGTCGCGGATGGCCGTCAGGACGTGTTCGAGGACCGGCTTGTTGGCGATGGGGATGAGCTGCTTGGGCATCGAGTAGCTGAACGGGCGCAGGCGGGTCCCCGACCCACCGGACAGCACGAGAGCCTTCATGTAAGTCCTCCTTAGCGGACAGCGCGAGCATGTGAGCGCCCGGTCGAGGACCCCTCGAAGACCGGTGAACCCCGCCGCCGGTCTGCCATGTACCGGACTTCCAGTCCGACTTGAGCCACATTGCCGACCATCTCCCCGGTTCGGCACATCGTGTGCGGCGTCGGAGGAGAGAGAGTCCATGCGCTGGGAGAACATCCACATCGCCGCGGTCGGCACCTGGCTTCCGGAACCGGTGTCCGTGGAGACCGCCGTACGGTCGGGGGAGCTGACCGAGGAGCGGTGCGAGGTCTTCGGCTATCGGTCGGTGCTCGTCGCCCCCGACCGGATCGCCCCGCCGGACATGGCCGTGCACGCGGCCGAGACCGCGCTCAAGCGCTCCGGCATCGCCCCCAAGGAGTTCGGGCTGCTGCTGCACGGCAGCCTGTGGTTCCAGGGCCTGGACGTCTGGCCGGTCGGCTCGTACATCGCGCAGCGCACCGTGGGGCGCACCGTCCCCGCGCTGGATGTGCAGCAGCGCTGCAACATCGGCGTCGGCGGCATCGAGCTCGCCGCGACCCACCTGGCCGCCGGGGCGCGCGGCTCCGCGGTGATGCTCACCACCGCGGACCGCTGGGACGGCCCGGGGGTCGACCGGTGGTCCCTGCACGAGGACCATGTGTACGGGGACGGCGCCACCGCCATGGTCCTCTCCCGCCAGGGCGGGTTCGCCCGGCTGCTGTCCACGGCCACCGTCGCCGACAACTCGCTGGAGCCGATGGCGCGCGGCGACGAGCCGTTCCATCCGGTGTCCCCGGCCGCCCACACCCCGCTCGACCTGACCCGCCGGTCCCGCCAGTACAAGGCCGAACACGACGAGGACGAGGCCGCACTGCGGCACGCCCGGGTGATGCTGCAGGCGAAGGTCAAGGCGCTGGCCGCCGCCCGGGTGCCTTCCTCCGACCTGGCCCGGGTGGTGATCCCGGCGACCGGGCGGCGCAGGGGCGAGTACCAGCTGCACCATCTGCTGGGTGTGGAGGAGCGGCAGACCACCTGGGAGTACGGGCGCACCACGGGCCACATCGGCGGCGGGGACCTGGCGGCCGGCCTGGCCCACCTGGTGGAGACCGACGGCGTCCGGCCCGGTGATCGGGTGCTGCTGTTCGGCGGCGGCTCCGGCTTCACCTGCACCACCGCGCTCCTGGAGATCACCGAGGTCCCGCAGTGGACCTGACCGCCGCCCCGAACCCGCCCCGGGCCCCGTCCGGCACCCTGCACGCCCTGCTGGAGACGGCCGCGGCGGCCCGGCCGGACGCCTGGGCGGTCCGGGACCGTACGGGCGCGTGGACCTACCGCCGGCTCGCCGAAGACGCGAGGGCGTTCGCGGCCTGGCTGGACGAGCGGGGCGTACGGCGCGGCGAGCGGGTGCTGGTCCGGGTCGGCAACCGGCGGGAGTTCGCCGCCATGCTGTTCGGCACGGTGCGCCACGGGGCTGTCTTCGTCCCGGTCAATCCGGCGATGCGGCCGTTCCATCTGACCACGGTGGCAGGCGACTGCGACCCCGCGCTCGTGGTCGCCCGCGCCGACGACCCCGCGACGCTTCCGACGCTGCGGAAGGTGACGGACCGCCCCGTCCACGAGCTGGACGCGGTGTGGCGGCGTGTAGAAGCGCCGGCGCTGCGGCGGCCGCCGGACACCACCGTCGACTGTGCGGCGGCGCCGGTGTCGCCCGACGATCTGGCGCTGCTCATCTACACCTCCGGCTCCACCGCCGCGCCCAAGGCGGTGATGTGCCCGCACTCCTCCGTCCTCTTCGCGGCCCGGGCCATCGCCTCCCGGCTCCGCTACCGCGCGGACGACGTCGTGCTCACCGCCCTCCCGCTGTCCTTCGACTACGGCCTCTACCAGATCTTCCTGTCCGTGCTCGCGGGCGCCGAGGCCGTCCTGACCGAACCGGACCACCACGTCGGGCTGCACGCCGCCCTGCGCGAACACGGCGTCACCGTCGTCCCGGTGGTGCCCTCGCTCGCCGAGATGCTGCTCCGGCTGGCCGGCCGGGAGCGCTCCGCCGACGCCCCTCCCGTCCGGCTGTTCACCAACACCGGCGCGGCGCTCACCTCCCCGCTCGTCGCGGGCCTGCGGCGGGCGTTCCCGGGCGCGGCGGTGGCGCCGATGTTCGGCATCACCGAGTGCAAACGGATCACCGTGCTCGAACCCGACGGCGACCTCGCCAGGCCGGGCTCCGTCGGCACCGCCCTGCCGGGCACCGACGTGGTCATCCTGGACGACGCGGGACAGCCGCTGCCCGCCGGGCGCACCGGGCAGATCGCGGTCCGCGGCCCGCACGTCATGCGGGGTTACTGGCGCGCGCCGGAGCTCACCGCGGCCAGGTTCGTGACGGATCGGCCGACCGGCGAGGTGACCCTGCACACCGGCGACTTCGGCCACCTCGACGAGGACGGCCACCTCTACTTCCACGGGCGCCGCGACGACTTGTTCAAGCGGCGCGGCGTACTGACCGGGGCGCTGGAGATCGAGGCGGCGGCGCTGGACATCGACGGGGTCACCGCCGCCGCCGTGCTCCCTCCCGGCCCGGACGCGGACCTCACGCTCTTCGCCGTCACCGAACTCGCGCCGGAGCGCGTACTCGGTTCGCTCGGCGAACGGCTGGAGGGCTCCAAGGTCCCGGCCGTCTGCCGGGTCGTCGCCGCGCTCCCGCTCACCCCCAACGGCAAGACGGACAAGCAGCGGCTGCGGCAGATGCTCCACACCCCCCAGCAGTAGACAGAGAAGAGAGAACAGCCATGCACTCCGACCGTTCCATCCCCTGGGAGCGGCAGTTCGAGGGTCTGGTCCTCGGTGTCCTGCCACAGCACTCCCGCCACGCGCCGCTCGACCCCGGCCTCGACCTGAAGACGGCCGGGCTCGACTCCATGGCCACCGTCGAACTCCTGGTCCGCCTGGAGGAGGCCTACGGCGTGGACTTCCCCGACGCCGCGCTGAGCGGGGAGACCTTCGCCACCCCCGCCGCGCTGTGGCGGGTGCTCACCGCGCAGCGCGCCGCCCCCGCCCCCGCCCCCGCGCCCGCGCCCGGCGAGGAGCCCACATGCGCGTCCTGATGACGACCACGCCCTCGCCGTCCCATCTCGCCCCGATGATCCCGCTCGCCTGGGCGCTGCTGGCCGCGGGCCACGAGGTGCTGGTGATGGGGCAGCCCGACATCCAGAAGACGGCCCACTCGGCCGGGCTGAGCAGCGTCAGCGTCGGCGCCCCGTACTACGGCAACGACTCGGTGCTGCCCTACCTGCCACCGGGCATCCGGCCGCTGCAGGCCCTGGGCCGGAACAACAAGGAGGTCCTGCCCGGCGCCGCCAAGGTGTACGCCACCCACGCCCGTTACCTGGTCCGCGCCTATCTGGACGTGGCCCGCGAGTGGCGGCCCGACCTGGTCGTGGGGGAGCAGTTCGACTACACCTCGCTGATGATCGGCGGCGCCCTGGGCGTACCCGCCGTACACCACCGCTGGGGCGTCGACCCGCTGACCGGCCCGGCCCGGCCGATCGCCGCCATTTTCCTGGACGGGCTGTGCCGCCGGCTCGGCATGGACGGTCTGCCCGAGCCACACGCCATTCTGGACCCCTGCCCGCCCACGCTCCAGGACCCGGACGCCGCCCCCGGCACACCGATCCGGTTCGTGCCGTTCAACGGCGTCGGCACCAGGCCGGCCTGGGTCACCGAGCGGCGGGCCGCCCGGCGCGTATGCGTCACCCTGGGCCGGCAGACCCTGGTGACCAACGGGCTGCCCCTGCTGCGCCATGTGCTCGAGGCGTTCGAGGATGGCACGGACGTCGAGGCCGTGGTGACCGTCGACCCCCGCTTCCGGGACCAGGTGGGCGCGGTGCCCTCCGCCGTACGCGTCGTCGACCCCACCCCGCTGAACCTGTTCCTCCACACCTGTGACGCGGTCGTCCACCACGGCGGCTGCGGCAGCGCGCTGACGGCGACCGCCGCCGGGCTGCCCCAGCTCGTCCTGCCCCAGCTCCTGGACCAGTTCACCGTCGGTGACGCGCTGGCCGCCGCGGGCGCCGGGATCAGTCTGGACACCGCGGCGGCGCAGGACGACCCGGAGCGGGTGCGCGCCGCGGTGACCGCCCTGCTCACGGGCGACGCACACCGCCGGGCCGCCGCCGAACTGGCCGACGAGGTACGGAACATGCCCTCGCCCGCACAGGTCGCCGCGGACCTCGAACAGCTCGTCGCGACGGCCACCGGCCAGGCCCCCGCCCCAGCCCCGGCCCTCGCCGCCGCATCATGAGCACGGAGCCCGCCCCGCCGCCGAAGCCCGGCCCGCCCGCGATGACCGGCCCGCCCGCGATGACCGAGGGGCAGATCCACCTCTTCTCGCTGGGCGCCCTGCTGACCATGCTGCTCTCGCTGCTCGACGAGAACATCGTGGCCACCGCCGCCTGGCCGATCGCCCAGGACCTGGATCCGGCCGGCGGCGTCGGCGCCATCCCGTGGCTGGTCACCGCCTACGCCCTGGCCGCGACCGCGTCCCAGCCGCTGTACGGGAAGCTCAGCGACACGCTCGGCCCCCGGCGGGTCTACCTCTTCTCCGTCCTGGTCTTCCTCCTCGGCTCGGCGCTGTGCGGAACCGCCACCCACATGGGCGAGTTGATCGCCTTCCGCGCCGTTCAGGGCCTGGGCGGCGGCGGGCTGATGAGCCTGACGCTGATCATCCTCGCCACCGTCTACCCGCCCCGGCAGGGCAGCGGCGGCGGTGGCATGGGCATGGGCGGCGGTCTGGTGGCCCTCGGCATCCTCGCCGGTCCGCTGCTCGGGGGCTTTCTGACCCAGCATCTGTCCTGGCGCTGGATCTTCTACGTCAACCTGCCGCTGGGCGCCGTCTCCGTCGCCATCACCCTGGCCACCCTGCGACTGCCGCACCGCACCACCGGCCGCCGTGTGGATGTGACGGGCGCGGCGCTGGTCACGGCGGGCGCCACCGGGCTGCTGCTGGTGGCCGAGTGGGGCGGTGGGCCCTACGCCTGGTCCTCGATGCCGATCCTCGCGCTGGGCGCGGCCAGCATCGCCCTTCTCGTCCTGTTCTGCTGGTGGGAGACGCGGGTGGCGGAACCGATCCTGTCGATGTCGCTCTTCCGTGACCCCGTCTTCCGGATCGCCGCCCCGCTGCAGTTCATCGGCGGCTTCGCGGTACTGGCCTCCCCCCTGTTCATCGTCGCGTATCTGCAGATCGCCCGCGGCGTGCCGGCGGGTGACGCGGGGCTGCGGCTGGCCCCGGTGGCCGCGGGGGTGATGATCGTCATGGGCGTGTCCGGGCTGGTGATCACCCGACTCGGCCGCTACAAGCCGCTGCTCGTCGTGAACACCGGCATCGCGGCGCTCGCCCTGGCCCTGTTCGGCACGGTCGACGCCCACACCTCCGACCTGACGCTCGGACTGCTGCTGGTGCTGCTCGGCATCGGGCTCGGCGGGGTCGTGCAGGTCGTTCTGCAGACCGCCCAGGCGGCCGCGCCCTGCGGCAGCCTCGGCGTCATCACCACCGGCACCCGGTTCTTCCTGATGCTGGGGAAGGCGTGCGGCGCGGCGGTGCTCGGTGCGGTCCTGGAGCACGGCTACTCCGGAAGCCCGGGACCGGCACACACGGTGCACGCCTACGTCCTGGCCACCGACACTGTGTTCCGGTGCGCCGCCGGCGTGATGCTGGCCGGCCTCGTGCTCGCGCTCCTCATCCCGGACGTACGGCTGAGCGCCCCGGATCGTCGGCCCGCCGCCACCCCCACACCCGCCGCCACCCCCACACCCACCTCCACCCCACCCACCTCCACCGCGGACGCCCCGCAACCGTCCACCTGAGGAGAGCAGATGCGCGTCCTGATGATGTCCACCCCCGTGTCCTCCCACTTCGCCCCCCTGGTGCCGTTGGCCTGGGCGCTGCGCAGTGCGGGACACGAGGTGCTGGTGGCCGGGCAGCCGGATGTGATGGGCCCGGCCCGTTCGGCGGGGCTGAGCGCCGTGAGCATCGGCGACTGGTTCCACGTCGACGACCTGCTGCTCGGCGGCCTCCCGGAGGGCAAACGGCTCGTCGAGTCGCTCGGCCGCCCGGCGTCGGAGCAGGTGGCCGGGGCGGCCCGGATGTGGATGGTGCACACCAAGTACCTGCTGCCCGACTACCTCGACTTCGCCCGCGCCTACCGCCCGGACCTGATCGTCTCCGATCTGCTGGAGTACACCGCGCCGATCCTCGGCGGGGTGCTGGGCGTGCCGGTGGCGCACTACCGCTGGGGCGTCGATCCGTACACCCGCCCCGCACGCCCGGCGGCGCGCCTGGCCCTCCAGGGGGTGTGCGAGCGCCTCGGCCTGGACGGGCTGCCCGACCCCACCGTGCTGCTGGACCCCTGCCCGCCAGCGCTCCAGCTCCCCACCGCCGAGCCGGGCACCCCGATCCGGTACGTACCCGCCAACGGCAGCGGTGTCATGCCGGACTGGCTGCGCGACGAGAACATCGCCGGGGCCGGCTCCCGGCCCCGGCGGGTGGCCGTCTCCATGGGGCTGCGCACCCTCATCCTCAACGGCGTCCCGCATCTGCGGCAGGTGCTGCGCGCCTTCGAGGGGCTGCCCGACCTCGAGGCGGTCGCGACCGTCGAGGAGGAATACCGCGAGGAGCTCGGCCCGGTCCCGGACAACGTACGGATCATCGCCCCCACCCCGCTGCACCTGTTCCTGGGCAGTTGTGCGGCGGTGATCCACCACGGCGGGGCGGGCACCGCGCTCACCGCCTCGGCCTTCGGCCTGCCGCAGCTCGTACTGCCGCAGCTGGCCTGCATGTTCGCCACCGGGGACCGGCTGGCGACGGTCGGCGCGGGCATCACCATCGACGACGCGGCCCGCCAGGACGACCCCGAGGTGCTGCGCGAGGCCCTGACCACGCTGCTGTCCGAGCCGGGCTACGCCAAGGCGGCCGGAGAGCTGCGGCAGGACATGGAGCGGATGCCGGTGCCGTCGCGGGTCGTCGCCGATCTGGAGCGGCTGACCGAGTTGCAGCCGGTCTGAGGCAGCGGCGTCCAAACGTGCAAGCCGGGCACACGTATGAGGGCCGGCCCCGCGGGGCCGGCCCTCAGTGGTCGCTGGTCAGGCCGCGCGGCTGGCCGCGCCCTCCATGGACGCCTCCGCGATCACCTCGTAGATCTCCCCCTCCGGTCCCGCACCGGCCCGCGCCGCCTCCGCGTCCCGCAGGCGCATCAGGCTCACATGGCCGCCCTTGCGGCGGTCGGAGGCGATGACCGAGCCGGAGACGAAGCCCTCACGGCGGGACGCGGCGTCGAGCCGTGCCGCCGGCGGGTTCTCGTCGCCCGGCTCATGGGAGGCAACCACGCAGTACTGCCCGACCCCTTCGCCGACCGCCCCCGCCGCATCCGCCTCCGACGCGGGGGCCGAGGCCAGCACCGGACCGTGGTCGTTGACCAGGTCGGCCAGTTCCATCAGCCCGGCGGCGGTGAGCAGGAGGAAGTCCGGGACCATGACGGCGGCCTTGTACGCGGAGTTGTCCCGCCACTCGGTGACGATGACATGCCGGTCGGGATGGTCCGGGGACCTCAGCAGCGAGGTGCGCCAAAAGCCGTGCTGGGTCGTCATGTATTCGCGGTAGCCGTCGAATGCCTCCGCGAAGGCGTCCGTGTCCTCCTTGTGCCTGTCCGTCAGCACAAAGCGGGCGACCACCGTCACAGGGGCGGGGCCGTGCTTCTTCTCCGGCATGACATAACCCTTTCTTCCGAGCCGTCCGAGATTCGGATCGACGGATTGCCGTACGCGATGCGGTGGAGGACCCTGCGGTAGAGCGGCGTATGCCGCAGCACCCGCGCGAACCGGGGGCGCACCCGGGTGGCGAAGGCGCCCTGCGAGAGCATCGCCTTGCTCTGCAGGGCCTGCAGCCGCATGACGGCCGCGATGTCGGGGCTCCGGCGCTCCTCGAAGGCCCCGAGGCGTGCCGCGCTGGTGTCGCCCGCGGCCAGCGCGCCGACCAGGACCGGGTGCAGCACCACCGCGTCCTGGACGGCGAGGTTGATGCCCTGGGCGCCGATCGGGCTGTGGGTGTGGGCGGCGTCGCCGATCAGCACCAGCCCGTCGTCGGCCCAGCGCTCGGCCCGCGAGGAGAAGACGTCCAGCAGGCTGAGGTCGCCCTGCGAGCGGATCTGTTCGCGGATGAGGTGGGCGTACGGCGGCACGGCGCGGCAGAGCTCGTCCCTGACGTGGTCCAGTCCCTGCCCGGCGATGTCGCGGTACCCCTTGTGCGGCAGGGTCCAGCCGACCTGCACGCGGTCGGGCCACGAGGCGTAGACGAGCACGGGGCTGCCGCCGGCGCGGAACACCCGCACATCGCGGAGGAGCGGCTCGACGCCCGCGTTTTGGCTCCGGTTTTCGCTCTCCTTGAGCTTGAACCACAGCACATCGTGGTCGAAGGCCTCCGTGCGCCCCGCCCCGATGCCCGCCAGCCGCCGGATCCGCGAGTAGCGGCCGTCCGCGCCGACGACCACACGGGCCCGTACGGTGCACGGGCCCACCGGCCCGGCGGCGGTGACGCCGGCCACGCGCCCCTCGCGGCGTACCAGGCCGCCGACCCGCCGCCCGTCCAGCCACCGGAAACCGGTGAAGCCCACGCAGTGCTCGAGCAGTTCGTCCAGCACATGCGCCTGCGGGATGCTCAGCAGATGGTCGTACGGAGCGGGCAGCAGCCGGTAGTCGGCCTCCAGCAGCACCCGGTCCCCCTCGATCAGGCGGAACCGGTCGTGCTCGTGTCCGCCGCGCGCCCGGGCCCCGGCCAGCACGCCGAGGTCGTCCAGCAGCGCCATCGCGCCGGGCTGCAAAATCTCGCCGCGGAACTCCCGGTGGTGCGTACGCGAGCGCTCCAGCACCGTCACCCGCACCCCCGAGCGCAGCATCAGCAGCGCCAGGACCAGCCCGGCCGGGCCGCCGCCGACCACGCACACATCGGTGTCGAACTCCTCCTCGGCCACCTGCGCTCCCTTCTGACGTGCCGCGGGTGCGCTCACGCGCGCAGCCCCAGGCCGCCGTCCGCGGTGATCACCTGGCCCTGGATCCAGCCCGCCTCCGCCGTGCACAGCAGGGCCACCACATCGGCGACGTCCCGCGGCGTGGTCAGCCGGCCGCCGGGCGTGCGCGCGGCCAGGGCCGCGGCGGTCGCCGGGTCGGGGGTGTCCGGCCCCTTGTCGAGCTTGGCGGTGGCGACCGCGTTGACCGCGATCCGGCGGCCCGCCAGCTCCACGGCGAGATAGCCCACCAGGCTCTCGAGCGCCGCCTTGGCGATGCCGGGGCCGACATAGCGCGGCACGGCCCGGTGGGCCCCGCTGCTGGACACCGCGACGATCCGCCCGGGCCCGCCCGCCATGAGGTCGGCGATCGCGGAGGCGCCGTGCAGCAGCGGGTCCAGGGCGGCCGAGAGATCGGCCCGTACGTCCTCGGGGCGCGCCCCCACCGCCGGCATCGGGTGCCAGGACGCGACGCTGTGCACGAAGATGTCCAGTCGGCCGTACCGCTCGCGCACCGCGGCCAGCAGCTCGTGCAGCTGCTCGGGGCTGGTCACATCCGCCCGCCGGGCGATCGCGCCGCCCTTGAGGCCCGACAGGTCGCGGAGCGCGCGTTCGGCATCGGCCTCGCTGTGCGCGTAGTCGAGGATCACCTGGGCGCCCGCGGCGGCCAGCTTCCGGGCCACCGCGAACCCGACCCCGCGCGTCGCCCCCGTCACCAGCGCGACCTTCCCCTCAAGACCCAGCGTGGCCGGTTCGGCCGGTTCGGCAGGTTCAGCCGACGCAGCAGGCTCAGCCGCCTCAACCAACACGATCTGCCGCTTTCGGGGCCGCGGCCTGCGCGGCGAGGTGGACGGCGCACTCGGCCGTGCCGAAGGCCGGGGCCTCGGCGCGGGCCGCCCGCCAGGCGTCCGCTTCCGCCCACCAGGTGACGAAGGTGTAGCTGCCGGGCCTCGTCAGCGACCGGCTGAAGTCGGCGTGCAGAAAGCCCGGCCGCGCCGTCAGGAGACGGGCGTACTCCCGGTAGGAGTCGTCGAACGCGTCCAGGCTCGGCCCCTCAACGCCCAGCCGCTCGACGACCACCACCGGCGCGCCCTCCGTGACGTCGCCGCCGGTGCGCAGCACATTGCGGGACGGGTCGGCGTCCACCTCCACCAGTTCGTGGAACTCCTTGGCGTGTGCCTGGAACACCTCGCTGCCCCGCACCCGCTGGAAGGCCTCCGGCGAGCGCCAGCGGCCGAGGTTGACGTACACCCCGGGCCGCTCCACCAGCCGCACCGCCTGGTGCGAGTCGAAGCCCTCCTGGGCGCGCATCCACGCCACATGGTCGAGAAAGCGCCGCTCGAACTCATCGGCTCGGGCGTGATCCTTGAGCGTGAAGGTGTTGATGACGGTGAACAGACCGGTCGGGTGGTCCCATTCGTCGGATGACGACATCGCGGTACGGCCTTCCTGGGTTCGCACAGTGGCATGGTCGGGGGTTCGCGTCTGCAGTCGCGCGATGAGGGCGTCGCGCAGGGCGCGGCGCTGTACCTTCCCGTTCGCGTTGCGCGGGATGGCGTCCACCGCCTCGATATGGTGAAGCCGCTGGTAGTACGGGAGCCGGTCGGCGACATCCGCCGCGATGGCCTCCGGCTCGCGGGCACCCGGCTGGAGCACCACCAGCGCGGCGGCGAGCGCGCCCCGCGCGGCGTCCGGCAGACCGAAGACCACGGCCTCCCGGACCAGTTCGTGGCCGAGCAGCACCTGCTCGATCTCCGTCGGCGCGACGAGGAAGTTGTCGCACTTGAACGTGTCCCCGAGCCGGTCGACCAGGAACAGCCGCCCCTCCCCGTCGATCCGGCCGACGTCGCCGGTGGAGAACCAGCCGCCCTCCTCAAGGCCGGTGCCGTCCGGGCCGCCGAGGTAGCCCTTCATCACCTGTGGGCCGCGCACCTGCACCTCTCCCACCTCGCCGGGCGCGAGCACCGTACGGCGCTCGACGTCCACGGCCCGGCACTCGGTCCCCGCCACCGGGCGGCCCACCGAGCCGGGCACCGGGCGGCCGGGGTCGTCGCTGTGGGTCAGCGGGGAGGTCTCGGCGAGCCCGTACCCCTGGAACACCGGCACCCCGAACCGCTCGGCGAGCCGTGTCGCGTCCCGCACCGGCAGCGCCGACCCGCCGGACGCGATCAGCCGCACGGTCGTCAGCTCTCTCCCGGCCACGCTGCCGGCGGGGTCGGCGGCGAGCCGGGCGAGGCGGACCGGCAGGCTGTAGAAGTGCGTGGCGGAGTGCCGGTTGGCCGCCTCGACCGCGTCGATCGGGTCGGGCGCCGCGCACAACACCTGCGTGGCGCCCGCGAACACCGCCGAGTTGAGGTGCATGGGGTGGTAGGTGGGCAGGTGGTTGAGGGCGATCGAGCCGTGGCCGACGCGGTGTGCCTCGGCGATCTGCGCCGCGTTGACGACGAGGTTGCGATGGGTGAGCCGGACGGCCTTGGGCAGGCCCGTCGTCCCGCTGGTGAACTGGACGCACACCACGTCGTCCGGGCCCACCGCGCCCGGCGGCCCGACGAGCGTCCGATTCTTCATGTTCCCCAGGACATCGTCCAGGCGCGGTACGTCCGGATGGGCCCTCGGCGCGACCGGGCCGATCAGCACCACCTCGCGCAGCGCGCGCAACCGCTCGCGCACCGGGGCGAGCCGCGCGTACAGCCCGGCGTCCACGAACGCCAGCCGCGCCTCGCTCACCGACAGGGTGTGCAGCAGCGCCTCCTCGCGCAGCAGCGGATTGACCACCGCCACCACGTTTCCGCTGCGCGCGGCCGCGTAGTAGGCCACGGCGAAGTCCGGGTGCAGCACGGAGGCGACCGCCACCGACGCCCTCCCCCGCCCCGGCAGCAGCCGGCGGATGGCGTACGCGGCGCGCGACACCCGCAGGTCGAGCCCCGCGAAGTCCAGCGCCGCCGCCCCGCCGTCGGGGGCGGCCCCGCCCCACACCAGCGCGGTCCGCGCGGGATGGGCCCTGGCCGCCTCGGCCGGCAGCCCGTCGAGCCGCTCGGTCCCGCCGACCGCCCGGGCCCTGCCGCCCGCCTCACCCACGAGTGGCCGCCGCCTCCGCGAACGCCCGCGCGTGGCGCAGCGTCGTGGTGCTGTTCGTGCTCAGGGCCCGCTGCACATACGTCCGGGCGTCGGCGACGGTCTTGTCCGGGCCGAGCACCCGCTCCACCGCCGCCGGGTTGAGGATCACGGTGTGCCGGGAGGTGACGGCCACCCCGTCGCCCGCCGGGGTGATCGTCCAGCTCCCGGTGTGCGCGGTCATCAGCGCGGGCACGGCGGTCTGCTTGTAGACGATGCGGTTCGGCCCGAAGCAGACCCGTACGGACTCGGTGGTGTGCACCGAGCCGTCCGCGGTACGAGTGTCCATCGCCATCACCTGGACACGCGGCTCGACCGGGTCCTCCTTGAGGTCGAGCCGGGACACGTGCGGCAGCCGCTCGGGCCACAGATCGGCGCGGTACAGGTAGTCGTAGACCAGCGCGGCGTCACCCGACGTGAACACCGTGTCCTCGAAGGAGAACTCCAACTCCGCGAGCTCGCCGCCGAGTTCGGCCAGCGCCTTGACCGCCGCGAGCTCGGACTCGCTGTTGCGGTCCACCGCCGCGGTGATCCAGCGGACACCCGACGGGTCGTCGTCGACCGCGCGGAAGTCATGGCGCAGCTCCAGCCGGGACACGTTCTCACCGTGGGCGGTGACGATCCACTCGCCACCCATGGCCGCCACCGGTGGCGCGGACACCTCCTGCCGGAAGGTGACGCGCAGTCCGTCCGGGTCCAGCTCGCGGCGCGATGTCCAGTTCTTCACCGCGCCGCCCGCGGCGGCCCAGATCCGGATCCGCTCGCCGCCGGGCGTCCGCTCCAGGTGTTCGACGTGCACATTGGGGGCGAAGCGCTGGGGCCAGTCGGTGACGCCGGCGATGATGCCGTACACGGTGCGGGCCGGTGCCAGCACCGTGATGGCGTGTGTGGTGAGGTATGTCTCGGTGGTGGTCACGGGCACGCGCTCCTCAGTAATTCCCCAGTCCGCCACAGACGTTGAGCGCCTGGGCGGTGATGGACGCGGCGGTGTCGGTGACCAGATAGCCGACCAGCCCCGCCACCTCCTGTGGCGTGGAGTAGCGGCCGAGCGGGATCTTGGCCTGGAAGCGTTCGAGGATGGCCTCCTCGGTGGTGTCGTACACCGCCGCGTACCCCTGGCGGACGCGCTCGGCCATCGGCGTCTCGACATACCCGGGGCAGACCGCGTTGACCGTGATGCCGGTCTTGGCCAGTTCGAGGCCGACCGCCTTGGTGAAGCCGACCACGCCGTGCTTGGAGGCCGAGTACGGGGCGCCGAGCACGACGCCCTGCTTGCCGCCGGTCGACGCGATGTTGACGATCCGGCCCCAGCCGCGCTCCCGCATCCCGCCCTCCGCCAGCACCTCGCGTGTGGTGAGGAAGACGCCGTTGAGGTTGGTGTCGATCACGTCGTACCACAGCTCGTCGGCCAGTCCGACAGTCTCGCCGCCGCCGCTGCGCCCGGCGTTGTTGACCAGGACGTCGATCCGGCCGTACCGCCCGGTCGCGGCCGCCACCAGGTCGCGCACGTCCTTCCGCTCGCTCACGTCGGCGGGGACGCCGTCGGCCTCGTGGCCCGCGGCCCGCAGCTCCTTGACCGTCATCTCCAGGGACTCGGGGGTCCGCGCGCAGATGAAGACCGCGAAGTCCGCCGCCGCCAGGCCCCGCGCCACCGCGAGACCGATTCCGCTCGTGCCCCCCGTGACCAGCGCCACCCGCCGCTCGTCGCTCGCCATGCGCGTCCTCCCCGGGCTCCTTGGTTGCGTTGTCTGCACCGAAGCGTGGCCCTGTGCTCTCGATCCTCGATCGCACGGCGGTCGAGCGGACCGTTCGACCGGCTGTCAAGGGGCGTACGAGGGCCTGCGGCGACGCTGCTGCGCGACACACCGGAAGCGAGCGCACGAGGGAGAGAGGGACCGCCATGACCGTCACGGCACGCCCCGTCACAGGACCGGCCGGCCCGGAAAGCCCCATCGGTCCGGCCGAGCTGTACGCGGAGATCCAGCAGTTCTACGCCCGTCAGATGCAGCTGCTCGACGACGGCGAGGCCGAGGCCTGGGCGGAGACCTTCGCCGAAGACGGCGTGTTCGCCGCCAACGCCCACCCCGAGCCGTTCACCGGCCGGGCGGCCATCGCCGCCGGCGCCCGCCAGGCCACCGACGACTTCGCCGCGCGGGGCGTCCGGCGCCGCCACTGGCTGGGCATGCTCTCGCTCGAACCGAAGGACGAGCACACCGTCTTCGTCCGCTCGTACGCCCAGGTCCTCGAAACCCCGCGCGCCGGGCAGTCCGTCCTGCGGGCGTCCACCACCTGCGCGGACCTTCTGGTACGGCGGGACGGCCGATGGCTGGTGCTCGACCGTCGGGTCCACCGCGACGACCTGGACTGATCACATGCGGGTGCTGTTCGCCACCTGGGCCGAGCCGGGCCATCTGTTCAGCCTGGTGCCGCTGGCCTGGGCCTGCCGGGCCGCCGGGCATGAGGTACGGCTCGCCGCCCCGCCCTCGTGCATGGCGTCGGCGGCGCGCGCCGGGCTGACCGGGGTGCCCGTCGGCCGGGACGTGGCCGTGGAGCAGATCAGGAGCCGCGCGGACCTCGCGCCCTGGCGCAGCCCCGGCCGCTGGCCCGAGGGCTGGGCATCGCGGCCCGCGCTGCTGGACGACGCACAGCACACGGTGCTCCGCGCGCTGGCCGACAAGCAGTTCGGCGTCGCGGACGCGATGGCCGGGGACCTCCTCGCCTTCGCCCGCCACTGGCGCCCCGATGTGGTCGTGCACGACGCGCTGTGCTTCGCGGGCACGGTGGCCGCCGCCGCGCTCGGCGTCCCCGCGTACGGGCACGGCTGGGGCACGGCCACCATCATGCGCGTGGAGAACCACGAGCTGGGCGCCCGCCCGCTGCCGGGCCACTCACGCCTCTTCGAGCGCCATGGGGTGCCCCCGCGCTCCGGTCCCACCGCCTGGTTCGACCCCTTCCCGCCCGCGCTGCGGCTCCCCGACCCGGCACCGCGCACCCGGATCGATGTGCGCTACGTCCCGTACAACGGCCCGGGGGACGTGGAACGCTGGGTGCTGGAGGAGCGCGCCCGGCCACGGGTGTGCATCACGGCCGGGGTCTCCGGACACAAGGTCCGCCCCGGCGCCCTGCCCCCCTTGCTGACCCGGACCGCGAGCGCCCTGGCCGGCCGGGGCCTGGAGGTGGTGCTGGCGATCAGCGCCGACCAGGCGCGGAAGCTGACCGCGGCCCCGGCGAAGGCACGGGTCGCCGTGGGCCTCCCCATGTCCGAGCTGTTGCCCACCTGTGCGGCCGTGGTCCACCACGGTGGCTCGGGTACCGGCCTCACGGCGGCCGCGGCCGGAACCCCGCAACTGGTGCTGAACCAGGTCCCGGTCACCGCCGAGATCGGCGAACGCCTCCACCGCCACGGCGCCGGACTCATCCTGCCGCCCGAGCGACAGTCCGACCCCGTCGCCGTCAGCGAAGCGGTCGAGGCCCTGGTGGACGACCCCCGCCACGCCCGGGCCGCCGCCCGCCTCCGTACGGACATGCTGCGCATGCCAAGCCCCGCCGACCGCGTCACCGCCCTGGAAGAGGCCGCCGTCTAGACCCTGGAGCCCTCAGCCACGCGGGAGGATGTGGATGTCAAGACCGCTCGCCCCGGGCGCCTCCACCCCCGGCAGCAGGCGCATGTCGCGGCCGTAGTCGCCGCCGGTGAGCGTCCGGAACGGGACCGGCTCGTCCGTGAAGAGCCGGTCCAGCCGCCGGCCGTACTCCCGCTTCACCGCCTCGAACCGGTCCTCCGGCACATCGAGCGAGTCGTACAGCGCGAACGGTTCGAGCGGCGCCATGCCGGTGAACCAGAACAGGCCGTGCTGGAGCGGGAAGAGCACATCCGACAGCTGCCCGTGGATGCCCCGGTCGGCGAACGCCGACTCCCGGGCGCCGACCGTCACCGACAGCAACGCCCGCCGCCCCGCCAGGGCGCCCTCGCTGTACGGCGGGGGAACGGCCGGGCCGTGGGCGAACTCGAAGGTGAACACCCGGTCGATCCAGCCCTTCAGGGTCGCGGGCACCGAGAACCACCACATCGGGAACTGCAGGATCACCGCGTCCGACCAGCGCACCTTCTCCTGCTCCGCCGCGATGTCCGGCGACAGCCGCCCCGCCAGCGTGGCCTGGCCCGACACCGACAGCACATCCAGCCGCCGGTCCGCGGTGTGGTCGGGGAAGTCGTCGGCGTCCACAGCCGCCTTCCACTTCATCGCGTAGAGGTCGGACATCCGCACCTCATGCCCCGCCGCGCGCAGCTCCTCGGCCGCGAAGGAGGTCAGGGAGGCGTTGAGCGAACGGGGCTCCGGGTGGGCGCTGACGATCAGAATCTTCTTCCGCAACTGCGGCGTGGCTTCGGTCATGCGCACCACGCTCTCCCGGGCGCGGCACGGTAGCCAGAACCCTGTGTGACCGGCGGAACGGCAATCCTGGTATCACGAGGGCCACCCATACTGGAACGCATGGACAGCAACGGCATCAGCCTCGCAGACGGGATCGACAGGCTCGACGGGATCGGGGACTCCCGGCGGGCGCTCGGCGGCTTTCTGCGCGCCCGCCGGGGGCGCGTCGCACCGGAGCACGTCGGAATCGCCGGTGGCGGGCGGCGACGGGTGCATGGGCTGCGTCGCGAGGAACTGGCCCAGCTCGCCGGGATCAGCGTGGACTACTACGTCCGCCTCGAACAGGGCCGCGCCACCCAGCCCTCCCCCGAGGTGCTCGACGCGCTCGCGAAGGCCCTCGGCCTCGACGCGGCGGAGCGCAAGCACCTCGCCACCCTGGTCGGCGCGCGGGGCGGGCCCCCGCCCGAGGCCCGTGTCAGCCCCCTGCTGCGGCAGGTCCTCGACGGCATGGCCCACGTTCCGGCCTTCGTGACGAACCACCGCCTCGACGTGCTCGCCTGGAACGAGCTGGGTGGCGAGCTGATCGGCGGCCTGGCCGACCCGGGCCGCCGCGACCGGAACCAGGCCAGGTACTTCTTCCTCGACCCCGCGTCCCGGACCGTCTTCCCCGAATGGGCGGACCGGGCGGCGGAGAGCGTGGGCCAGCTGCGGGTCTCCGCCGGCCGTTACCCCGACGACGCGGAACTGGCCACGCTCATCACCGACCTGTCCACGCACAGCGCCGACTTCCGGCGCGTCTGGGCCACCGGCGAGGTCGTGATGTGCGGGGCGGGGCGCAAGCGGCTGCGGCACCCCTCGGCCGGGCTGCTCACCCTGGACTACGAGACCTTGCACGTGCCCGCCACACCCGGCGAGACGGGCCTGATCGTGCATGTCTTCGGCGCCGAGGAAGGCAGCCGGGAGGCCGCCGCCCTCGCCCGGCTGGCCATGGCCCTGCGTGAGGTGCCCGTGACCGCTTAGGTCCCGCCCTCAGGCCGCGCGCCGGTGCCGTGCGCCCTCAGGCCGCGCGCGAACCGGCGACCCGCGAGGGGGCGACGGGCGACGCGGCCAGCTCCTCCAGCTCGGCGACCACCTCGGCAGGGGCCGGCATGGCGGCCATCTCGTCGCGTACCCGGCCCGCCGCCGCCCGGTAGGACCGGTCGTCCAGCAGCTCGCGGAGCGCCGTACGGATCACCTCGGGATCCCGCTGCTCACCCGGGTCGAGCGACCGACCGGCGCCGCAGGCCGCGATCTGTTCGGCGTAGACGCCGAGGCTGGGCAGCGGTGGGGCCAGGACGAGCTGGGGCAGGCCGTGGTGCAGAGCCGTCAGCCCGCTGCCGGACCCGCCGTGGTGGACCAGGGCCGTACAGCGCCTCAGGAGCTGCGACAGCGGGGCGGGCTCGATCACCCGTACGTTGCCGGGCAGCGGTCCCAGCTCCTCGGCGCGCGCCCGGGACAACGTGAACACGCCCCGTACCCCTTCCAGCCCCTCGAACGCCCGGGCCGTCGCCGCCAGGGTGGCCATTCCCGACCCCTCGATCGTCTGAGGGCTGAACGACACACATATGGTCCGCTGCTCCGGCGAGCGCAGCGGACCCCAGGCCGGGTAGCTGCCCGGGCCGTTGTACGGCACGAACCGCACCGGCCTGGCCGGGGCCGCCCGGGGGTGGCGCAGCAGCGGCGGACAGGGGTCGAGCAGCAGATCGGGGTCGGGCAGCAGCCCTCCGGGGGTCCCCGCCCGCTCGCACACGGACCGCAGCGCGGCACGGGCGGGGCCGCGGGCCAGGGTGGTCAGGATGTCGGTGCCCCAGCGGTGGACCACCGACGGAACCCCCAGGGCGCCGGCGACGATCGGCCCGCAGAACTCGACCGGGTCGGACAGCACGAGGTGGGGGCGCCATTCACGGGCGAACCTCAGATATCCGTCGAGCACCCGGCCGACCCGGACCCGCCAGCGGACCGCGAGCGCCTCCCAGTCGGGTTCCCACACCGCGGCGGGCGCCCCGTCCGTGGGCCGGGCCGGAGCCGGGGGCGGGGCGTCGGCGGGCAGCGGCTCGGTCTCGACGGCGAGGGTGTGCAGGCCGGCGGAGCGCGCCGCCTCCACGGCCCCGGGCTCCCCGGCGCACATCACCTCATGGCCGGCGCCCGCGAGCGCCCAGGCCAGGGGGACGAGCGGCTGCAGATGGCTGCTGACCGGGGTGACGACGATGAGTACGCGCACGACAGTGCCCCCCTATGCCTGGGCGGGGCGGGTGCGCGCCTCGGTCAGGCCCGCGTTGACGTACTGCAGCAGCAGCCGGGGCGTGGACGCTTCGGCGACCGTGTCGTCGGCCAGCAGGACGCCGTATTCGCGCTCGATGCGGCCCACCGTCTGCAGGACCGCCAGGGAGTCGTAGTTGAGGTCGGTGAAGGGGGTGTCGAGCACATCTCCGTCGAGGTCGACGGTCTCGTCCTCGCCGGCGCACTCGCGCAGGAGGGTGGTCAGCTCGGACAGCGTCATCTGGGTCATCTGTGTCATCGCGTGGTGCCTCTCTTCGGGCCGGATCAGTGGGGCTGCGAGCGGTGCGCTGCGATCAGTGGGGCCGGACCCCGACGACCACGGCCGCGGCGTTGAAGCCGCCGCGGCCGCGGGCCAGCACCAGGGCGGCGCGTACGGGGCGGGGGCGCGGCTCCGCGGTCACCAGGTCGAGCTCGAGCCCCTCGGCGAGCCGGGTGACGTTCACGGTCGGCGGGATGAGCGCGTCGCGGATGGTGAGCAGGGCGGCGGCGAGGTCGAGGGCGGCCCCTCCCGCGTACAGCCGCCCCGTCATGGTCTTGGGCGCGGTGACCGGCACCCGCCGGGGCCCGAAGACGGCGGTGATGGTCTCCGCCTCGGCCCGGTCGAGGTGGGGTACGCCGGAGGCGTCGGCGAAGACGACGTCGATGTCGTGGGGGGCGAGGTGAGCGTCGGCGAGGGCGAGTTCGACGGCGCGGCGCAGGCCGGGGACGCCGCTGATGTGCTCGTGTCCGGGCTTCGCGTCGAAGGTGGCGGCGTAGCCGGCCAGTTCGCCGTACACGCGGGCGCCGCGGGCGCGGGCCGCAGCGGCCTCCTCCAGGACCAGGATCGCCCCGCCCTCGCCCGGCACATAGCCCCGGGCGGCGGCGTCGAAGGGCACATAGGCGCGCGCGGGGTCGTCAGCGAGGCTGAGCCGGCCCCCCGCGAGCTGCGCCGTCCAGCCCCATGGGCAGATCGCCCCGTCCACCCCGCCGGTGACGATGAGCCGGCTGCCGCCGCGGAGCCGTCGGCGGGCCTGGGCCACCGCGTCGAGGCCGCCGGCCTGCTCGGTGACGAGGACGCCGCTGGGCCCGCGCAGCCCGTGCCGGATGGAGATCTGGCCCGTGTTGACGGCGTAGAACCAGGCGAAGGACTGATACGCGCTGACGTACTGCCCGCCCTTGCTCCACAGCGCCTCCAGCTCGCGCTGGCCGAACTCGAAGCCGCCGGCCGAGCCGGCGGTGACGACCCCGGCGGCGTACTCGGGGAGCTGGGCGGGGTCGGTGTCCGCGTCGTCGAACGCCTCCTGGGCGGCGGCCAGGGCGAGGCGGGTCATGTGGTCGGTCTGCGGGAGCAGGCGGTTCGGGATGTGTTCGGCGGCGTCGAAGCCGGGCACCTCGCCCGCGAGCCGGGCCGGGTAGCCGGAGGCGTCGAAGCGGCTGATGGGGCGGATGCCGCTCTCCCCGTTCAGCGTGGCCTTCCACCACATTGGGGTCGACAGGCCGTTGGGCGCGGCCACGCCGATGCCGGTGAACACGGCCGCGGCGCTCACCACGCACCCCTCTCCGACCCATCGCCTTCCGCCCGGCCCCCGTCCGCCCGGGCCAGCACCATCGCGCTCTGGAAACCACCGAACCCGCTCCCCACGCTCAGCACCGTGTCGACGCGCTGCTCGCGGGCGACCAGCGGGGTGTAGTCGAGGTCGCACTCGGGGTCGGGCTCGTGGAGGTTGGCGGTGGGCGGTACGACATCGTGCTCGATGGCCAGGGCGCTGGCGGCGATCTCCAGGGAGCCGATGGCGCCCAGCGAGTGGCCGACCATCGACTTGATCGAGCTGATGGGCGTGGCCCGGGCGTGCTCGCCGAGGGCGCGTTTGAAGGCGGCGGTCTCGTGGCGGTCGTTCTGCTTGGTGCCGGAGCCGTGGGCGTTGATGTAGTCGACGGCCGTCACCGGTACCCGGGCCTCGTCGAGGGCGACCCGGATGGCCTCGGCCATCTCCCGGCCGTCGGGGCGCAGCCCGGTCATGTGGTACGCGTTGCAGCGTGACGCGAAGCCGACGATCTCCGCGTAGACATGGGCGCCTCGGCGGCGCGCCAGGGACAGCTCTTCGAGGACGAAGAGCGCCGAACCCTCGCCCAGGACAAAGCCGTTGCGGGTGCGGTCGAAGGGGCGCGAGGCGTGTTCGGGGTCGTCGTTGCGCGGCGAGGTGGCTTTGATGGCGTCGAAGCAGGCGACGGTGATCGGGGAGATGGGCGCGTCGGTGGCGCCCGCGACCATGATGTCGGCGCTGCCTTCCCGGATGAGTTCGACGGCGTGGCCGACCGCGTCCAGGCCCGAGGTGCAGCCGGTGGACACCACGGACGCCGGTCCCTGGGCGCCCACGGCCCAGGCGACCTCGGCGGCGAAGGAGCTGGGCACGAAGTGGTCGAAGAGGTGCGGCACCGCGTAGGTGTAGTCGACGAGCCACTTCGCGCCGCCGTCGCTGACCACCCGGTACTCGGTGTCCAGGCTGGTGGTGGCACCGACCGCGCTGCCGACGGTGACGCCCACGCGGTACGGGTCGAGCCCGGCGGTGCCCAGCGCCCCGGCCGCCTCGAGCCCGCTGTCGGACACCGCCTCCCGGGCCGCGACCACCGCGAACTGCGCGGCGCGGTCCATCCGGCGTACCTCTTGCGGGGTCAGGCCCTCGTGGTGCGGGTCGAAGTCGGCCTCGGCGGCGATCCGGGAGCGGAAGCGGGTGGCGTCGAAGAGGGAGATGGCGCGGGTGGCGGTGCGGCCCTCGGTCAGCAGCGACCAGAACTCCTTGGCCCCCACGCCGCCCGGGGCCACCACGCCTATGCCGGTGATCGCCACCCGACGCCTCCCCCGTCGATCGATAACGCGCTGATGCATCACGTCGGTTCGACCTTCCTGCTCGGTGCCCGCCTGTGGGACTCGGCTGCGACAGTGCCGCCCCGCTCTCAACCCGCGCTCGACTCGGGACGGAGCGGCGCGACGGCGGGTGGCGCGCCGCTCACTCGTCCAGCAACGCCACCGCCCGGGTCCAGCCGGCGCCCGCTCCCGCGATCTTCACGGGGAAGCAGGCGACCCGGAACCCGGTGGGCGGCAGGGTTTCCAGCCGCGCGAGCCGCTCGATCTGGCAGTACTCGCGACGGCGGCCGGCGAAGTGGGCGGGCCACAGCACCGACTGGTCGCCGGTGGCGTGGTAGCGGCGGATCATGTCGCAGAACGGGGCGTCGAGGCTGAACGCGTCGGTGCCGATGACGCGGACACCGAGGTCGAGCAGATAGTCGGTGGCGGGCCCGTCGAGGCCGGTGAACTCCGTGAAGTAGCTGGATGTGCCGACCCACCGGGAGGCGCCGGTGTGCAGCAGGACGATGTCCAGCGGCTGCGGCCGGCAGCCGATGCGGGCCAGTTCCTTCTCGATGTGCGGGACACCGACGGTGCGGGTCTCCGGATCCGCCGCGCTGATGTCCAGGACGTGGGCCGGGCGCAGAAACCAGTCGAGGGGCATCTGGTCGATGGTGCGGGGCACTCCATACGCTCCGGTGGAGCCGTAGTGCGCGGGGGCGTCGACATGTGTGCCGGTGTGGCTGGTCAGGGTGAGCGTGTCCAGGGAGAGCAGTTCCTGGCCCGGCAGTTCCGACGGGTCGAACTCGATGCCGAAGTGTTCGCGCATCTCCTCGCTCATGTGGTGGGCCGCCTCGGCCGGCGTCATGATCTCGTGGACCAGCGGGTCCGGCTCCCAGCCGGAGGCGTCCACCGGTGTCGACAGGTCGATGATGCGCAAAGCGGCCCCCTACGGCTGGCGTTGGGCAGGATCACGCCGGACGGTGTCAGGAGCGCCTGGAATACGGCTGGAACAGCCGGAAACGAACGCGGACAGCACTACGGCTCCGCTCGCCCTCGCGGGGGGTGTTGGGGAGCGGAGCCGTAGCCGACCCGGCAAGAAGGGCGGCGCCGGGCGTTCAGGGGAGGTGCGATGGGGCGGGGGGCATACGCGGTTGTGGTGCGGGGCGGGAAGGACTGAGGGCTGACGACCAAGAGCTGAGCGGCAGGGACCTACGCGGCGAACAGGTCGAGCACGGGCCGGCGCCACTGCCCGCCCAGCTCCAGGTCCAGCGCGGGGTCCGAGGCGAGCACCGCCTGCTGCAGCTTCTGCAGCCGCGGGGAGGGTTCGAGCCCCAGGTCCTCGACGAGCCGGCCGCGCAGCCCCTGGTACACCTCCAGCGCCTGCCACGGGCGGCCGGACCGGTACAGGGCGGCCATGCACTGGGCGTGCAGCCCCTCGTGGAGCGGATGTCGGGCCGTCAGCTCGGTGAGTTCGGTGAGCAGCTCGGCGTGGCGGCCGAGGCGCAGGTCGGCCTCGATCCGGCGCTCCAGGACGCCGAGTCGGCTCTCCTCCAGCCGGGCCAGCTCGATCTCCAGGATCGGTCCGACGCGCACGTCCACGAGGGCGGGACCGCGCCAGACCGTCAGCGCCTCGCGGAACAGAAAGGAAGCCTCGACATCGTCACCGGTGTCGAGCGCGTCCCGCCCGGCGGCCACCAGCCGGTCGTACTCATGGATGTCCACCGCGCCGGGCTGGGCCTCCAGCACATATCCGCCGTACCGCGTGGCCAGCACGTTCTTCGAGGCCTCGGGCGCCTGCGGACCGTACGCCGCGGCCAGTCTGCGCCGGAGCTGCAGAATGTACGTCTGCAGCGTCGTCAGCGCGCTGCGCGGCATCTGCGCGCCCCAGATTTCCTCCATAAGGGTGGGCACCGGGAGCATCTGGTTGGCGTACACGGAAAGCAATGCGAGGATCTGCCGCGGCTTGCCCGCGCTGGGCACGATCGACTGACCGCAAGCCTCGACACTCAGCGGCCCCAACACCTTGATTTCCATGGTCGTGTACCCCTCCGTCAGACGGTCCACCAGGTGCCTCTTTGGCCGCGCGGCCCTGCCATTGAGGCACATATGAGCCTCGCGTGCGGGTGGTGGATGCGGCCAGTGCCGGACTCCCGAACCGTGCATGAGTCCTGTGAGGCGGAGGTCATGACAAGTTCACACCCTGGTTATGAGGAAAGCACTGGCAAGCCGTGGATCCGTCATCGCAGACTCCTTGCCAGGACCGCCTCTCACCCTGAGGAGAGCCCACAATGACCGACACATCACCCGTCCCCGCGAGTCCTTCGGCCCTGTGCGCCGCGGGCCCCAGCCCCGCCGACCTGGGCGTCGACGACTTGGTCATAGAGGACCTCTCCGCCGAGCCATGGCCCGCGGCCGCGCCGGGCATCTGCATCTGCACCATCAGCGTCGGCTGATGGGCACATTGGGCTTCTCTCCGCACCTACGGGTCGAGCAGGTGCCGGGCGAGGCCGTCTACCTCGTCTCGGAGCGCGGCGTCACGGCGCTGCACGGACGGACGGCCGAGACGCTCGCCCCTCTGCTCGACGGCTCCAGGGACCTGGAGCGCATCCTCGCCGAGGCCGATGTACGCACCGATCCCGCCGAAGCCGCCGCGCTGGTCACCCGCGTCATCGCCCGGCTGTGCGAGGCGGGCCTGGTGTGTGAGCGCGGCCGCTACCCGCGCCCCGAGGACGCGTACTGGGGGCTGGCCGGCGTGACCGCCGCCCCCGCCCCGGCCCCCGCCGCCATCCCGAGGGCCCCCTGCGCCGACGACCTGCGGTCCGCCGTCGTGGTCCCCGTGGCCCTCGGCAGCACCGAGCGGGACGAGGCCGTCCAGGCGCTGCGGGCCGCGGGCATCCGCGCCGTGGAAGGGGACGGGCATGGGGATGGAGACGGGGACGGGGACGGGGACGGGGACGGGGCGGACGGAACATGTCAAATCGAGAGGCGTCAACATGGCGACGCCTACCTCACTCTTGTGGTCTGTGACGACTACCTCGATCCACGCCTCGCGGCGTTCGACGCCGAGCACCGCGCGTCCGGCCGCCGCTGGTTGCCGGTCAAGCCGGTCGGCACGACGGCGTGGATCGGCCCGTTCCTGGGTGCCCAGGACGACCCGTGCTGGTCCTGCCTGGCCGACCGGCTGTGGCGACGACGGCAGGCCGAGGCACACCTCCAGCACCGACTCGGCCGTCAGGGCCCGGTGCCGCGCCCGCCCGCGTCGCTGGCCGCCAGCCGCGCCGCCGCGCTGCAGCTGGCCGCGCTGGAAGCGGCCACCTGGCTGGCCGGGCACCGCCACCCGGGGCAGCGGGCGCTGTGCACCCTGGACACCCTCACCTCCGCCCTGGAGCACCACGCGGTGAGCCGCCGCCCACAGTGCCCCGCCTGCGGCGACCCGCGGTTGGTCGCGGCGCGGATACGGACGCCCCTGACACTGGCCCCGCGCGCCGACGACGCCCCGTGGCAGATCGCCGACAGCCCACCGCGACGGATCATGGAGACGTACGGGCATCTGATCAGCCCCGTGACCGGGCTGGTGAGCGAGATCCGCCGCGACCCGCGCGGGCCCGCCTTCCTCAACTGCTTCCACGCCAGGCACCCCGCGTACGCCGCCGTCGACCTCACCCCCGCCTCCCCCGCCGGCCTCACCGGCCGCGCCGATCCCACCGGCCCAGGGGCGCCCCCCGGCCTCGACGCCGTACGGGCCGGGCTGCGCACCGCCGCCCACGGCAAGGGCATAACCTCCGAGCAGGCTCAGGCGAGCGCGCTGTGTGAGGCGTTGGAGCACTACAGCGGCCACTTCCAGGGGGACGAGCCGCGACAGCGCGCCCGCTACCGCGACCTCGACCCCGACGACGCCGTGCACCCGAACGCGGTGCAGCTCTTCGACCCACGGCAGTTCCGCGACCGGGGCACCTCCGCGCGCCACCGGGTCTGCGATCCGTTCGACGAGCGGGCGGAGCTCGACTGGACGCCGGTGTGGTCGCTCACCGCACAGCGGCACCGGCTGCTGCCCACCGCCCTGCTGTACTACGGCACCCCACAGCCGGCCGGGCGGCGCTACTGCCGGGCCGACTCCAACGGCGCGGCCGCCGGGGGCAGTCTGGCCGACGCGGTGGTGCGCGGCTTCCTGGAGCTGGTGGAGCGGGACGCGGTCGCCCTTTGGTGGTACAACCGCACGCGCCAGCCGGCGCTCGACCTCGACGCCTACGACGACCCGTGGATCGCCGAACTGCGGCACGTCCACGCCGGACTGCGGCGCGAGGTGTGGGCGCTCGACCTCACCTCCGACTTCGGCATCCCCGTGGTGGCGGCCGTCTCCCGCCGTACCGACAAGCCCGCCGAGGACATCACTTTGGGCTTCGGTGCCCACTTCGACCGGCACACCGCGCTGCGTCACGCCCTGGCCGAGCTCAACCAGATGCTGCCCCCCGTGGTCGAGGCCCGCGCCGACGGCGACGGGTACGGCGTGAGCGCCGACCCGGAGGCGCTGTGCTGGTTCCGCACCGCGACCGTCGCCAACCAGCCCTATCTCGCCCCGTCAGGAGCGGTGGCCAAGGGCGCGGGCACCCCCGGTCCACATGGCGCCGACACCCTTGACCTCATAGCCGAGTTGGTCCGCGGGCGCGGCATGGAGCTGCTCGTCCTGGACCAGACGCGGCCGGACGTCGGGCTGCCCGTGGCGAAGGTGCTGGTGCCCGGGCTGCGTCCGCACTGGGCCCGCTTCGCGCCCGGCCGGCTCTTCCACACGCCGGTGGCCCTGGGGCGGCTGGCGGAACCGACCCCCTACCACCACCTCAACCCTGTCCCCCTTTTTCTGTAATCACCTGTGATCGACTGTGAGATCAAGTAACCCTCTGTGTACAGTCAGCGCCCTACGCCACCTCTCCACGACCGGAAAAGATCGGATACTCTCGGGCAAGTTACCCAATCCAGCCCGACCATCCGGAGGACGAGTGCAGGGCATCCCCTTGCCCGACGACGCCGGGAGCGACTCGGCTCGTCACCGCGACGATCTCGCGCCGCGCCTGGCCGTGGTGATCACGGCGGTGGTGCTCGTGGGCTACTTCTGCGTCGCGGTCACCTACGTGGTCGACGCGCGCCCGTCGGGACGGGCCCTGGACGCCGCCCTGTTGATGCTGGCGCTGCTCCCCGTGCTGGCCGCCCTGTTGGGGCTGCAGCTGACGCACTCCTTCCCCGGGCTCGCGCCCCGGCTCAGCGGGGCGCGGCACTGGACGCTGGGGCTGCAGGCGCTGCTGACCTTCCTCCCCTTCGCGGTCTTCAAACACGCCTGGCTCGGCATGCCGGGGTTCCTGGCGGGTTCCTCGCTGCTGGTGCTGGCGCCCCCGCTGTCCTGGGTGGCCTTCGCCGCCATCATGGGGTGCACCGATGTGCTGCTGTTCCAGGTGGGGTTCGGGTGGGGCGAGGTGGCGTACACCACCGTCTCCACCGCCCTGACCGGCCTGGTGGTCTTCGGCCTCTCGCGGCTGTCCGGGCTGGTCGCCGAGGTGTCCCGGTCACGGGCCGAACTGGCCCGGCTGGCGGTGGCCCAGGAGCGGCTGCGGTTCGCCCGCGATCTGCACGACCTGCTGGGCTACAGCCTGTCCACCATCACCCTCAAGTGCGAACTCGTCCACCGCCTGGTGCCGCCGGAGAACTCCCGTGCCCAGCAGGAGCTCTCCGAGATCCTGCAGACCTCGCGCCAGGCGCTCGCGGACGTACGGGCCGTGGCCAGCGGATACCGCAAGATGTCGTTGTCGGCGGAGGCCGGCACGGCCAAGTCCATGCTGGCCGCGGTCGGCATCAGCACCACGGCCGAGGTCGACTGCGGGGCGCTGCCCGACCTGGTGGACACCGTGCTGGCGAGCGTGTTGCGGGAGGGGCTGACCAATGTGCTGCGGCACAGCAAGGCGGAGCACTGCGCGATCGAGGCGCGGCGCGCCGATCAGACCGTCCGGTTGACGCTTTCCAACGACGGGGTGGGCAAGCCCTCGACCATTCTGCGTGCGGACAGCGCCGACAGGTCGGACGGCGGCAGCGGAATCGGCAACCTCAAGGTCCGGCTGGAGAATCTGGGCGGTCGGCTGCGCGCGGGCGTACGGGACGATGGCTGGTTCGAGCTCCGGGCCGAGCTCGAACTGCCCGTGGATTCAGCCCCGGAGGGGCGTGAGCGGGGTACGGAGGACGAGTACGGCTCGGCCGTGACGGCGTAGCGGCATCGCCGTCAGAGCCAGCCGGCCTCGCGGGCGATCCGGATGGCGTCCACCCGGTTGCGCGCGTTCAGCTTGGTGACGACGGACGTCAGATAGTTGCGCACGGTACCCACGGACAGGTAGAGCCGGGCCGCGATCTGCGCGGAGCCCTCCCCCTGGGAGGCCAGCAGCAGTACTTCCAGCTCACGCGGGGTCAGCGGCTGCGGCTTGTCGTCCAAGGCGGCGAGGACGAGCTGCGGATCGATGACCCGCTCGCCCTTCGCGACCGCGCGGATGGCGTCGCAGAGCTTGTCCGGGGTGCTGTCCTTGAGCAGGAAGCCCGAGACATGGGCCGCCAGGGCGCGGCGCAGATTGCCGGGCCGGCCAAGGCTGGTGAGCATTATCGTCCGGCACTCGGGCACGGCGGTGTGCAGCTCGGCGGCGGCGGTCAGGCCGTCCATGCCGGGGAGATCGATGTCGAGGACCGCGACATCCGGGCGGAGCTCCTTCGCGCGCGGCAGGATTTCGGCACCGCTCGAGAACTCGGCGACGACCTCGATGTCCGGCTCGAATTCCAGCAGTGCGACAAGCGCCTTGCGCAGCATGTGCATGTCTTCGGCTATCAGCACTCTTACCACGTCGCCCTGCCCCTGCCTGCTCAACCCCCGCCGTATGCCCGCATACGATTATTCCCAAATCTTCTCGGCCGCTCCACCAATTCTCGGCCGAATCCGCCCACCGAACACTCGTACTGTCGCCACACCGAGCTTATGATATGACTGCTACTCGGATGACCACTGTCCACTTGGGAAACGGCGCATCGCCATCCGCCACCCGACACGACGGCATCGAACTCGAATTCATCGAATGCCAGTCGCATTCCACGCCCCAGCGCTTTTGTATATGCCTCTTTCAATGTCCACAGCCGCAGCAACGCCCGCTCGCGCTCCGGTTCCACGAGGCCGGCCAGCGCCGCGCGCTCGGCGGGGGCGCACAGCCGCCGGCCCACGTCGGCGTACGGCATCGGCCGCCCGGCCGCCTCGACGTCCACGCCGATGCGGCCACGCCGGCTGACGCCCGCGACGAGCAGTTCCCCGGTGTGGCTGAGGCCCACTTCCACCCGGTCGGCCCCCACACGGCGGGCGTACGGCCGCCCGCCCGGCTCGTACGCGAGGCACACCGCCTCGGGAGTGGTGTCCGACACCGCCGCGACGAGGTGTTTCAGCAGCAGTCGCGAGGCCATGAAGCGCCCACGGGCCGCCGGGCGGGGCAGTGTGCGCAGGCGCCGCCGGTCGCGGTCGTCGAGCATTCCGCGCAGGACCGGGTCGAGGGCCACGTCCTGGGGGCCGGCCGGCAGCCACTCCCGCCACCGGCCGTGGACGACCGCCCGGCCGTGCGCTGCATATGCCTCCCGCACTGGTCGCCAGGGGCCGTCGGGCCCGGTCAGCAACAGGGGTGACACGGGTGGTGGTGGAGGAGGCGGGGGCGAGAGTGGCGGCGGGGGTGAGCCGTCCACCGTCACGCGGCACCTCCGGCGACGGGCTCGTGCAGCAAGGGCGCGAAATCCTGGTACAGGGGCCGGACTTCCCCCCGCAGAAACTGCTCGCGAAGCGTGGCGCGGGACACCTTGTGGGATCCGGCACGGCGGACCGTACCGGGGCGGACCAACAGCACCCCACCCGCGGCGGCGCCGAACTCCTCCGCCACCCGGTCGCGTACCCGCCCGGCCAGCCCGGCCAGTACGGCGTGTGAACCGCCCGCCGTACGGACCTCCTGGACCACCACCAGGGGCCCGGTGCCCGGCCCCGCACAGAACACCCGGGCGGAGCCGAACGGCCTGCCACAGCGCAGCAGTTCGCGCTCCACATCCTGTGGATGCAGGGTCATCCCGTCCACCATGAGGCTGTCGGCGAGGCCGCCTTCATGGGTGCGGCCCGTCATCCGGATCTCGCCGTCCCCCGCGATGCCGAGGTCGCCGGTGCGCAGAAATCCGCCCGCCGCGGACTCGGTGTCGGGTGTGCGGCCCCAGTGGCCGGCGGCCACGGCGGGGCCGCGCGCCCAGATCTCACCGGCCACGCCGTCGGGCTGCCGTCGCCGGGTCGCCGGGTCGACGACGCGGAGGTCCAGGCCGGGCACCGGACCCCGTCCCTCAGCGGTGAGGAACGGCGCCGCCTGCGCCGGGGCGTATCCGGCGACCAGGGTCCCGGGGCGCAGCCCGGCGGCCGCGCAGCGGCGGTGGAAGGCCGCCATGGTCGCGGCCGAGACCGGCTCGGCGGCGTTGAGCGCCGTACGGAGGCGGGAGAGGTCGAGCCCGGCCAGCTGCTCGTCGGTGGCCTCGGCGGCACAGCGGGCGTAGCAGGTGTCGGGCGCGACGGTGTGGGTGATGCCGTGGCGGCTGAGGGCCCGCAGCCAGGCGACGGGGTCGGCGAGGTGCGGGCGTCCGGGCAGGGGTACGGCGGTGGCGCCGAGCCACAGCGGGTGCAGCAGCTGGCCGATGAGGCCGGGGGTGTGGTGGCGCGGCAGCCAGCCGCCGATCCGGGAGCGGCGGCCGGTGCCCAGCGCCTGGCGCAGGGCGGGCATGGCGGCGAGGAGGTTGCCGTGGGTGATGAGCGCCCCGCGCGGCGCGGTGGCCGGCCCGGCGTCGTAGGCGAGGAGGGCGAGGCTGTCGGGCGTGGTGCGCACGGGGGTGGTGTCGGCCGCGGCGGCGTGGGCGTGCGGGGCGGCGTGGGCGTGCGGGCGGAGGCCGTCCACGGCCAGGCAGGTGATGCCGGTGCGGCCGATGAGCGAAAGCCTGCGGGAGGTCTCCGTGGCGTGTGCGGTCTCGGTCAGGACCAGGTCCACTGCCGCGTCCTTGGCGATGGCCGCGGTGCGCTCCGCCTCGGTGCGGGAGGCGGTCGGTGCGGGGACGGGGACCGCGACCGCCCCCGCGTACAGGCAGCCGAGCAGCGCGGCCGCCGCGTGCGGACCGGGGTCGAGGACGAGCAGCACCCGGCGGCCGGGCGCGTCGCGGGCGCGCAGCCAGGCGGCTACGGCGCGGGCGTGGGCGTCGAGGGCGGCGTAGCTGATCCGCTGTTCGCCGCCCCCTTCGGCCGGGTGGACCAGCGCCTCGCCGGTGGCGCACAGCATGGCCCGGTCCATCAGGGCCTCGGCCAGATTCGCATGTCGGTGCATTCTCGTCTCCCCAGCGCCTGACGGGACCCGGCCCCACACCGCCTCGCCACCTCGGTAGGGGGCATTGAGGTGTCGAGGCAGCGAGGCGGCGGCTCGAAGAAAGTGTCGGGGCGGCGACTCGAAGGCGGCTCGAACTTGGACAGGTCATAGGACAAGAGGCAAACCTGTGCGGGTCATACCTGGGGCCATGACATTTGTCCTGCTGGACTGCGGACTGTCGACACTGCCGCCGCCTGGTTACGTTCCGTAGCGTCTGTTCCATGACAAGCACAGCGATGACAGGGCGGCCGCCCGTGGTGGAGTTCGCCGGTGTGGCGAAGCACTACGGCGCGGTGCGCGCGGTGAAGGGCATCGACCTGACCATCCGGCGCGGCGAGTCGATCGCCCTGCTCGGCCGCAATGGCGCGGGCAAGTCCACCTCGATCGGCATACTGCTCGGTCTGCTGCCGCCGAGCGCGGGCCGGGTGCGGCTCTTCGGCGACACGCCCGAGGCGGCGGTCCGCTCGGGGCGGATCGGCGCGATGCTGCAGGAGGGTGCGCTGATCACCCGTGTGACGGTCCGTGAGCTGGTCGCCTTTGTGGCCGGCACCTACCCGAGGCCGCTGCCGGTCGCCGAGACGCTGGAGCTGGCGGGGCTGACCGAGCTCGCGCAGCGGCGGGCGGACCGGCTCTCCGGCGGGCAGGCACAGCGGCTGCGGTTCGCGCTCGCCATGGCGGGCGGGCCGGAGCTGGTGGTGCTGGACGAGCCGACGGCGGCGCTGGACGTGGGGGCCCGGCGGGAGTTCTGGGCGGCGATGCATTCCTACGCGGCGCGGGGCAACACGGTCCTGTTCTCCACCCACTATCTGGAGGAGGCCGACGAGAACGCCGACCGGATCGTGGTGATCGACAAGGGCCTCAAGGTGGCGGACGGCACGGGTGAGGAGATCAAGCGGACGGTGGGCGGCAATGTCGTCGCCTTCGAGCTGGGGGACCGCTCCTCCGAGGGGCTGGAGCAGCTCCCGGGGGTGACGAGCGTCGAGATCCGGCGCGGCCGGGCGTATCTGCGCAGCGCCGATTCGGACGCGACGGTGCTGGCGCTCGCCGAGCGCGGGGACGTACGGAATCTGGAGGTGCGGGTGTCCCGGCTGGAGGACGCCTTCGTCGCGCTCACCACCGGCAAGGACGACCTGGACGGCCAGGAGGGCTCGCAGGCTCACAGGGCCGGCGACGGCCATGAGAACGACGGCTACGAGGACCGAGAGGAGGCGGTGGTCTGATGCTGACGTCCATCGCACTGGAGCTGCGCAGGACCACCCGTGACATCGCCTTCCTGGCCTTCGGGGTGGCCCTGCCGGTGGTGATGTACCTGCTCTTCACCAACGTCGGCGGCGGTGACGGCGACGGGGACTCACGGGACACCGCGGCGATGATCGGGATGGCGGCGTACGGCGCGCTCGGCGCGGCCCTGGCGAACGGCACGGGCGTGGCGGAGGACCGGGGGCGCGGCTGGCTGCGGCAACTGCGGATCACCCCGCTGACACCGCTGCAGGTGGTGGGCGCGCGGGCGGTGACGGGTTCGCTGGTGGTGCTGCCGTCGATCGTGGCGGTGTTGGGGGCCGGGTTCCTGGTCAACGGGGTGCGGATGCCGGTCCTGCGGGCGCTCGCCCTGGTGGCGGTGTTGTGGCTGGGCACCCTGCCGTTCACGCTGCTGGGCCTCGGCAACGGCTACCGTCTGTCGGCCCAGAGCACGGGCATGGTGAACACGGCGGCCAGCATGGGGCTGTCCATCATCGGCGGGCTGTGGATTCCGCTGAGCGCCTTCCCGCACTGGTTCGGCTCGATCGCCGAGTGGACGCCCACGAATCGCTTCGCGCAGTTGGGGTGGGACGTGTCCGAGGGCGCGCTGCCGGCGGTCGGCGCGGTGGTGGTGCTGGCGGGGTGGTTCGCGGTGTTCGGCGCGTATGCGGCCTCCGCGTACCGGAAGAGCACCCACTCGAGGTGAGCCCATGTGGCGCCTGCTTTTGCGGCTCGGTTCGCCTCCGGCCACCGCTGGGTGGGGGTACCTCCCAGCGGTAGCCGGGACGCCCCCTCCCCGGCCGTCAGGTCGACCGCGCCTTGCGGTCGATCTGCACGGTCCAGCCGCCGCCCGTGGTGCGGCCGGTGACGGTCACGCGCACGTTGTCCCCCCGCGCGGAAAGGGTCTCCCCGACGCCCAGCGTCGCATCGGCGAGTTCGGGGTAGACCGACTCGTTCCAGCACGCCCCGGTGCCGGGGTGGCCGTCCAGCACCTCGATCGGACCGTTGCCCGAGGCGGTGTCGTTGCGCACGCGGTAGACCAGCACGCCCTCGGTGCAGGTGCCGGCGTCGTTGCCGTACGCGCCGCGTGCCTCGATGGCCAGCGCGGTGGTGGGGCCGGTGCGGACCACGACGAGGCGGGTGCGGCTGTCGGTAGCCGGGCCGCCGCCCGCCATGGGCGCGCCGAGGGGTTCGAGGGTGTGCAGGGTCGCGCCGGGGGCGCGCACACATTGCACCTGGCGCGGGCGCAGCCACCCGAGCTTCCACTTGTGCCACCCGAAGGGGTCGGGCGCCAGTCCGAATTGGCTGCCCATCAGGTCCCAGTCCCCGACATAGGTGTCCCAGTCGCCTTCACCGTCGGCGCTCTTCGGCCGGTGGTAGAGGTCGGGGAGGTCGAAGACATGGCCGGTCTCATGGGCCAGCACATTCCGGTCCGGCGGATGGTGCTCGAACACCGTGACGAGTCGGCGCAGCTCGACGCCGTCGGCGCGCAGCGGCTGCTCGAAGTTGACCACTTTTGTCGCGTCGGCGTCCACGCCCGGGGCGTCGGGGTCGGCGACGAGGTAGACGACGTCATAGCGGCCGAAGTCGATGGAGGGGTCGGCGGCGGCGATGGCGTCGCGCAGATATGCGGCCCGCCGCCCGGCGTTCCAGTCACGCCTTATGGCGTACGAGGTGGACGCCTCGGGCATGGTGATCCACCGCTTCGCGGCGTGCACCCGCAGCCTGAACTGCCCGTATGAGGCGCGCCGGAAGAATGCCGTGGTCGCGGGGATGTGGTCGGCGGCCAGCCGTCGCAAAGTCACCTTGGGCGTGGCGTCCGGGAAGGAGAGGAAGACCATGGCCGCGTGGAGGGTGTGGGCGGGGCGGGGGTAGCTCGCGTTCCAGGTGTCGACGCCCTCGGAGTGGTGGGCGCCGGTGCGCTCCAGCGTGCACGGCCCGCCCGCGCCGGCCGCGAAGGCGGGGCCCGACACCACGGTGGTCGCGATCATGGCACTGAGGGAGGTGAGCACGGCCCCGGTGCGGCGCAGCCGAGGCGGGCGCCCCACCCCCTCGGGGAGTCGGCCCACCCCCTCGGGTAGCTGAGGACGCGCCATGTCGACCTCCCGGACATAGTCGGACCACCCCGTCCACCCTGAGGCGGATGCGAGCGGTACGCCCTGTTCGGCTGGCCCAGTCGAGTGAACCGGCCCCGATGCGGGTACGTAACAGACGGTCACAGTCGGTCGTGAGGGCAGTGGGTCCGTGCAGAGTCGAACAGATACGACCAAACACATGTACAACGCATCAATGGTCACGATCGCATTGTTGGAACGGTCGGAGCACGAGCCTCTATGATCGGCACATTTCCAGCGGGGACTCCCTATTCGGGCGGGCATTCACGGCCCGTCCGGCACCCGGTGTGAGACATGCACAAGATGTGTACGACAGACCTGTACGAGACGAGCGCCACGCGGGAGCGAGCGGTGAGCGGATCCCCCGACGGCCAGGGCCGCGCGCCCGGCGCGACTCTGCCGACGATCACGGAACGTAACGCGGCGCCCAGCGCCGGGCCGCCCGGGAGCACCCCCGTAGGGAGCACCCCCGCGGGGGTCGCGCCCGCAGAGGTCGCCCCCGGGGGGAACACTCCCTCAGGGAGCACTCCCCCTGGGGGCACACCACCGCCCGGCACCGCGCCGAGTGACTACCGGGCCGCGTTCAACGCCGCGCGGCTCGCCATGGCCGTCGTCAACCGTGAGGGCGTGGTGCTCGACGCCAACCCCGCGCTCGGCGTGCTGCTGGGCACCGAGCCGGCCCGGCTGATCGCTCGCAGCGCCGCGGACCTGGCCGATCTGCGCGAGGATCCGCGAATCTGGAGCGAGTACCGCGAGGTGTTGCACGGCCGCCGCCGGCGGCTGTGCTGCACCCGTCGGCTGCAGCGCCCCGACGGCCATGCCCTGTGGGCCGAGATCACCGTCGAGCCGGTGCCGGACGGGTGCAGTGTGCTGCTGTCGATGGCCGACATCAGCGAGCGGCGCGATCTGCAGGGGCGGCTGCGCCATCTGCAGATGCACGACCCGGTGACCCGGCTGCCCAACCGCAATCTCTTCTTCGAGCGGCTGGCCTCCGCGCTGGAGGCCGCCACGTACGACCGGGGCGGCACCGGGCGGATCGGGCTCTGCTATCTCGACCTCGACGGCTTCAAGGCGATCAACGACACGCTCGGCCACCGCGTCGGAGACCGGCTCCTGGGCGCGGTCGCCCAGCGGCTCACCGAGTGCGCCGCGCCCGGCGGTCATCTGGTGGCGAGGCTCGGCGGCGATGAGTTCGCCCTGCTGGTCCGGGACTCCACCGGTACGGAGCAGCTGTGCGAGCTGGCCAAGTCCGTACTGGCGGCGCTGCAGCGGCCGTTCGACGTGGCCGGGCAGCGGCTGTCGGTGTCGGCCAGCATCGGCGTGGTGGAGCGGCCAGCCGCCGGGACGCACACCACCTGGCTGATGCAGGCCGCGGACACCACGCTGTACTGGGCCAAGGAGGACGGCAAGGCGCGCTGGACGCTTTTTGACCCGGAGCGCAACGCCCACCGGATGACCAGACAGGCGCTGTCCAGCACGCTGCGTCCGGCGGTCGAGCGGGAGGAGTTCGTGCTCGACTACCAGCCGCTGGTCGGGTTGGTCGACGGCACGGTGAAGGGCGTGGAAGCGCTGGTGCGGTGGGATCATCCGCGATTCGGCAGACTGTCGCCGAATCGGTTCATCTCACTGGCGGAGGAGAACGGCGCGATCGTCCCCCTGGGGCGGTGGGTGCTGCGGACGGCATGCCGGCAGGCCCGCGACTGGCAGTTGGCCCACCCCCGCAACCCGCTGATCGTCAGCGTCAATGTGGCGGTCCGTCAGGTCTGGGACTCGGACCTGGTCGCGGACGTCGGCTCGATCCTCGCCGAGACGGGACTTGCGCCGCATCTGCTGCAGTTGGAGCTGACCGAGTCCGCGGTGATGGGCTCGGCGGGGCAGCCGCTGCAGGCGCTGCTGCAACTCAGCGAGATGGGTGTGGCCATCGCCATCGACGACTTCGGGACCGGCTACTCCAACCTCGCCTATCTGAGCCGGCTCCCCGTCTCCACGCTGAAGCTCGACGGGTCGTTCGTCCAAGGGTTCCGGGCGGAGGAACACCCGAACCCGGCCGATGAAACGATCGTCCAAGCGCTCGTCGAGCTCGCGCACCGGCTCGGTCTCACGGTGACCGCCGAGTGTGTGGAGAGCGCCGAACAGGCGGAGCGGCTGGCGCGGATCGGCTGCGACACCGGGCAGGGCTGGTTCTACTCCCGCCCGGTGCCGCCGGACCGTATCTCCGCCATGGTCGGCGGCCATCCGGCGGCCACGGGCGCGCAGTAGGGGCGGGCGTCGGGCCGGCCGGAGAGGTCAGGCGCCGGGCGGGTCAGTCACGGGACGGACCAGACACGGGAGAGGTCAGGCCGCGGCCGTCGGCAGGTCGTAGGCGTCGGCGATCAGCTCGTACGAGCGCAGCCTGGCCTCGGGGCCGTGGGCCGTGCTCGTTATCTTGATCTCGTCCACGCCGGTCCGCTTGATCAGCCCGTCGAGCCCGTCGCGCACCGCGTCCGGGGTGCCGTACACGACGTTGGTCAGCCAGCTGTTGACGAAGTCCTCCTCGACGGCATTGAACTCATGCGCCTCCGCCTCCTCGGGGGTCGGCACGAGGCCGGGCCGCCCGGTGCGCAGCCGCACCATCGACAGCGCGCCGGTGAGCACCTGGCGGCGCGCCTCCTTCTCGTCCTCGGCCGCGAACGCCGAGACCCCGATCGAGGCGTACGGCCGGTCGAGGATCGCGGACGGTCGGAAGGACTCGCGGTAGAGGTCGAGGGCGGGGAGGGTGTTCGCCGCGGAGAAGTGGTGGGCGAAGGAGAACGGCAGGCCGAGCGCCCCGGCGAGCCGGGCGCTGAAGCCGCTGGACCCCAGCAGCCACACCGAGGGCCGGTCGGCGGACTGCACCCCGCCGGGCACCGTGCCCTGCACCGGCCCGGGGACGGCGTGGATGCGCGCGTAGCGGTGGCCGTCCGGGAAGTCGTCGTCGAGGAACCGGAGCAGCTCGGCGAGCTGCTGCGGGAAGTCGTCGGCGCCCTCGCCCAGCCGGTCGGTGCGGCGCAGTGCGGCGGCCGTGGCCCCGTCGGTCCCCGGCGCCCGCCCCAGCCCCAGGTCCACCCGCCCGGGCGCCAGGGCCTCCAGCGTCCCGAACTGCTCGGCGATGACGAGCGGCGCGTGGTTGGGCAGCATGACCCCGCCGGAGCCGAGCCGGATCCGCTCCGTATGCGCGGCCAGGTGGGCCAGGATCACCGCCGGAGAGGAGCTGGCGACGCCGGGCATGGAGTGGTGCTCGGCCACCCAGAACCGGTGGAAGCCCCGCCGCTCGGTGAGCTTGGCGAGCGCCACGGTGGTCCGCAGCGCCTGCGCGGCGGTCAGCCCGCTGCCGACGGTCGCCAGGTCCAGCACCGAGAGCGGAATGGGGGCGCTTCCCCGGGGCGTGGCATAGACACCATGGTCCTGCGCCCCGCCCTGCTCATGCCGGAGGTCGCGCCCGCTCTCCGCGCCTTGTCGGCCTTCTCCGTCTTGCTGCCGGTTCTGCTCGCCCTGCCGGTCCTGCTGGTCGGCCACGGTGGCCCGCCTCCCTGTCGCCCTGTCCGCGCTGCTCAGTGTGCGTCACGCCGCACCGCAGACTGCCAACCGGAGAATGGCTCCGCTTTATTCCCGCAGGGGCTCCGCTTGTTCCCGGGAGGGCTCACGCGGGGCGGAAAAGCTCCCCGAGCCGGTCGGACGACACGTCCTGCCCGAGCAGCCGCAGCCCCTCCCAGACGGTGACCTGGTTCGCCGTGAGCACCGGCTTGCCGAGGGCCTCCTCCAGGTCGGGTATCCAGGCGGCGGTGTGCAGGGCGGTGTCCGGAAGGAGCACCGCCTGGGCGTCGGGATGGTCACCGGCGCGGGCCAGGTGCAGAACCTCTTCCCGGCCCCAGGTGCCGACCTCGGCGGCGGTGATGATCCCGCTGCCACGCATCGCGACGACCTCCGCCCCCGCCGCCTTGAGGAAGGCCCTGAAGTGATCCGCGACATCCTCCGGATAGGTCGCGGCGATGGCCACCTGCTCGGCGCCGAGCGCCCGCACGGCGTGTGCGAAGGCGAAGGAAGTGCTGGAGGCGGGCAGGCCCGCCGTCTCCGACAGCTCGCGCACCTGCTCATGCGCGCCGTCCCAGCCGAAGACGAAGCTGGCGCTGGTGCAGGCCCAGACCACGGCCTGGGCGCCGCGCGCCTTCAGCTCCCCCACCCCGGCTCCGAGGCGGGCGGCCGAGCCCATCTCCAGCAGGGCGTCCACACGATGGGCGTCCTCGCCGATGTCGGTATGGACGAGGGGAAGCCGAACACCGGCGCCACCGGCGCCGAGGATGCCCTCGAGCCGCGGATAGTCGTCCTCGGCGGAGTATCCCGGGTAGAGGAAGCCCACGGTGTCGCCCGCCGACTCGCCCTCAGTCCCGCCCGTCGCCGCTTCCACCATGGCTGCCTCCCTCTCAAGCGGCCCCCTCGGGCGCCGCCCCGTCCGCCTGACACTTCTCATACACCGCGGCCGCCCATCGCGTTCCCTCACATCGCCGGCGGAGTACCTCCCGACTCATCCCGGTACGGGGCGTCCCCCATCCCGGAGCCGAACGCCGAGTCCAGCCCGTCCCCGGGCTCACCATCCGGCGCCTGCGGCGACCCGGCCAGCGCCGCCTCGGGCTCCGGCATGGCCACGGACGGGGCGGGATCGGCCAGCGGCACGGAGGGAATCACCACGGGCTCCACCGGCCCGACCAGGTGATTTATCGCCCCCGCGACGGGATCCGCGGGGTCGATCATCGGGCTGCCCGGACCCGCCAGCCCCGCCACACCCGCCATCCCGGCCAGGCCCGCCGAGTCGGCCATCCCCGCCGGACCCTCCATCCCGGCCGGCCCGCGCCGGGCCGCCAGGTCCAGCAGGGCCTGGTACGGCCCGACCGCCCGTTCGCCCATCGCCCGCAGCGCCGCCCACATCGTCACCTGGTTCGCCGAGAGGACGGGCATCCGCAGTTCGGCCTCCAGCTGCGGGATCACGTCGTACGTGGGGAGATTGGTGCAGCTGATGAAGAGCGCGTCGGCCGCGCCGACCACCGCCTGCCGGGCCATGTCGACCACGTCGCGGTAGGGCACCTTCCAGATGTGACTGGTCAGCCCGAGGTACGCCCGCCCGGTCACGGTGATCCCGGCCTCGCCCAGGTACTCCTCCAGGGAGTCGGTCACCGACTTGGTGTAGGGCGTCACCACGGCGATGCGCCGGGCGCCGATCTCCTGAAGCGCTTCGAGCAGCGCTCCCGACGTGGTGAGCGACGGCATCTCGCCCGCCTGCGTCATCGCCGCGCACATCGCGCGCTCACCGGCGACGCCGCCGACGAAACTGCCCGATGTACAGGCATACGCCACCACTTCGGGCGCGATCGCGCACAGGGCGCGCACCGCCTCGTGCAGAGTCTCGTGCTCGCTGACGAGCCGCGCCAGGTCGAGACTCACCTCGACCGGAACGAACGGAGTGCGGGTCAGATGCAAGGAGACCTTGTCGGGCACCCAGCGCCACAGCTCACGGTCGAGCGCGAAATCGAATGGTGCTACGACGCCCACACCGCGCTGCGGCTGCGGGCCACCCAGAAAAGAGACGTCCATTATCGAGCCCCAATACACAACGGAGGGCTGGACCATTGGCCAGAGGGAAAAGAGCCGGCCTGAATGCCGGGACGTCGGGACAGATGCCGGAGCGATACCGTTGTTGACGACGGTAGTTTCCGCTGCCTAGCGTGGTCAATCCTCGCTCTGAGGCGATTTCCACCACACCCCCGACAGCCAAGCGGACCTACGTTTCGAAACGGTTTCCCGCCTATGACCGAAAGCACCGTGGTCGTCTTCGGCGACGACCCTCCCGCCCGTCTCGATCGGCTGGCCGGCCGGGCCAGGATCCTTGTGTGCGACGAGTCCTCGCTCCCCGAACTGCTACCCACCGCCGACGCCTTGCTGGTCTGGGACTTCACCTCCGAGGCGGTACGCGCCGCCTGGCCCGGCAGCGGGCGCCGACCACGCTGGGTCCACACCGCGAGCGCCGGCGTGGACCGGCTGATGTGCCCGGAACTGACCGAGTCCGCCACGGTGGTGACCAACGCGCGGGGCGTCTTCGAGCAGCCGATCGCCGAGTACGTCGCGGGGCTCGTCGTCGCCATGGCCAAGGACTTCTACGGAAGTTGGGAGCTGCAGCGTCAGCGCCGCTGGCGCCATCGCGAGACGGTGCGGCTGGCCGGGACCCGGGCGGTCGTCGTCGGCGCCGGCCCGATCGGCCGGGCCATCGGCCGTACGCTGGCCGCGCTCGGCATCGTGGTCGACCTGGTGGGGCGTACGGCGCGCGAGGGCGTGCGCGGCGCCGACGAGCTGAACAAGCTGCTGCCGGAGGCCGACTGGGTGGTCTGCGCGGCGCCGCTGACCGGCGGCACGCGCGGCATGTTCGGGCGGGACGCCTTCGCCCGGATGAAGTCCAGCGCCCTGTTCATCAACGTGGGGCGCGGGCCGCTGGTCGTCGAGGACGACCTGGTGGCGGCGCTGGTCGCGCGGCGCATCGGCGGCGCGGCGCTGGATGTGTTCGAGCACGAGCCGCTGGCCGCCGACGACCCTCTGTGGGACGTCCCGGGGCTTTTCGTCTCGCCCCATATGAGCGGCGACACGGTCGGCTGGCGGGACCAGCTCGCCCAGCAGTTCCAGGACAACTACGACCGCTGGGCCGCGGGCAAACCGCTGCTCAACGTCGTCGACAAGCGCCTGGGATACGTACCGGTCGACCAAAAAGGAGAGGGTGGATGACCGATATCCACGATCTGACAGCGGTTCAACTCCTCAAGCGGTACGCCTCCGGCGACCTCTCCCCCGTCGAGGCGACCCGCGCCACACTGGAGCGGATCGAACAGATCCAGCCAGAGGTCAACGCGTTCAGCCGTGTGGACGCGGAGGCCGCGCTGCGGCAGGCCGAGGAGTCGGCCGAGCGGTGGCGGCGCGGCGAACCCGCCGGTCTGGTGGACGGGGTGCCGGTGTCGGTGAAGGACATCCTGCTGCAGCGCGGCGGCCCCACGCTGCGCGGCTCGCTGACCGTCGCGGCCGAGGGCCAGGCGTGGGACGAGGACGCGCCCTCGGTGGCCCGGCTGCGCGAGCACGGCGCGGTGTTCCTGGGCAAGACGACGACCCCGGAGTTCGGCTGGAAGGGCGTCACGGACAGCCCGCTGTACGGGGTGACCGGCAATCCGTACGACCCGCGGCGCACCGCGGGCGGCTCCAGCGGGGGCAGCGCCGCCGCGGTGGCCCTGGGCGCGGGTCCGCTGAGCCTGGGGACGGACGGCGGCGGTTCGGTGCGCATCCCGGCGTCCTTTTGCGGCATCTTCGCACTGAAACCCACCTATGGGAGGGTTCCGCTGTATCCGGCGAGCGCGTTCGGGACGCTCGCGCATGTGGGTCCGATGACCCGGGACGCGGCCGACGCGGCTCTCCTGATGGATGTGATCTCCGGGCCTGACTGGCGCGACTGGTCCCAGCTCGCGCCCCCCGAGGGCAGCTTCCGTGACGCCATCACGGCGGAGGGGGGCGGCGTGGACGGGCTGCGCGTCGCCTACAGCCCGGCGCTCGGCGGGTCGGCGGCGGTCGACCCGGAGGTGGCGGCGGCGGTCCGGCGCGCGGTGGACCTGCTGGCCGGTCTGGGCGCGTCCGTGGAGGAGATCGATCCGGGGATCGAGGACCCGGTCGAGGCGTTCCACACGCTGTGGTTCAGCGGGGCGGCGCGGGTGGTGCAGCCGCTCGGGCAGGACCGGTGGGAGCTGCTGGACCCCGGGCTGCGCGAGATCTGCGCCCAGGGGGCCTCGTACAGCGCGCTGGACTATCTGGCCGCCGTGGATGTGCGCATGGCGCTCGGCCACGCCATGGGACGGTTCCACTCCGCGTACGACCTGCTGGTCACTCCGACGCTGCCGATCACCGCCTTCGAGGCGGGGGTGGAGGTGCCCAAGGGGTCGCGGCATACGCGGTGGACGGGCTGGACGCCCTTCACCTACCCCTTCAACCTGACCCAGCAGCCCGCGGCGAGCCTGCCCTGCGGGCTGTCCGCCGAGGGGCTGCCGATCGGCGTTCAGCTGGTGGCCGCCCGCCACGCGGACGCGGTGGTGCTGCGGGCAGCGCACGCGCTGTACGAGGCGGGACTGGCGGACGGCGTCAGGCCGCCGACGTCGGCCGGCTGACGACGGCGGCCACCCCGCCGCCCACCGCCCCGCCCCATCCGGGCCGCACAGCCCGGATGGGGCGGGACCGGGCGCCGGCCGCCGCGCTACGCCCGGCGGAAGCTCAGCGTCTCCCCCAGGGCGCCGGCCCGCCACAGGTCCTGACAGGCGTCGGCCATCCGGTCGAGGCCGTCGACGACCGCGCCCCAGACGATGCCCGGCACCCACCCGGCGTCGCCGTTGATCAGCAGGTTGTTGCGCTCGTAGAAGAGCGCCAGGTCGACGACCTGCTGCTGCCCCTGGTGCTTGGCCTGCTGCTCATAGCCGTAGGAGGCGGTGCCCAGCTGGGTGTCGGTGAAGCTGAAGTAGCACAGGTCGCCGGGGATGGGGGTGATGGTCGGGTTCTCCAGGGGCGGCTCCTCGGGGGCGAACGGGGGCACCAGCGCGTAGATCTCGTTGCGCGCGTACTTGGCGTGGTAGACGTCGCCGCCCAGGGGCAGCGCGTTCCACACCGCCTCGCAGGTGATGGGCGCGCGGTCGTCGAGGAGCTTCGCCGTGCAGCTCACGCCTCGTTTGGCGAGCGATACCTCGATAAACCGATCAGCCATGACATTCCTCCCACTCGTTTCCTGACCTGTTGCCGGGAGCCCCTACCCAGCAGGGCCAACCGTCAAGGGCCGAAAACGATCTGCATATATTCCGCGCGGTCGGGTAGCCGCGCGCCCATGGCTCCACCACGACGGACACACAAGGACATCAGCGGAAGACGGCTGAACCGCCGCGCGCTTCTGGCGGGCGGGGCGGCCATGGGTCTGCTGGGCGCCACGGGCTGCAGCCGGGTGTCCAGCGCCGACTCCAAGGACGGGGGTAACCTGCTGGATCGCCTGCGGTCGCAGGGCACGGTACGGCTGGGCATCGCGGGTGAGATCCCGTTCGGATACATCGACAAGAACGGCGACTTCACCGGCGAGGCGCCGGAGATCGCGAAGGTGATCTTCAAACGGCTGGGGGTGGCACATGTCCAGCCGGTTCCGACCGAGTTCGCGTCGCTGATCCCGGGGCTGCGCGCGCAGCAATTCGACGTGGTCTCCGCCGGTATGTACATCAATCCGGATCGCTGCCAGCAGGTGATCTTCTCGGATCCCGACTACCGCGTCCGTGACTCGTTCATCGTCCGCAAGGGCAACCCCAAGAACCTCCACAAGTACGAGGACATCGTCAAGACGGGGGCGAAGCTCGCCAGCGGCTCCGCGTACGCCCAGATCGGCTACGCGGTCAACGCCGGAGTGAAGGAGAGCGACATCATGGTGCTCCCCGACCAGTTGGCCGGGCTGTTGGCGGTCGAGCAGGGCCGCGCGGACGCCTTCGCGGGTACGGCGGTGACGGTGCGGAACGTGATCCGGCAGAGCGGGGGCCGCCGGGTCGAGGCCACCGAGCCGTTCCAGGCGCTGCTCGACGGCAAGCCGGACATCGGCGCGGGCGGTTTCGCCTTCCGCCCGGAGGAGACCAAGCTCCGGGACGCCTTCAACGTCGAGCTGCACAAGATGAAGAAGAGCGGCGAACTCCTGCGCATCGTGCGACCGTTCGGCTTCACCAAGGCCGAGATGACGAGTCTGACTGCCAAGGAGCTGTGTCGATGACAACCGGACTGTGGGAGAAATGGCTCCTTCCGGGGGTCTGGATCACCATCCAGCTCACCCTCTACAGCGCGCTCTTCGCCACCGTCGTCGCCTTCGGCGTCGGCATCGCCCGTACCTCGAGGCTGTGGATCGTCCGCTTCCTCACGGGCTTCTACGTCGAGGTCTTCCGCGGCACCTCGGCCCTGGTGCTGATGTTCTGGCTCTTCTTCGTGATGCCGCTGGGGTTCCAGTTCCAGCTGGTGCCGATGTGGGCAGCGGTGCTGGCCCTGGGCCTGACGTACGGCGCGTACGGCTCCGAGATCGTGCGCGGCGCGCTCGCCGCCGTGTCCCCCGCGCAGCGCGAGGCGGCGATCGCGCTCAGCTTCACGCCCGCGCAGCGGATGCGGCGGGTGATCCTGCCGCAGGCGATCCCCGAGATGATCCCGCCGTTCAACAACCTCCTGATCGAGCTGCTGAAGGCGACGGCGCTGGTCTCCGCCGTGAGCGTCGCGGACATCACCTTCGCCGCCCAGCTCTCGCGCCTGGCGACCGGTGACAGCCTGGAGATCTACTCGATCATCCTCGCCCTCTACTTCGTGCTGGCCTTCATCCTCACCCGACTGATGCGGCTGCTGGAACGGCGCGCCAAGGCGGCCATCGGGCAGGCGCCGGACCGGCGCCGGAAGGGCCCGATGGTGACCCGGAAGCTGTCCGCCACCCAGGAGAACGAGCAGTCCTCCAACCTGATCACCGCGGGAGGTGCCCAGTGAACTGGAACTGGGACGTCGCGAAGGACTTCCTGCCCCAGCTGGGCGACGGGCTGCTGATCACCCTTGAGGCGACCGCCCTGGGCTCGGTGCTGTCCTTCGCCCTGGGGCTGGTGTGGGCGATGGCCTTCCGCTCGCCGACGCGCTTCGTACGCTGGCCGGTGGCCGCGGTGGTGGAGTTCATCCGCAACACCCCGCTGCTGGTCCAGCTGTTCTTCTTCTACTACGTGCTGCCGACCTGGGACATCAAGTTCTCCGCGCTGACCACCGGGGTGATCGCGCTCGGCCTGCACTACTCGACGTACACCGCCGAGGTGTACCGGGCCGGCATCGACGGAGTGCCCAAGGGCCAGTGGGAGGCGGCCACCGCGCTCAGCCTCTCCCGCGGCCGCACCTGGATCGCGGTGATCCTTCCGCAGGCGATCCGCCGGGTCGTGCCGGCCCTCGGCAACTACGTGATCGCGATGCTGAAGGACTCGCCGATGCTCGCACTCATCGGGGTCGTCGACATGCTGCAGAAGGCACGGGCGCACGGCGCCACGTCCTTCGAGTACATCGAGCCCTACACGATGGTCGGCATCGCCTTCATTCTCATCGCCTATCCGGCATCCCTTCTCATGCGAGCTCTGGAGCGTCGCCTTGGCCACTGAAACCGAGCACACGAACCCTGCCGTGGACGGCAGCGAACTGATCCGCTTCGACCGGGTGACCAAGCGCTTCGGCGACAACACGGTCCTCGACGACCTCGACTTCTCGGTGTCCTCCGGGAAGCATGTGACCCTCATCGGCCCGTCCGGGTCCGGCAAGACCACCATCCTGCGGCTGCTGATGACGCTGATCAAGCCGGATCAGGGCACGATCAAGGTCGACGGTGACTACCTCACCCATGAGCACCACGGCGGAAAGCTGGTCGAGGCGGGCGAGAAGCACACCCGCGAGGTGCGCAAGAAGATCGGGATGGTCTTCCAGCAGTTCAACCTCTTCCCGAACATGCGGGTGCTGCGGAACATCACCGAGGCCCCGGTCCACGTCCTGGGCCTGAGCAAGGACGAGGCCGAGACGCGCGCCCGCGAGCTGCTGGACCTGGTCGGGCTCGGCGACAAGTGCGACGCGTACCCGACACAGCTGTCCGGCGGGCAACAGCAGCGGGTGGCGATCGCGCGGGCGCTGGCGATGCGGCCGCAGGTGATGCTGCTGGACGAGGTGACCTCGGCGCTGGACCCGGAGCTGGTGGCCGGGGTGCTGGACGTACTGCGTGATATCGCTCACACGACGGACATCACGATGCTCTGCGTCACGCACGAGATGAACTTCGCCCGGGACATTTCCGACGAGGTGTTGATGTTCGACTCGGGCCGGGTGATCGAGGCCGGGCCACCGGAGAAGATCTTCACCGAGCCGGAGCACGAGCGTACTCGCGAGTTTCTGAGCGCCGTGCTGTAGCGGGCGCGAGGGCGGCGGACCGGCGGGATCACCGTCGGGCCGCCGCCCACAGAGCATGCCTATGGCATATGCCAGGGTGGCGCAGCGCTGCTGAGCGGCCCGCCGCACGCCAGCAATATGTTCAACACCCGCACCGAATCGCCCGCTTGGCGGCTATCGTGGTACGAAGCCGCGCCGCGCAAAGCCGCCAGCGTGATCCTGGGGTGCTGATCCTTAGGTGCTGACCCTGTGGCCATGACCTGCGGCGACGGCGCCGACGCAAGCGGTCACAACCTGCTAGGGGGAAACCGTGGCGCTCAAGCCCGAGTCGACCGCGCCGTTCCACTCGGTACGGCACGCCCTCCGGGTCCTCGAAGTGGTCTCCCACCACGCGGGCGGCGTGACCGACGCCGGCATCGCCCGCGAAACCGGCCTGCCACCGGCACACCTCGCCCAGCTGCTGCGGATGCTGCGCCGCGAGGGCTATGTGGAGCAGGTCTCGGACGGGGCCTACGTCGGCGGCGCCTCCCTGTCCCTCCTGGGCTCCTCCGGCCCCGACCGCCAGACCGCGGTCGAGCACAAGCTCCAGAAGTCGCTCGCCGCCCTGCGCGACTCGGTCGGCGCGGCGATCTACCTCAGCCGCTACATCGACGGCGAGGTCCGGATCACCCAGTACGCCGACAGCCCCGGCACCCCCAAGGTCAACGAATGGGTCGACTTCCGCTCCGCGGCCCACGCCCTGGCCGTCGGCAAGTGCCTGCTGACCCAGCTCGACCACGACGGCCGCCGCGACCACTTCTCCCGCCACAAGACCGTCCGTTTCACCTCCCGCACCACCACCAGCGAAAAGGTCCTCTTCCGCAAGCTGGAAAGCCAGCCCGCCACGGTCCCCGTCCTTGACCTGCAGGAATACGCCATCGGCACCGTCTGCGCCGCCGTCCCCATAACCGCCGGCCGCTCAGCCGGCTGCCTGGCCCTCTCCCTCCCCCTGGAACACGCCCACCGCCTGCGCCAGGCCGCGTACACCCTGAACCGGGAGGCGGCCCCGGTGCTGCTGTCCCTCACGATCTGAAGGGCGAGGGCCGAGGACCGGGTGGTCAGGGGCACCCCTCCGGACCAGGTAGTATTTACGAGTCAGCAGGCGCCGCTAGCTCAGTTGGTTAGAGCAGCTGACTCTTAATCAGCGGGTCCGGGGTTCGAGTCCCTGGCGGCGCACCTTGGCCCTTATGGGCACTGACCTGGGGTTTCTCGGTTTTCCGAGAAACCCCAGTCGCATTTTCGGGCCACAATCACTCGCAGGAGTGATCTACCGCGGAGTGCGCCCCAGCCGCGTACGCACCCAGGCACGCTGGCTTCATCCAGGAATGGGGTGCAACATGACGGTTATGAGCGAGCGCACGTCTTACACGCTGGTGGAGGCCTTCGAGAAGCTCGCCTCCACCGCACCCGAAACCGTCACGTTGGAGTTCATCAACGGACGGATCGAGGAGAAGTACGTGCCGGACGGGGACCACAGCGAAATCATCAGGTGGCTGCAGAGGCGCTGTATGCAGCACCGGTCCGACCTCTGGCTCTACTCCGGGGAATGTGGTCTGAAGGTCGAGGCATACCGCAAGGGGCGCGCCCGCCCGGATGGCGTACTGGCACCTGAAGAGCACTTCGCGGGACGCGGTGAGTGGTCCGACCCCGACGGGGTGCTGATGACGGTCGAGGTCACGTCGTATGACCATGACACCGACCGCCGCGACCGCATCGAGAAGCCCGCTGCCTATGCGGCCGCAGGCATCCCGGCCTACCTCCTCGTGGACCGCGACGCCTGCGAGGTCGTCGTGCATACCAACCCCGACCCGAAGAGCGGCTGCTACCGCGACATCCACCGCGCCCCCTTCGGGGAGCAGGTCGTGCTCCCCGAGCCGCTCGGCATCACGCTCGACACCGACATCCTGAAGGCCTACGTCCGCTGAGGCGCAAGGGCCAGCGGCCGTTTTCGGTATCACTGTCGGCCGCCCCCTGTGTCAGAGGCCGCTCGGTCAGGCGTTGAGGAAGCCGTTCATCACGGTGGTGGGCCGCCTCGTACTCGCGTCCCAGGCGCCCATGTTGTAGCTGGTGAACGGGGAGTAGCCCTCTGGCTCCCAGTAGAACAGACCGAGCCCGCCGATCGATTTCAGGTTGGTTATGTACGCCTCAAGGGCGGCCCGCGTCGCGTCCGGGCGGTCGACGCGGCCGCCGAACTCGACCTGCATCACCGGCTTCCCGTAGGTCTGCCGCGCCGAGTTCATGTTGCCGACGATGCCCGGCGCCGCACTCGCGCTGCCGTAGGAGGAGAAGGCGGTGATGTCCCACTTTCCGCCGTGGGCGACGTAGGCATCGAGGAATGCCTTGATCGCGTCGTACTTCTGCGGCTGGGCGAGATGGATGAGGACCGACGCGCTGGGGAAGACCGTCTTGACCATGTCGTGGGCGGCGTTCAGCAGTCCGGTCATCTGGTCCGGGTGGTAGGCCAGGGCGCCGGTCGGGCGGCAGATGCCGGTGTTGATCTCGTTGCCGATCTGTACCCAGACGGGGGTGACGCCGTTCGCCTTGACCACGTTCATGGTGTGGAACACGTAGTCGTACATCGCGTCGAGCATCTGGGCGTACGACATGCTTGCCCAGGCGGCGGGCGGATTCTGGACGCCCACCGAGTTCCAGGTGTCCCCGAAGTGGTAGTCGATCATCACCTGCATGCCCGCGGCCTTGGCGCGCTTGGCCAGCGCGGCGGTCTCATCGATGCTGCAGTGGCCGTTCGAGGGGTCGCTGGAGGGGCTGACGAAGGTGCGCAGCCGGACGGCGGTGATGCCGTATCCCTTCAGGATGGTGAACAAGTCCTGCTGGGTCCCGCTGGAGTTGCGAAAGGTGTAGCCGCCCGCCTCCATCTGCGGCAGCCAGCTGATGTCCGCGCCCTTCACGAAGGCGGCGGCCGACGCCTGGCCGATGTTCAGGGCGGGGCCGGCGGCGAGGGCGGTGGCTCCCACGACGGCACCCCGGACGAGGGTCCTTCTGCTGACCTGGCTCATGCGTTGTTTTCCCTTCCGCGCAGAGGTGGGGGGGTGGTGCACGGCCGAGCAACTGTGAACGTTCACAGTAGGAGTCCGGGAAGGCGGGCGGCAAGACGCGTGCGCTGGGCACGTGCGGTGGGCGGCTCCCGGAGCGGGACGTGGGTGTCCGCCGGGAGCCGTCCGACCGGTCGGGGGCCGGTCAGCCCGCCTTCTTGACGAACTCCGTGGTGTAGGTCTTGTCCAGGTCAACCTTGGCGTTCTTCAGGTTCGGGTTGAAGGACTTCAGGACGCGCTCGACCGTCGCCGGGCCGTCCGCCGGCATGACGCCGTCCTTGGTGAACATCGGCAGGGTGGACTTGATCGCCTGAGCGTAGAGCGCCTTGCCGCCCTGGGCGTAGTCGGCCGGCATCTTGGCGGCGATTTGCTCGGGGGTGTGGGTGGACATCCATTTGAGGGTCTTCACGAAGGCGTTGGCCAGCTTCTGGACCGTGTCCTTGTGGCTGTTCACCCAGGACGTGTTCATGTAGAGGCTGGAGGAGGGGTACGGGCCGCCGAGGGCTGCCTTGGAGCCTTCGGGGGTGCGCATGTCGAGGAGGATCTTGCCGAGCTTCTGGTCGATGATCTGGGCGACGGTGGGGTCGGTGGTCATGCCGCCCTGGATCGAGCCCTGCTTCAGGGCCGCGATGAAGGTCTGGCCCGCGCCGACTGCGACCGGGCTGAATTCGCTGGTCTTCACGCCGCTGTTCACGGCCAGGTACTTGGTGAGGAAGTCGGTGGAGGAGCCGAGGCCGGTGACGCCGAGCTTCTGGCCCTTGAAGTCCTTGGGCGAGGTGATCTGTCCCGCCGCCTTGTTGGAGACGATCTCCACCTCGCCGGGCGCGTGGGAGAACTGCACGACGGACTCCACCTGCTTGCCCTTGACCTGGAGGTCCAGCGTGTGGTCGTAGAAGCCGACGGCGCCCTGCACCTCGCCGGCCACCAGCGAGGTTTCGGCCTGGACGCCGGCCGGCTCGGTGAGGAGTTGGACGTCGAGGCCCTCGTCCTTGAAGTAGCCGAGCCGCTGGGTGAGCATCGCGGGCAGGTAGATGACCTTGTCCAGGCCACCAACCATGATCTTGACCTTGCCGTCCTTGCCGTCCCCGCCGGAGTCGCTGCCGCATGCGGTGAGGGTGGTCAGGGAGAGTGCCGCGGCGACCGCCACCGCGGAGATCTTGGCGTAGCTGCGCATGTCACACGTCCTTGGGGAAGAGGAGAGGGGAATTCGAAAGAGGGGAGGGAGAGGGGCGCCTCAGTGGTCGGCACCTGACTGAACCGGCTTCCAGCGGAACAGCCGCCTCTCCAGGAAGGTCAGCAGGCCCTCGGCCAGCAGCGCCACGACGGCGAGGATCACCATCGCCGCGTACACCCCGGCCGCGTTGAACGTGGACTGCGAGGTCGCGACCAGCAGCCCGATCCCCTTCGTGGCGCCGATGTACTCGCCGACGATCGCGCCGATCAGCGCGAAGCCGAAGCTGACATGCAGGCTGGTGAAGATCCACGAGGTGGCGGAGGGGATCACGACCTGGAGGGTGACCTGGCGGTTGCTCGCGCCGAGGATCCGGGAGTTGGCGACCAGGTTGCGGTCGACCTCCCGCGCGCCCTGGAAGGCGTTGAAGAAGACGGGGAAGAAGACCAGCACGACCGCCGAGGCGACCTTCGAGGCCGGTCCGAGGCCGAACCAGATGAGGAAGATCGGGGCGAGGACGATACGGGGCAGCGCGTTGAGCACCTTGATGTAGGGGCCGAGTACGTCGGCGAGGAAGCGGGCCCGGCCGAGTCCGATGCCCAGGATGACGCCCGCGGCCACGCCGATGGCCCACCCGATGAGCGCCTCCTGGAGCGTTGTCCAGACCTGTTCCCAGAGCGGGCCCTGCGCGGTGCCGTGCAGCATCCACTCCTTCAGCTGGTCCCAGACCTTCGAGGGCATCGAGAAGTTGAACGGGTCGATGACGGAGGTACGGGCGAACCACTCCCACAGTCCGAGCACCGCGACCAGCACCAGCGCCCGGGTGCTCTGGACGAGGATCGCGCGTTTGCGGGCGGCCCGTGCTCTGGCCGTCGTACGGTTTGTCCCGCCGTCCTTGCTGATGCCGCTCTTGACGGGGGTGGCGGCAGCGGTGGCCTCAGGCATGCGAGGCTCCTCTCTCGCGGGTGATCCGTACCTCTTCGCCGAGCGAGGACCAGATCTCGCGGTAGATCTCGATGAACCGGGGCTCCAGCCGCACCGACTCGACCTTGCGGGGCCGGGGCAGATCGATCTCGAACACTTCCTTGACGGTGGCCGGGCCGGCCGTCATGACCACGACCTTGTCGGCGAGGGCGATCGACTCCTCCAGGTCGTGGGTGACGAAGACGACGGAGGCGCCGGTCCCGGACCACAGCTCGAGCAGTTCGTCGGACATCAGCGCCCGGGTCTGGACGTCGAGCGCCGAAAACGGCTCGTCCATGAGCAGGATCTCGGGGTCGTTGACGAAGGTGGCCGCGAGCGCGACCCGCTTGCGCTGGCCGCCGGACAGCTGGTGCGGATAGCGGTCCTCGAAGGACGAGAGGCCGACCCGGGCGAGCCACTCCCGCGCCCGCTCCTTCGCCTCCGCCTTCGGTACGCCGCGGAAGCGAGGCCCGGCCATCACGTTGGACAGCACGCTGCGCCAGGGGAAGACGGCGTCCTGCTGGAAGACGAAGCCGACCTTGGACCCGATGCCGTGGACCGGCTCACCGGCCACCAGCACATCGCCTTCCGTGGGCTCCTCCAACCCGCTGACCAGGGTCAGCGTCGTGGACTTCCCGCATCCGGTGGGGCCGACCACGGCGACGAACTCGCCCCGCCCGACGGTCAGGTCCAGATCCCTGACGGCGGTGTGGAGGCCCCCGGACGGAGTCCGGAACACCTTGCTCGTGCCCCGCAGCTCGATCGCAGGGCTGGTTTGTCTGCTCATGGCCGGGAGGCTAGGAGTGGCGCGGGCCACACCGGCAGCCTTGTGGGCACAACCCGCTCTTGTGCGCACAGACCCCGTTCTGCTCGTTTAGCTCGCGCTACGGCAACGAATCCGCTACGGACCCTGGGCAACCACCACAGAGCGCCCTTACCGTGCGATTGCAGCGACATAAACGGAATAGCTCCTACCGCCTGTGCGGAGGACCTGGAGACGGAGTGACCGAGATGCGGATCCGCTGGCCCAGACGCGTCTCCGCCCAGGTGCTGGCCGTGCAGCTGACCATCACCGTCGGGGTGATGGTGCTTGCCACCGGGCTCTTCCTCGCCCCGCTCAGCTCGGAGATCGACGACCAGGCGATGCACAAGGCGCTCTCCATCGCCCAGGCCACCGCCGCCGATCCCGGCCTCGCGCACGATCTGCAGACCACCGAGCCGAGCGCGCGGGGGCCGGTGCAGCAGACGGCCGAACGGATCCGCCGGGCCACCGGGGCGCTGTACGTCGTGGTGCTGGACCGGCGCGGTGTGCGCTGGTCGCACACCACCACCGCGCGCATCGGCGAACACGTCTCCACCGACCCGAAGGCGGCGCTCTCCGGACGGCAGGTCATGCAGATCGACGTCGGCACGCTGGGCCGCTCGGCCCGCGCCAAGGTGCCGCTGCGCACCGCCGACGGGAAGATCGTCGGCGCGGTGTCGGTCGGCATCGGCTACGGGAGCGTCCACGAGCAGCTGCTCGCCACCCTGCCCCGGCTGCTGCTGTACGCGGGTCTGGCGCTCGGCGTCGGCGTACTGGCCGCGATCGTCGTCTCGCGCAGCCTGCACCGCCGGACACACGGGGTCGCGTTCGCCGATATCTCGGCACTGCTCGACGAGCGCGAGGCGATGCTGCACGGCATCCGCGAGGGCGTCGTCGCCTTCGACCGGGAGGGCCGGATACGCCTGATCAACGACGAGGCGCGGCGGCTGCTCGGCGTCGGCGCGGACGCCACCGGACACAGCCTGGAGGAGGCGCTGCCCCCGGGCCGTACCACGGAGGTGCTGGCGGGGCGGGCCGACGGGGCCGATCTGCTGACCGTCAGCGATGGCCGGGTCCTGGTGGCCAACCGCATGCCGACCAAGGACGGCGGTGCGGTGGCGACGCTGCGCGACCGCACCGAGCTGGAGCTGCTGGGCCGGGAGCTGGACTCCACCCGCGGGCTGCTGGACGCGCTGCGCGCCCAGGGCCACGAACACGCCAACCGGCTGCACACCCTGCTTGGGCTGCTCGAACTCGGGATGTACCAGCGGGCGGCGGAATTCATCTCCGGCCTCACCGACACCCACCGGGCCTCCGCCGAGCAGATCTCCGAGCGGGTGCGCGATCCGCTGCTCTCGGCGTTGCTGGTCGGGAAGGCCGCCATCGTGGCGGAGCGCGGGGTGGCCCTGCGCGTCTCGCCCCAGTCGCTGCTGTCCGAGCGGGTGGTCGACCCGCGCGACCTGGTGACCGTGCTCGGCAATCTGATCGACAACGCGCTGGACGCCGTGGCCTCGCAGCCCCGCCCCGACCCGTTCATCGAGGTCGAGCTGCGCGCCGAGGGCACCACCGCCGTACTGCGCGTCAGCGACAACGGGCCGGGCGTGCCGCCCGGGATGCGCGAGCAGATCTTCGCCGAGGGCTGGTCCACCAAGCGGGCCGCCCCCTCCCCGGCGCTGTCCCCGCGCGGCCGGGGCATCGGTCTTGCCCTGGTGCGGCGGCTCGCCGAGCGGTACGGCGGCATGGCCCGGGTCACCGCCCGGGCGGGCGGGGGCGCGGTGTTCACCGTCGTCCTCCCCGAGGCGCTCGACCTGGACGGAGCCCCTGCCCCGGAGCTGGCCCCGGACCCGGACCTGACCCCGGACCCGGAGCTGATCCCGGCCCCGGCCTCTGTCTCGTCCGGGCGGGAAAAGGTCCCGGCCGGCGGCGGCCACGCAGACAACACGCCCATCCAGCAGCTCACCGCAGCGGGAGAGTCACGATGATCGACGTCCTCGTCGTGGACGACGACTTCCACGTCGCCGAGATCAACTCCGCGTATGTGGCCCAGGTGCCCGGCTTCCGGGTCGCCGCCCGCGCCCATACCGCCGCCCAGGCCCTGGCCACCTTGGAGCGCACCCACGTCGACCTCGTCCTGCTCGACCACTACCTGCCCGACGAGACCGGGCTGACCCTGGTGCGGCGGATGCGGCAGCTCGGCCACCACGCTGATGTGATCATGGTGACGGCGGCCTGCGACGTCGCCACCGTCCAGGCCGCCATGCGGTACGGCGCGCTGCAGTACCTGGTCAAGCCGTTCAACTTCGCGGGGCTGCGGGCCAAGCTCGACGGCTATATGGCGCTGCGCCATACGCTCGAGGGTGTCGGCGGGCGCGGTGAGACGGGCCAGGAGCGGGTCGACCGTATCTTCGGCGCGTTCCGGGCCCCCGACGCGACCGCCCGCACCGCGCTTCCCAAGGGCCACTCCGCGCCGACCGTCGACCTCATCCGCCGCGCCCTGGACCAGGCCGAACACCCGCTCTCCGCACATGAGGTCGCGGAGCGCACCGGCATCAGCCGCTCCACCGCCCAGCGCTACCTCAAGTACCTGGAACACGCGGGCCGGATCAGCCTCACCCTCAAATACGGCGACACCGGCCGCCCCGAACACCGCTACTCCTGGGTAGCGGTGAACTGACGGGGCGGCCGGTGTGATCCACGCTGCCGCAGGGAAGCCGCCCGTCCCTGCCGCCTCGGGGCAGGCCGCGGCAAGGGCAGGCGGCTTGTTTCAGTACCGTTGTCGGCCGCCCGGGTAGTGGACCGGTTGACGGCACTCGGGGGCGCCGTCGGGCGGGAGCTGCCCGTCCAACGCGTAGCACAGAGCCGCGTGCAACTGCTCCGCCGAGGCAAGCGTCAGCCGCAGTTCGGCGACGGCGAGGTGCTGCCCACCGCTGCTGATCCGGAGCGGCAGCGCGAGGGCGCCAGCGTCGGCGCGATGCAGGCCCCGCCCCGGGACGGGGCTGATCTCCCAGTGGGTCACGATGTCTCCCCTCCGCTGCCTGACACGTTGCCGCAGTCCGCGCCGCCTTCGGAATCGACCTGACTGTCGCTGTCCACCGGCAGACGCGTTCATCTGCCCGTCGGCTCAGCCGGCTGTCGGTGCCGTCCGCAGCCAAGTAGCACGGCCGACCGTCCGGGCTGGACCATGGCAGCAGCCGCAAACCGTTCAACCCGGTCACCGCCTAGCCCCCACGACATGTACCACCACACCGATGGGCGGGGACACCGGCGCACCATGGGCGACTTCGCCCCCGCGCCACCGGTCCAGTTGCTTGCGGACTTCCTCGCCCAAAGCCTCCGCGCGCTGCTCCAGCTCCCGTGGGGTGGGGTGCGGGCTGGAACCCTCGTGAGGCTCATGTGATGGCGTGGCCGCGCTCACCGGGTGCCCTCGCACGTCCGCAGGTACGCGTCCACGTACGGCGGAGCTGGGTCGTAGTCGACGATCGGCACGGCAAGGATTCGTGGAAGCGTCAAGGTGGGAGTATCGACGGATCGCATGGGGGTCGGGACGCCGAGGGACCGATGACGTGCTGAGGCCGGAGACAGTAACCGGCGCAGCCCTTCCACGATTCGCGCAGTAATGTGCTCCATGTTGGCGCTCCTCTTCAGCGTTGGCCACGCCCCCGGGCCGGCTGCACGGTCGCGGGGGTCCTGACAGGCCGAGCCTGGCGAGACTTGAGCAGGAACAACAGGGAACGCGTTACGTAGTCTCAGGACGCTAATCGACGATGCCCAGGAACTGGGCGAGTGGCCTGACTCCGGCGGGATGTGACGGCCAGTTCCACAGGTCACGCACGATGGCCACAGCAAGGGTGTGGTGCCGCATCCATGCGGGAGCGTGGCGTCTCAGCGACTCCAGTGCCTTGACGGCCCCCTCCCCGTTGCCCAGGTCCGTGTGTGCGCGGGCGACATCCAGCAGCAGCCAGGTTCGCCATGACGGCGGCGTGTCTTTGGACAGACGCATTCCACGAGCAAGACAGAGCCTCGGTCGGCCGTTCGTGCTGGACAGCCAGCCGGACTCGTTCAATGCGAACGGAGGACTTACTGAAGACGCTCAGTAGCTTGCCGTCTTGTGGTGTCGGCATCTTGGCGAGCCGCTCCGCTGCCGTTTCGGCCGTCACCATCATGTCGCCGGCGCGCTCGTAGTCGCCGCTCCGGGCGTGGCTTGTGGCAGCCGACATCAACACAGGCCGCCCCATACGCGCAATCCCGCCGGGGTGTCGCTGTGGTCCCTCTCGACCCCGTCGGCTGCATGGACAGCCAGGTTTCGCGCGTCGTCCAGCCGTGCTTGCCGCTGATACGCCCACGCGAACCAAGTCGGTGAGGTCGAGAGCCCTCGTCTCGTTGCGTCGCAGTCCGTAGGCGTACGCGACCTCGAGCTGCTGGACGCGGCACGCGCCTGGGCGGAGGGATACCTGGACGAGCTCATCAACGCCCTCGAAGCGGCGTCACGCGCGCCGCGAACCTCAACATACGAGCTAGCCCGTCTCGAACGCACCGGCGGCGTCGCGTCCTGCAGGGCCCGAGGCCAGGCGTTCGCCTGGCCCGGACAAGAACTTGAACCGGCGGTGACCAGGCCGGACAGCCTTCAGGGTCAGCTTCCGGTCGTCTCCGCAGGTTTCTCGTCCGTCCACTCGGTCTTCTTGACCACCTGCGAGTAGACGATTGCACCTGGCTTGAAGCCGACGTAGTCCCCGGTGGGCTCGACCACCACCGTGTCGGCGGTGAGGCCACGGGACGTCGCCCGGTCGAAGATGATCCGGTGCTGAGCCGTTCCCCCGCCCCTGCCCTCCTTGTTGATAGTGACAGCTGTGCCCGTCCGGCCACTGACGTCGGTGACGTGGTCGAGTACGGTGATGCCGTCCAAATCGGCGAGCATCCGGAAGGCCGCGGCGCGGACGGCAGGCCTGACCGGAAGGTCGAGGATCAGTCCCTGGGCCGCATCGAACAAGAACTCCTCGCGGGACGCGCTCAGCCGCTTCGCCCGGCCGGTGTAACCGGTGAGGAGGTCGGCCTTGAGCTTGTCCGGATCGGCAGGCAAGGCTTGCAGCTCGGGCAAGTCGACCGCCCGACCGATCACGTACGGTTTGCCGGGGGCGCTGCCGGGGCGGGAGACCCGCTCGACCTGGGCGGCGTCTGCCGGGTCGCCCAGGATCCGAAGCTTGTCACCCTCCTCGAACCCCACCGGTAGGTAGGGCACACCCTCCTGAACGGGTACCGGGTTCGGCGACCCTGCCTGCTTCCATGCCGCCTCGTCCGCCTCGGTTGCCGGAGCGTACGGGACAGTCTCGGCAGGCCCGTGCAACGTGCCGGTCTTCGTGTCCGACCAGTCCGTTGCGTGGTAGCCGCCGGCGACAGCGTACTTGTCGTCCCCGTTGCGCGCCGCGAACTGCTGCCACAGGTCGTAGTCGACCCGCCAGTAGCGGCCCTCGGCGGGCTGCTCCTTGAGTGCCGTCTGAGCTGCAGCCAGTAGAACATGCCTGGCGGAGAGCTTGTCGGCCTGCGCGCGCGGTGTCCCCAAGTGCCAGTTGTAAGCCTGCTGGTGGCTGCCGGGTTCGGAGGCCGTGGCAACCACGACGACGGCGACGGCCGTGGCGGCGGCGAGCATGCCCCAGGCCGGGCGGACCGGCAAGCGGCGACGTGTGGCCGGAACAGCCGTTGTGCCTGTGGTTTTGAGCATTGCCCGCTGCAACTCGGCCGTCCGTGTCTGCGGAGCCACCGGCAGGTCGGGATCCAAGTGGGCGGGGCGGGCGTTGGCCAAACGCTGCATCACATCGTGGTTCATCGAGCGCTTCAACGGACTTCCTCTCCTGCGATTCGGACACGGGGGCGGGGTGTAGTCGGATGCAGGCCCGAAGACCCAGCCGTTTCGCCCGTCGAGGTCCCGTCCCGGGCCTCGTTCACCACGTTGTCGAGGGCCCGTACGAGCCGCTTGCGAGCCCGGTGGAGGCGCACCCGCAACGTGGTCGGAGCACAGCCGAGGACCTGCGCGGCCTCCCGCTGGTCGAGACCCTGCCAAGCGGTCAGAATCAGCAGGTCGCGGTCGTCCTCGTGGAGGGTGGCCAGGGCACGCAGCAGCGTCATGCGCTCCGTGACGAGGACGGCGACGTCCTCCTCAGCCGGGTCCGTCCAACTGGGTGGCAGACGGCTTGCGGACGACTGCCACCGCCTGTTCGCGCGGGTGCTGTCGCGCAGCACGTTGCGGGCGACGCCAAGCAGCCAGGGCAGCGGCGACTCCGGGACGTCGCGGATCCGTCGCCATGCCACGGCGAACGTCTCGCTGACCGCATCGTCGGCGGCCTGTTGTCCGGCGCGTGCGGCAGCGTAGGCCCATACACGCTGTCGGCATGCGTCGTATATGGCAGTGAAGCGGTCTGCGTCGTCAGTCTCATCCATCGGCCACCGCCGGTACCTCCCGTAAGCCTCGGTGAAAGTGCTGTTGTGAGGTAGTGGGGCCGACCCGCAGATTTGTTACGGCCCGGCATGAGGAAACACCATCCAAGCTGAACCGGCTCGCCGAGCGGGGCCAGCCACGCAAGACGCCCACCGGGCGCTTCACCGGGATCCCCGGAGGATGCCCCGGCCTTCAGGACTCTGCTGGCAAAGGCGTAATTCGGGCGCTCAGGCCGCGAGGATGAGGGCTTCGAGGTGGGAGGTGCGGGTTCCGCCGAGAGGGGTGCCGGTCAG